>NZ_CP083539.1:187500-493627 GCF_025144335.1 Jannaschia sp. W003
GTCCAAGGCATAATCGCCCGGGGCGTCCACCAGCCCGTCCACGGTCACGGACCAAGGCGAGGTCTCCATCGCCGGTGCGTTCTCGGCCGGGTCGCCCTTGTCGACGCCGAACTCGTAGTAGTTGTTGTAGGTGGTGATCTCTTCCCAGGTGTTCGGCTCGGGCAGCCCTTCGGCAGCCCATGCCCCCCGGAGATCCAGCGAGCCGGCCAGCGAGCCGGCGCCGAGCGCCCCGATGAGGCGCCGCCGGTTGAGCCAGACGGATTCGGGGGTGATGTCGGAGCGGGTGTATTCGGCGCGCGGCATGGGGGCCTCCCTTCGGGTCTCCCTCCAAGGCATAGCGCCCGCGGCCGCATCGTCGTGCACGAATCCGGTCTTTCTCACAAAAAAGTTTGCATATCCCGTGCCAGGCCCGCTCGAACCGGGACGCACAGCGACCGTCCTATTCGGGGGGAAGCGCCGAGGCTCACGCCTGCGCGGCGATCGCCTCCTGCAGGGTCCGGATCCGGCTCTGGGGCGCAGGGTGGGTGGACAGGAACTCCGGCCCCCGCCCGCCCCGCGCGTCCATGCGCTGCCACAGCTCCAGCGCGGCCTCGGGCCGGTAGCCCGCCCGGCGCATCAGTCCGAGGCCCAGAATGTCGGCCTCCTCTTCCTGCCCGCGCCCGTAGGGCCGCAGCACCCCGAACTCGAGGCCGACGCCCAGCGCGCCCGCGATCTCGGCGGCGAACTCGATCTGGCCCATGTTCAGGAGCCAGCGCACGAGCTGTACCAGCGCGTTGCCCGCGGCCTGCGCGCTCATGCGCTCGCGGGAGTGCGCCGCCTCGATGTGGCCGATCTCGTGGCCGATCACGGCGGCCAGCCGGTCCTCGGCGCCGGCCAGCCGCAGCATGCCGCGGTGGATGCCGATCTTGCGGCCCGGCAGCGCGAAGGCGTTCACGGTGTCGGTGGCGAACACGGCCACCTCCCATTCGCGCGCATCGTGGCCGCCGGCCGCCAGCAGCTTCGCCGCGGCCCGGCGCACAGGGGCCACCTCGCCTTCGGCGTTCGACACCGGCGTGCGCTGGAGGATCGCCGCCCAGGCCTCGCGCCCCATCTCGGCGGCCTCGGCTTCCGAGACGAGGATGGGCAGGTCGCACCCGGCGGTGGCCAGGGGCGCGGCGAGGACGGCGCCCTGCAGGAAGCGGCGGCGCGAGAGGCAGGCGGTGCACATGCGCCCCCAACCCCCCTCCCCCGCCCCGCGTTCCGCACGCGCGAAAGGGGCGGCCCCTCGCGGAGCCGCCCCTTCCCGTTCACGATACCGGTGCCGCGCCTCAGTGCACCACGGCATCCTCGGGCGGGCGCCGGTCCGAGGTGCTGACCCGGTCGCCGATGATCAGCCCCTCGGAGCCGGCCGAGACGGCCACCACGTCGCCGTCGCGCACCTCGCCGCCGAGGAGCATCTCGGCCAGCGGGTCCTGCAGCGCGCGCTGGATCACGCGCTTCAGGGGGCGGGCGCCGAAGACCGGGTCGTAGCCTTCCTCCGCCAGCCAGGCACGGGCCGCCTCATCCAGGGTCAGCGTGATCTTGCGATCCGCCAGCCGCTTCGCGAGCCGCGCGATCTGGATGTCCACGATCCCCGCCATGTCGCCGCGGGCGAGCCGGTCGAAGATGATCGTCTCGTCCAGACGGTTCAGGAACTCGGGCCGGAAGTGCGCCCGCACCGCGTCCATCACGTCGCGCTTGGCCTGGCTGGCGTCCGCGCCGTCGGGAAGCTGGCTCAGGGCCTGCGCGCCGAGGTTCGACGTCAGGATGATCAGCGTCTGCTTGAAGTCCACCGTGCGGCCCTGGCCGTCGGTCAGGACACCGTCGTCCAGCACCTGCAGGAGCACGTTGAAGACATCCGGATGCGCCTTCTCGACCTCGTCGAACAGGACGACCTGGTAGGGCCTGCGCCGCACGGCCTCGGTCAGCACGCCGCCCTCGTCGTAGCCCACGTAGCCCGGGGGCGCGCCGATGAGGCGCGAAACCGCGTGCTTCTCCATGAACTCCGACATGTCGATGCGCACCATCGCGCCGTCGTCGTCGAACAGGTACTCGGCCAACGCCTTGGTCAGCTCGGTCTTGCCCACGCCGGTCGGCCCGAGGAACAGGAACGAGCCCAGGGGCCGGTTCTCGTCGTTCAGACCCGCCCGCGCGCGGCGCACGGCGTTCGAGACAGCGCGCACCGGGGCCATCTGGCCCACGACCCGCTTCTGCAGCGCGTCCTCCATGCGCAGCAGCTTCTCGCGCTCGCCCTCCAGCATCTTGGAGGTCGGGATGCCGGTCCAGCGCTCCACCACGGCGGCGATCTGCTCGGGCCGCACGGCCTCCTCCACCATCATGCCCTCGTCGCGCGCCTCGGCCTCGGCGAGCTGACGCTCCAGCTCGGGGATGCGCCCGTACTGCAGCTCGCCCGCCTTGGCGAAATCTCCCGCCCGCTTGGCCTGATCCAGCTCCACGCGGGCATGATCCAGCTGCTCCTTGAGCCCGCGCGCGGAGTCGAGCTTGTCGCGCTCGGCCTGCCACCGCGCGGTCATCTCGGCGGAGCGCTCGCGCAGCTCGGCCAGCTCACGCTCGATGGTCTCGAGTCGGTCCTTCGACGCCGTGTCGTCCTCCAGCCGCAGCGCCTCGACCTCGATCTGCTTCTGTAGGATGTCGCGGTCCAGCGCGTCCAGCTCCTCGGGCTTCGAGTCCACCTCCATGCGCAGGCGCGAGGCGGCCTCGTCCATGAGGTCGATCGCCTTGTCGGGCAGGAACCGGTCGGTGATGTAGCGGTGGCTCAGGGTCGCGGCGGCCACGAGCGCCGAGTCCGAGATCCGCACGCCGTGGTGCAGCTCGTACTTCTCCTTGATGCCCCGCAGGATGCTCACCGTGTCCTCCACGGTCGGCTCCTCGACCACGAGCGGCTGGAAGCGCCGCGCGAGGGCCGCGTCCTTCTCCACGTACTTGCGGTACTCGTCGAGCGTGGTCGCGCCGATGCAGTGCAGCTCGCCGCGCGCCAGCGCCGGCTTGATGAGGTTGGCCGCGTCCATGGCGCCGTCGGTCTTTCCGGCGCCCACGAGGGTGTGCATCTCGTCGATGAACAGGATGATCTCGCCCGCGGCCGTGCCGACCTCGGACAGCACCGCCTTCAGGCGCTCCTCGAACTCGCCGCGATACTTCGCGCCCGCGATCAGCGCGCCCATGTCGAGCGCCATCAGGCGCTTGTCGCGCAAGCTCTCGGGCACGTCGCCGTTCACGATCCGCAGGGCGAGGCCTTCCGCGATCGCGGTCTTGCCGACGCCCGGCTCGCCGATCAACACGGGGTTGTTCTTGGTGCGGCGCGACAGGACCTGCATGGCGCGGCGGATCTCTTCGTCGCGGCCGATGATGGGATCGATCTTGCCGTCGCGGGCCCGCTGGGTGAGGTCCTGCGCGTACTTCTCGAGCGCGTCGAACGTGTCCTCGGCGGAGGCCGAGTCGGCCTTGCGGCCCTTGCGCACGTCCTCGATGGCCGCGTTCAGCGACTGGGCGCTGACCGCGCCCGCCTCCAGCGCATCGCGCGCCTTCGACTTCACGAGCGCCAGCGCCATCAGCACCCGCTCCACCGGCACGAACGTGTCGCCCGCCTTCGCGGCGACCTTCTCGGCCTCGTCCAGCACCTTCGCAGTGTCGCGCGCGACGTAGACCTGCCCGGCGTCGCCCGACACCTTGGGCAGCCGCGCCACGGCGGCGTCCACGGCCTCGCGCACGCGCGCGCTCGCGCCGCCCGCGCGGTCGATCAGGTTGGCGGCCATGCCCTGCTCGTCGTCCATGACGGCCTTGAGCAGGTGCTCGGGGGTCAGCTGCTGGTGCCCCTCGCGGGTGGCGATGGTCTGCGCCGCCTGCAGGAAGCCGCGGGCGCGTTCGGTGAACTTCTCCAGGTTCATGGTCGTCTCTCCTCGGAAAGCGCCCGGGATGCGCCCGCCCCGGATGGGCACGGGCCGCCTGCGGGCCTTGCAGGGGGGAGATGGGAGGGGTGTTGCCGATCTGCAACCCCTCCGGGGCGGCGACCACGCACGAAAAAGGGCGCCCCGCGGCGCCCCCCCGTCGGGTCCTCGCGGCGGCCCCGGTCAGGTCTTGTAGACCTCCTCGCGGCCGAAGTGCTTGCAGAGCATGTAGTAGATCACGGCGCGGAACTTCTGGCGGTCGGAGCGGCCGTACTTCTCGATCACCGCGTCGATCCCCTCGTCCAGCTTCGGCCCCTCGCTGAGGCCCAGCTTCTTGACCAGGTAGTTGCGCTTGATGGTCTCCATCTCGCCCGGCTGGCTGGCGGCGATGGTCTCGCTGTCGCGGTTGTAGATCGACGGGCCGCAGGCGCGGGTGACCTTGCGCAGCAGGTCCATGTCCAGCTCCACGTCCTTCTCCTTGACCACCTGCAGGTACTTGCCGACCTTCTCATCCAGCTTGCTCATCGCGGACATCCTCCCTGTACACTCGGGCGTCTGGGCGCGCCCGCGGGCGATCCTGCCGGGGGAGGGGGGTGGGGGGAAGCGATTATTTGCCGATCTCCCCGATCGGCCCCTCGCCGCCTTCCCCGAACGAAGAAGGGCCCCCTCGCGGGAGCCCTCCGGTCGTCGGGTGATCGGCGCGCGATCAGTAGGCGTCGCCCACCATCATGCCGAGCGGCATCACTTCGCCGCGCTCGTCCCACTCGGGCAGCGACTCGAGCTGCTCCTCGGTGACGCCTTCCAGCAGCATGCCGTCCTCGGCCACCGCGAAGCGGTCCAGCGGGATGGCGACGTCGTGCTCGCCCAGGCCCAGGAAGCCGCCCACGCCGACCACGGCCAGCAGCTGGCCGCCGGCACCGCGGATCAGACGGTCGATCTCGCCCACGTCCTCGCCGGTGGTCGAGAGCACGTTCATGCCCACGATGTCCGACACGCGGCGCTCGGCGAAGGCGCCGTAGAGGCCACCGGCGTCGGTGATCTCGGCGTCGACGTCCATGGTGGGATCGACCGCGAGCGCGCCGGCGGCGGCGACGGTCTCGGTGTCGGCCTCGACTTCCATCTCGGTCTCTTCGACGACCGCGACGTCGGCGTCGGCTTCCATCTCGGTCTCCTCGACGACCGCGACGTTGGCCTCCGACTCCTCGATGTTGATCTGGGCCTCGCCCTGCTCGACGGCCACTTCGGCGCCTTCGGCCTGCTCGACCTCGACCACGGGCTCTTCCTCGGAGACCACGACGTTGGCTTCGCCTTCCTGCTCGATGTTCACGTCGGCCTCGGCACGCTCCACCATGACCTCGGCGGCCTCGGCACGGTTCACGCGCACTTCGGGCTCGGCCGAGGTGACGTTCACGCGGGGCTCGGCTTCCTCGATGGTGATGCGCGGCTCGGGACGCACGAAGCGAACGATCGGCTCGGGCTGGGCGACCTGCACCTGCGGCTCCGAGGTGGAGACGTTCACGTCGGGCTCGGGCATGCGGACCGTGATCACCGGCTCGGGGATGGTCACGACCACCTCGGGCTGGGCCTGCTCGATCGTGATGATCGGCGCCTGCTGCTCGACGGTGACGGTGGGCTCGGCCACGGTCACGGTGATCTGCGGCTCGGCCTGCTCGACCAGCACCTCGGGACGCGCCTGGTCGACGGTCACGGTGGGCTCGGCCACGTCGACGGTCACTTCGGCGTCGGGCTGCTCGACCACGATCTGGCCGCCCATGGTGTCGGTGGCGGTGGTGCCGCCCTCGACGACGATCGGCTGACCGTCGGCGTCCATCTCTGTTTCCATCTCGGCGTCGGCGACCGGCAGGCCGTCGGCGTCGAGCACCACGCCCACGGCGACGGGCTGGCCGTTCGCGTCGAGGACCGGGTTGCCGTCGGCGTCCATCTGGATCTCGGTGCCGTCCGCCATGACGTGGCTCTCGGCGTAGGCCGCGCCGCCGAGCAGGGCGAACGCCGCGACGCTGCTCAGGAGCAGGTTCTGCGTCTTCATAGGAATTTCCTCCACGTGGGGTGGTTGCGATCGTTGTGCTCAGACAACAGTCGCCCAACCCCTCCGTTCCGGCGGAGGCGCAAAAATAAACTTGCGGAACAAACCCATGGCATGACCCGTTGTCGCCTTCACGCGCTCGTGTCCGGCCAGGAGACGGCGTGAGGAGGGCCTGCTGAAACGAGACGGGCCGCCCCGTCCCGGTGGACGGAGCGGCCCGCTCGGCCGATCTTCGCGGGGCGAGATCAGTCGGTGGCGACCGTGCCCTCGCCCTCGACCACCGTGCCCTGGCCGGTCATCTCGGCATCCGCCGGGGCGGGCGCGAGGCCGTCCATCTGGGTCTGCTCCTCCACGGCGATCGGGGTGCCGGCGACGGTGGTGTCGAACGTCAGCTCCTCGACGCCCTCGCCGTCCTCGAACGGCGCCATCGCCTCGAGTTCCTCCTCGGTGAACTCGGGCAGCACGAGGCCGTCCTCGCTCTCCTGGAAGCGCGACAGCGGCACGGCCACGTCGTGCTCGCCGATGCCGAGGAAGCCGCCGATGCCGACCACGGCCAGCACCTCGTCCGAGGCGGAGGTGCGCACGAGGCGCTCCACCTCGCCCACGTCCTCCATCTCGTCGCCGTCGTTGTCGCGCGCGAGCACGTCGAGGCCGACGATGTCCGACACTGCGCGGTCAGCGAAGGTGCCGTAGAGGCCGGTCGCCGCCGCGTCGGCCACGATCGCGCCGCCCGTCGTATCGGTGCCCGTCGTCACCGTCTCGGCGTCGCCGCCCGCGGTGGTGACCATCGTGTCGCCCTGCTGGGTGGTCGTGGTCTCGAGCGTTTCGCTCTCGGCCATGTCGGCCTCGGACGCGTCGGTCTCGCCCTCGACTTCGAGGACGCCTCCCTCGGCGGTCATGGTCTCCTCGGAGGTGCCGGTCATGTCGCCCGACGCCTCGCCGCCGGTGGCGCCCACGACGCGGGGCTGTCCGTCCGCGTCCACGGTGGCGTTGGCGTCGGTGTCGGCGGTCTGGGCGAAGGCGGTGCCGGCCAAGGCCAGGGCGGCCACGCCGGTCAGAAGTGTGCTGCGGATGCTCATGGATTCTCTCCAGGTCAACGGGGCCCGAAAGGCCCCTCGATGATCGGAGAATGCGCGTACAAGCCCCTGCGTTCCCTGCACTAATCCGCAAAGGCGCCGCACCGATCCATGCGCTGCAAATGGCCGATGCAGCGGCGGGATCCAGCCTGCGGAAACCCCCGTGGCGGCGGCGCCGGAACGTGCCCCGCGCCGCCTCCGGGATCAGTAGCGGTAGTGCTCGGACTTGAAGGGGCCCTCGGGGGCCACGCCGATGTAGGCGGCCTGCTCCGCCGACATCTCGGTGAGCTTCGCGCCGACCTTGGCGAGGTGCAGCCGCGCCACCTTCTCGTCGAGGTGCTTGGGCAGGATGTAGACGCCCGGTTGGTACTCGTCGCCCTTGGTCCACAGTTCGATCTGCGCGAGCACCTGGTTGGTGAACGAGGCCGACATCACGAACGACGGATGCCCCGTCGCGTTGCCGAGGTTCAGGAGCCGCCCCTCGCTCAGGAGGATGATGCGGCTGCCCGAGGGCATCTCGATCATGTCCACCTGGTCCTTCACTCGGGTCCACTTGTGGTTCCGCAGGCTCGCGACCTGGATCTCGTTGTCGAAGTGGCCGATGTTGCCGACGATCGCCATGTCCTTCATCGCACGCATGTGCTCGATGCGGATCACGTCCTTGTTGCCAGTGGTGGTGACGAAGATGTCGGCGGTCTCGACCACGTCCTCCAAGGTCACGACCTCGAAGCCGTCCATCGCGGCCTGCAACGCGCAGATCGGGTCCACTTCCGTGACCTTCACCCGCGCGCCGGCCCCCTGCAGCGAGGCGGCCGAGCCCTTGCCCACGTCGCCGTAGCCACAGACCACGGCGACCTTGCCGGCCATCATGGTGTCGGTGGCGCGGCGGATGCCGTCGACGAGGCTCTCCTTGCAGCCGTACTTGTTGTCGAACTTCGACTTCGTGACGCTGTCGTTCACGTTGATCGCCGGGAACGGCAGCATGCCGCGCTTGTGCAGGTCGTAGAGGCGGTGGACGCCCGTGGTCGTCTCCTCGGACACGCCGAGGATCGCCTCGCGGGTCCGCGCGAACCAGCCGGGCGACTGCTTCATGCGCTTCCGGATCTGCGCGTGGATCACCTCCTCCTCCTCGGAGGTCGGCACGCCGAGCACCGACTCGTCGGCCTCGGCGCGCGCGCCCAAGAGCACGTAGAGCGTGGCGTCGCCGCCGTCGTCGAGGATGAGGTTGGCCCCTTCCGCGAACCCGAACGAGCGGTCGAGGTAGTCCCAGTGCTCCTCCAGCGTCTGCCCCTTCACCGCGAACACGGGCACGCCGGCGGCGGCGATGGCGGCGGCAGCGTGGTCCTGGGTCGAGAAGATGTTGCACGACGCCCAGCGCACGTCGGCGCCGAGGGCGGTCAGCGTCTCGATCAGGACGGCGGTCTGGATGGTCATGTGGAGACTGCCGACGATGCGCGCCCCGGCGAGGGGCTTCGCGGCGCCGTACTCCTCGCGCAGGGCCATCAGGCCGGGCATCTCGGTCTCGGCGATCTCGATCTCGCGGCGGCCGAACTCGGCGAGCGCGACGTCCTTCACGACGTGGTCGGTCATCTCGATTGTCCTCGGGTCTGGGTCGCGCGGGGGCCTACCAGAGCGCCCGAGGGCGGGCAACGCGGCGCGATGGCGCCCGAGGCCGAACGTCAGGCGGGCGCGCCCACTGTGCGCGCCGCGGCCGCGGCCGGGTGCCAGTCGGTGCCCGCGGCCATCACGCAGGTCAGGCCGTCGGCGCGGGTCATGAGGATCGTCCAGGTGCCGTCGATCTCCGAGGTCCAGACCTCGAACAGCGCGTCGTCGTTCTGCAGCCCGCCGCCAGAGAGCGCCTCGCCGTAGCCGGAGGAGAGCTGCTCCACGACCTGGGCACGCGGGGCGCAGTTCTCGTCCGCGTAGGCGGGGGCGGCGAAGGCGGCGATCAGGACGGCGGAGAGGACGGTGCGCATGGTCGGTCTTCCTCGATTCGGAGGCGCGCCACGCGCCGTCGGATTGGCCTTCGTGGTGTTGCAACCCCGGAAACGGCTCTAGGGTTGCATCGACCCGAACGATCCCTGCCCGAGACCGCGCCATGCCCCCTGCCCGACCGTCCCGCAAGGACGCCCCGCCCCGCGCCTGGCAGCGCATGCTGTCGGGCCGCCGGCTGGACCTCCTGGACCCCACGCCCGTGGACGTCGAGATCGGCGACATCGCCCACGGGCTGGCCTTCGTGGCGCGCTGGAACGGGCAGACGCGGGGCGACTGGCCCTACTCCGTGGCCGAGCACTCGCTGCTGGTCGAGGCGATCCTCGGCCGCCTGCATCCCGCCGCGACGCCCGCCGAGCGTCTGACCGCGCTCCTCCACGACGCGCCGGAATACGTGATCGGCGACATGATCTCTCCGGTGAAGGCCGCCGTGGGACCGGGCTACGAGGCGCTCGACGCGCGGCTCGCGGCCGCCGTGCACATCCGCTTCGGCCTGCCCGCACGCACGCCTGCCCCGCTCAAACGCCGGATCAAGGCCGCCGACAAGCTGTCGGCCTGGCTGGAGGCCGTGGAGCTGGCGGGCTTCACGGTGTCCGAGGCCAACCGCTTCTTCGGGCGCCCCGCGGCGGGCGTGCTGGAGGGCCTGCACCTCGTATTGCGCCCGCCCGCCGAGGTGCGCGCGGCCTACGCGGCCCGCCATGCGGAACTGCTCGCGCTCCTCGACCGCGCCTCATGAGCGTTGCCGTGCGCCGGGCGGCGCCCTTCGACGCCGGCGCGATGGCCGCGCTCCTCAACGCGATCATCGCCGAGGGCGGCACGACCGCGCTGACCGAGCCCGTGACCGGCGACGCCCTGCGTGCCCGGATGCGCGACCCGGAGGCGGCATGGCACGTGGCCGAGGTGGCGGGCGACGTGGCTGGCTTCCAGTGGATCGCGCCCCACGCCGCGGACCCTGAGGCGTGCGAGATCGCCACCTTCGTGGCGCGGGGCCGGCACGGGCTGGGGATCGGCTCGGCGCTGTGGGAGGCGACGCGCGCCGAGGCGCGGGCGCGGGGCTGGCGCGTCGTCGAGGCGGTGATCCGCGCCGACAACGACGGGGGCTGCGCCTACTACCGCTCGCGCGGCTTCGAGGCGGTGGGGTGGCGGGAGGGTGTCCGCTTGAGCGACGGGCGGCAGGTCGACAAGGTGGTGAAGCGGTTCCGCCTCTGAAGAATGCTCAGACGGTCCCGCCGCAGGCCGCGCCGGCCGCCCCCTCCGGCGTGCGCCATCCCGTGAAGGCGCCGCGCTCGAACACCATCTCCAGCTCTCCGAAGCGCACCGCGTCGCGGCCCGGCGCCGCGCAGGCGACCGCGCGGGGGCGCAGGCCGGTGACCTTCGCCGCGCTCTCGATCGCGCCGAGGCGGTCGCGCCCGAACCCGATCTCCCGCCCGCCCGAGCCGGCCACGTCGAGGCCGCCCGCCGCCGGCACCAGGGCAAGGCCGCGGGCGGTCTCCGGCGCGGGGCCGGGCTGGCAGGCGCCCAGCAGCAGCACGAGGAGAAGCGGCCTCACTTCGGCGAGCGCTTCGCGAGGATACGCTGCAGCGTGCGCCGGTGCATGTTCAGCCGCCGCGCCGTCTCGCTCACGTTGCGGTCGCACAGCTCATAGACCCGCTGGATGTGCTCCCACCGCACGCGGTCGGCGCTCATGGGATTCTCGGGCGGCGGCGGCGCCCCGTCGTCGGGGCACAGGAGCGCGGCGGTGATGTCGTTGGCATCCGCAGGCTTGGCGAGGTAGTCCGTCGCGCCGATCTTCACGGCGGCCACCGCGGTGGCGATCGCGCCGTAGCCCGTCAGCACCACCACGCGCGCATCGGGGCGCCGCTCGCGCAGGTGCTCCACCACGTCGAGCCCGTTGCCGTCCTCCAGCCGCAGGTCCACCACCGCGTAGGCCGGCGGACGCGCCTCGGCCTTGGCGATGCCCTCGGCCACCGAGAGCGCGGCCTCCACGGCGAAGCCGCGCTTGGCCATGGCACGCTCGAGGCGCCGCAGGAACGGCTCGTCGTCGTCCACGAGCAGCAGCGTGGGGTCGGGGCCGATCCGCCCCTCGGGGCGCGCGGCGTCGGCGGCGGCGTCTGTCATGGCGTTCTCCTGCGGCCCTCCCGCCCGTGACGTTATGGCCCGCGCGGACGCGGCGGCAAGCGCTGGACGGGCGCGCAGGCCGCGCCTAACCCTCGGCCCCATGTCCGATCGCCCCGCCGTCCCGCTGCTGCCGCCCGAGCTCGCCGGGCACCGGGTCCACCTGCGCACGCTCCTGGCGATGCGCTGGGTCGCGGTCGCGGGCCAGACCGTCACGCTGCTCGCCGCCGCGACCCTCCTGGGCTTCGAGCTTCCCGTCGGTCCCTGCGCCGCGCTGGTGGGCGCCCTGGCCGCGACGAACCTCGCCGCGGCGTGGCGCGTGCCCGGCTCCACCCGCCTCGGCGAGCGCGCAGTGCTGGGTATCCTGCTGATCGACCTCGCCCAGCTCGGCGCCCTGCTGTTCCTGACGGGCGGGCTCAACAACCCCTTCGCGCTCCTGGTCGTCGGCCCCGTCACGCTCGCCGCCACCACGCTCTCCTTGCGCGCAACGCTCCTGGTGGGCGCGCTCGCGCTCGTGTCCATCTCGCTCCTGGGCGGATACCACGTGCCCCTGCGCCACGCCGACGGCTGGGAGCTGGCGCTGCCGCCGCTCTACCTCCTGGGCTACTGGGTGGCGATCGTCCTGGCGACGCTGATCTTCGGCGCCTTCGCGCTGGGGCTGACCTCCGAGAACGACCGCGCCAGCCGCGCGCTCCACGCCACGCAGACGGCGCTCGCGCGCGAGCAGAAGCTCCACGACCTCTCGGGCGTGATCGCCGCCGCGGCGCACGAGCTGGGCACGCCGCTCGCCACCATCAAGCTGGTCTCCACGGAGCTGGAGGAGGAGCTGCAGGACGCCGATGCCCGCGCCGACGTGGCGCTGATCCGCTCGCAGGCGGACCGCTGCCGCGACATCCTGCGCTCCATGGGCCGGGCCGGAAAGGACGACCTGCACATGCAGGCCGCGCCCCTGGAGACGGTGGTCTCCGAGGCGGCCGAGCCCCACGCGGGCCGCGGCAAGGCCCTGCTCTACGACTTCGCCGCCGAGCCGGGCACCGAGGGGCGCCGCCCCCGCGTGCGCCGCGCCCCCGAGGTGATCCACGGGCTGCGCAACCTCGTGCAGAACGCGGTCGACTTCGCGGAGTCCACCGTGCGCGTCGAGGGCCGGTGGTCGGACAGCGAGATCCGCCTCGTGATCGAGGACGACGGGCCGGGCTACCAGACCGAGATGCTGGCCCGGCTGGGCGACCCGTTCCTGCGCGTGCCTGGGGCCCGCGACGCGCGCGAGGACTACGAGGGCATGGGGCTGGGCCTGTTCATCTCCAAGACCCTCCTTGAGCGCACCGGCGCGCGCCTCTCGTTCGGCAACCGCCGCGCCTTCGGGCGCCGCCGCGGCGCCACGGTGGAGATCGTCTGGCCCCGCGCGCGCCTCGAGGTCACGCGCACCGCGCTGGGCGAGAACCCCACGCTCTGACGCCCCGGCGTTCACGTTTCCTTTACCCCTTCCCTTGAGGGTCCGGAGGGGGAACGGAACGGAGGGACGGGATTGGAATTCGCAGTCGAACACGCCGCGCTCGCGGCCGGGGCGGCGGCGCTCGCCGTCGTCGCGGTCCTGGCGCTGATCCGCCCGCGCCGGCACGCCCGCGGCGGCCCCGTCAGCCTCGACCACCTCGGCGAGCCGCGCAGCTTCTGCTTCCGCGACGGCTACCTCGTCTCGCCCGAGCGGGGCACCGGGTTCCTCTTGTCGCGCCCCGTGAACCGCCTCGCCGCCTGGGACGAGCTGCGCGCCGCGCTCTCGGACCTGATCCCGGGCGTGGAGGCGGCGATGGACGCGCTGGCCCGCACGGGCGAGAGCTTCCGCATCGAGGGGCGCATGGGTCGCGACCGCCTCCACCTCCTCGGCCTGCGCGACGGCGAGGAGCTGCGCATCACCCTCGCCGCCGCCGACGAGGCGCAGGATTCCATCCGCATCGACGTGCCGATCCTGGCCGCCCTCGAGGCCGAGAACGCGCTGCTGCTGCAGTCCCACGCCGCCGCGCCGGGCCTCGCCTGGGTGCTCGACGAGGAAGGGCGCGTGATCTGGGCCAACGGCCGCTACATGGCCGAGGTGGAGCGGTGCCTCGGTCCGGGCGCCGCAGCCGGCTGGCCGATCCCGGCACTGTTTCCCGGCCATGCCGACGCCCCCGACGGCCCCGCGCGGCGGCGCCTCGGCGCGGGCACTCCCGCCGCCGCGGGCGCCGCGGACGCCGACGGCACCGACAGCTGGTTCGAGGTCACGATGGCCCCGCCCGAGGGCGGCCTGCGCCACGCCTACGCCCAGCCGCTCGGCCGTCTGATCGAGGCCGAGGAGAACCTCCGCCGCTTCATCGAGACGCTCACCCGGACCTTCACGGCCCTGCCCACGGGGCTGGCGATCTTCGACCGGGGCCGCTCTCTGGTGATGTTCAACCCCCCATTGCTGGAGATGACCGGCCTCGACGGCGCATGGCTCGCGGGGCGCCCCCACCTGGCGGACGTGCTCGACGCCCTGCGCGAACGTCAGCGCCTGCCCGAGCCGCGCGACTGGCGCGCCTGGCGCGACGCGCTGGTGGCCACCGGCTCGGGCGAGGCGCGCGGGGACTGGCACGAGACTTGGACCCTCGCCACGGGCCAGAGCCTGCGCATGACCGCCCGCCCCCAGGCCGACGGCGCGGTCGCGATCCTCCTGGAGGACGTCACCGCCGAGCTGTCGCTCGCCCGCCGGCGTCGCTCCGACGGCGATGCGCTGGCCGCCCTGCTCGACGCGGGCGAGGACGCGGCCGCGGCGTTCGGCCCGGACGGCGCGCCCCTCCACCTCAACGTGCGCATGCGCGAGTTGTGCGGCTTCGAGCCGGACGCCCCCCCCTCGCTCGACGCCTTCCTCGCGCGCCTCGCCACGCTCTGCGCGCCCTCGCCGCTCTGGGGCGAGATCCGCGACCTCGGGCGCGGCGCCGAGCCGCGCGCGGACTGGACCGAGACGCTCGCCCACCTTTGCGGCGAGCCGCTCGAGGTGCACGTGCTGCCGATCCCCGACCGGCGCCTCGCGCTGCGCATCTGCGGCGACTTCTCGCGGCTGGAAGGCTCCCGCCGCGTCGCCACGCTGCGCGACGTGGCCGGCGCGCTGGGCTCGGCGGCGGCGGTGCCGGACGACGGGGAACGCCGCGCGGTCGGCGGAAGCTAGCGGGGCCGGAGGCCGGTCGCCGCGGGCCTTCCCGTGGGTAGGCCGTGCGGCGACGCCCGGCGAGGGACGGGCGACCCGGACAGCGGGCCCCCTAGCACATCCGCCGCCCCGGCCCCCTTCCGTCACCGGCTCGCATGGCCGCATGGCCCCGAAGCCCCGCCGGGCCGCTTGCCCTTGCCCCCCGGGCGCGGGTAACTCGCGCCATGACCGACCTTCTCCTCTCCGGACCCGGGGCCACCGAGGCGCTCGGGCGGCGGCTCGCCCGCGCCCTGCGCCCCGGCGACGCGCTCCTGCTCGCGGGCCCCACCGGCGCCGGCAAGAGCCTGCTCGCGCGCGCCCTGATCCAGGAGGCCCAGCGCCGCGCCGGCCGGGAGCCCGAGGCGGTGCCCTCGCCCACCTACACCCTCGTGCAGACCTACCGCGCCGGCCCGCTGGAGATCTGGCACGCCGACCTCTACCGCCTCGCCTCCGCGGACGAGCTGTGGGAACTCGGCCTCGCCGAGGCCTTCGACACAGCCGCCGCGCTGATCGAGTGGCCCGACCGGCTCGGCGCCGACCGCCCCTCGGGCGCGGTGGACGTCACGCTCGCCCTCAGCGAAGGGGGCGCCGCCCGCACTGCCCGGCTCGAGGGCCCGGAATCCACCCTGGCCCGCCTCCTCGGCCCGCAGCCCGCCGGGGTGCCCGCATGAGCCGCGACGCCGAGATCGACGCCTTCCTCGCCGCCCACGGCCACGCCGGCGCCGCGCGCGCCCCGCTCGCCGGCGACGCCTCGGCCCGCCGCTACGAGCGTGTGGCCGGCCTCGTGCTGATGGACGCGCCCCCAGGAAGCGGCGAGGACGTGCGCCCGTTCCTCGACGTGGCGGGCCGCCTCGGCGCCCGCGGCCTCTCGGTGCCGCGCATTGAGGCCGCCGACCCCGAGGCCGGGCTGGTGCTCATGGAGGACCTGGGCGACGCGCTCTTCGCCCGCCACGTCGCCGCGCACCCCGGGGACGAGCCCGCGCTCTACGTCGCCGCCGCCGAGACCCTGGCCGCGATGGCCGAGGCTCCCGCGGACGGCCTGCCCGACTACCGCCTCCTGATGCCCGAGTTCGCCGGCCTCGCCCTCGACTGGTACGCGCCCGAGGCCCTGGACCGCCGGGCCGCGCTGGTGGCGGCCGTGGGCGAGGCGCTCGCCGCCCTCCCCGGCCCCGCCCGCCTCGTGCACCGCGACTGGCACGCCGAGAACCTCCTGTGGCTGCCGAAGCGCGAGGGCACGGCCCGCGTCGGCATCCTCGACTTCCAGGACGCCGCCGCGGGGCCGGCCGAGTACGACATGGCCTCGATGCTCCACGACGTGCGCCGCGACGTGGCGCCCGAGGCGATCGACGCCGCCTGCGCGCGCTGGCTCGCGCTCTCGGGCCGCTCCGAGGAGGACGCGCGCCGGGGCTTCGCGGTGGCCTCGGCCCAGCGCAACCTGCGCATCCTCGGCGTGTTCGCGCGCCTGTGCCTGCGCGACGGCAAGCGCCGCTACCCCGACTGGATCCCCCGCACGTGGATGCTGCTGCAGCGCGACCTCGCCCACCCCGCCCTCGCAGGCGTCCGCGCGATCGTCGAGCGGGCGATCCCCGCCCCCACCGAGGCGCGGCTGGATGCCATCCGCGCGGCCGCCGGCACCCGCCGGGGCGAGGTGCGCGCCCGATGATCGCCGCGATGGTCTTCGCCGCCGGGCTCGGCACCCGGATGCGCCCGCTCACCGACGACCGCCCCAAGGCGATGGTCGCGGTGGCGGGCCGCCCGCTGATCGACCACGCGCTGGAGCAGGTCGAGGGCTGCGCCCCCGTCGTCGTCAACGCCCACCACCACGCCGCCGCCCTGCGCGCCCACTTGGCAGACCGCGCCGGCGTCACCCTGGTCGAGGAGCGTCCGCTGCTGCTGGAGACCGGCGGCGGCCTGCGCAACGCCCTGCCGCACCTGGGCGGCGGCCCCGTCCTCACCATGAACGCCGACAACGTCTGGACCGGCCCCCGCGCCGCCGCCACCCTGCGGGCCGCGTGGGACCCCGGGGCGATGGACGGCCTCCTGCTGCTCGGCCCGATCCGCGGCCGCGCCGAGGCCGGGCGCTGGAAGATGGCGCTGGACGGCGAGGGACGCATCGCCCTGGCCGAGGAGGGGCTGGACTACCTCGGCGCCGGCATCGTCAAGACGGACGGCATGGGCGCCATGCCCGACGGCCCGTTCTCCCTGCGCGAGCTGTGGCTGCCCATGATCGAGCGGGGCCGCCTCCACGGCGTCGTCCATCCCGGCGGCTGGGCCGACGTGGGCCGCCCCGAGAACATCGCCGCCGCCGAGGCGCTGCTGGCGGGGGCGCCGGCATGAACGTGTTCCACGAACCCCTCGGCGTCGACTTCACCGCGGCCTTCGTGGACGGCCTGCGCGCGCGCCTGCACGGCGAGCCGCCCGAGGCCATGGCCGGCGTCACGCTCCTCTTGCCCACCCGCCGGATGCAGCGGCGCCTGGCCGAGATGATGCTGCGGGGCGGCGCCGCCGTGCTGCCGCGCATCGCGCTCGTCTCCGACCTCGGCCCCCTGGTGCCGCACCTCGCGCTGCCGCCCGAGCGCTCGGCGCTGTCGCTGCGGCTGGAGCTGGCGCGTCTCGTGGACGCGCTCCTGGAGGAGATGCCCCACCTCGCCCCCCGCGCCGCGGCCTTCGACCTCGCCGGCTCGCTGGGCGACCTTCTGGCGGAGATGAAGGAGGAGGGCGTGGGCGCCGCCGCCTTGGGTGCGGTGGACCTCCACCCGCTGCCGGAGCACTGGCAGAACAGCGTGCGCTTCCTGCGCATCGCCGTGGACTTCGCGGAGCGCGCCGACCTCGGCGCCGCCGCCGACGTGCAGGCGCTGTGCCTCGACGCCTTGGAGGCCGCTTGGGCTGCGGCACCCCCGCCCGGCCGGGTGATCGTGGCCGGCTCGACCGGCTCGCGCGCGCAGACGGCGCGGCTCATGCGCATGGTGGCCGCGCTGCCGAACGGCGCCGTCGTCCTGCCCGGCCTCGACCGCGAGATGCCGGTGGACGCCTGGGACGCGCTCGATCCCGCCACCCAGGACCACCCCCAGTTCCGCCACCGCGCCTTCCTGGGCGCCCTCGGGCTCGCCAACAGCGACGTGCCCCAGTGGAGCGACCACCGCCCCGCCGCGCCGGAGCGCACGCGCCTCCTGTCGCTCGCCCTGCGCCCGCCCCCCGTCACCCACGCCTGGCTCGCCGAGGGCCCGCCCCTCGCCGCCGAGGCGGAGGCGGCCTGCGCCGGCCTCACCCTCGTCGAGGCGGCGACGCCGATCGAGGAGGCCGAGGTGATCGCCCTGCGGCTCCGGCAGGCCGTCGAGGAGGGCACGCGCGCCGCCCTGATCTCGCCCGACCGGACGCTCTCGCGCCAGGTGGCCGCGGTTCTCGACCGCTGGGGGCTGGAGCCCGACGACAGCGCGGGCCGGCCCCTCGACCTCTCGCCGCCGGGGCGCCTCCTGATCCAGACCGCCCGCCTGCGCGGCCGCGCCGCCGAGGCCGAGACGCTGGTGGCCCTGCTCAAGCACCCGCTGGCCCACTCGAACGGCGCCCGGCGCGAGCACCTCAAGCGCACCCGCGACATGGAGATGGGCTGGCTGCGCGGCGGCCCGCTCCACCCCGATCCGCTCGGGCTGCGCCACTGGGCGCAGGACGAGCGCACGCGCGGCGTGGACGACGCGTGGACGGCGTGGCTGTCCGACCTCCTCGTGCTGCTGGAGCGCGAGCAGACGCGACGCGGCACGCTGCTGGAGCACGCCTCAGAGCACCTGGCCCTGATGAACCGCATCGGCGCGGGCAGCGCGCTGCCGCCGGGCGATCCCTTCGAGCGGCCCACCGGCGCGCTGTGGGACGAGGCGGCGGGACGCGAGGCGCTGGCCGCCATGCAGGAGCTGATCCGCGACGCCGAGGCCGCCGGCCCGCTGGAGTTCACCGCCGACGACTACGCCCGCTTCCTCGCCGGCCTGCTCGCCGCGCGCGACGTGCGCGAGCCGGACCGCCCGCATCCCGACGTCATGATCTGGGGCGCGCTGGAGGCGCGGGTGCAGGGCGCTGACCTCGTGATCCTGGGCGGGCTGAACGACGGCACCTGGCCCTCGCTCCCCGGCCCCGACATGTGGATGAGCCGGGGCATGCGCGCCGCCTGCGGCCTGCGCGCGCCCGAGCGCACCGTGGGCCTGTCGGCGCACGACTTCGAGCAGGCCGCCGCGGGGCGCACCGTCTGGCTGACGCGCGCGCTGCGCTCGGCCGAAACCCAGACCGTGCCGTCGCGCTGGCTCAACCGCATGACCTCGCTCCTGGGCGGCATCGGCCCCGAGGGCGAGGCGGCGCTGGCGGGGATGCGCGCCCGCGGCGCCGAGGCGCTGGGCCTCGCCCGCGCGCTGCGCGCGCCCTGCCCGCGCCGCCACCACGCGCCGCCCGCCCGCCGCCCCGCGCCGGTGCCGCCGCGCGCCGCGCGTCCGCGCAAGCTGTCGGTCACGGCCGTGGAGCGGCTGATCCGCGACCCCTACGCGATCTACGCCCGCGACGTGCTGCGCTTGCGGCTTCTCGCGCCCCTGCGCCCGCCCTCCGATGCCGCCCTGCGCGGCGAGGTGGTGCACGACGTGCTCGCCTCGTTCGGCGACGCCGCCGCGGTGGAGGCCGATGCCCTGCTGGAGGCGCTGCGCACGGAGATGGAGTACGCCGTGCCCGGCGCCGCCACCCGCGCGCTCTGGCTCGGGCGCTTCGCCCGCATCGCCCCGGACTTCGCGGCGCAGGAGGCGGCGCGGCGCGGCCTCGGCCGTCCCGCGGTGATCGAGGGCATGGGCGAATGGCGCGTGCCGGGCACCGACTTCACGCTCACGGCCCGCGCCGACCGCATCGACGACCGCGGCACCGCCGTCGCCATCTTCGACTACAAGACCGGCACGGTGCCCACCGAGAAGCAGCAGGCGTTCTTCGCCAAGCAGCTCCTCCTCGAGGCGCTGATGGTCGAGGGCGGCGCCTTCGCGGACCTCGGCCCCCGCCCGGTCGAGGAGGTGGCGTTCCTCGGCGTGGGCACGATGCTGGCGACGCGCGGCACCCGGATCGACGACGAGATCCGGGCCGAGCTGCTGGAGGGCCTGCGCGCCTTGATCGCGCGCTACGGCGGCGACGCCCCCTTCCCGGCCCGCCTCGCCCCCGACATGGTTGGCTACGCCGGCGACTACGACCACCTCGCCCGCCACGGCGAGTGGACCGACGCGCACCCCTTCGAGCCAGAGCCGGTGGACCCGTGAACGACGCCAGCCCCCCGCCCCCGGACGACGCGACCCTCGCGCAGATCGCCGCCGCCGACCCTTCCGGCTCGGTCTGGCTCCACGCCAACGCCGGCTCGGGAAAGACCCGCGTGCTGACCGACCGCGTGGCGTGGCTGCTCCTGGAGGGCACCGCGCCCGAGCGCATCCTGTGCCTGACCTTCACCAAGGCCGCCGCCGCCGAGATGCACAACCGCCTCGCCGACCGGCTGGGCACCTGGGCTATGCTGCCCGACGACGCGCTGCGCCGCGCGCTCCTCGACCTCGGCGTGCCCCGCGGCCGCGTCTCCACCGAGGCGCTGCAGCGCGCGCGCACCCTCTTCGCGCGCGCCATCGAGACGCCGGGCGGGCTGAAGATCCAGACCATCCACGCCTTCTGCGCCTCGCTCCTGCGCCGCTTCCCGCTGGAGGCGGGCGTCTCGCCCGGCTTCCGCGAGATGGACGACGTGGCCGCCGCCCGCCTCCTCGCGGACGTGCTGGAGGACATGGCCGCCGACGCCGACGACGCCGCCGCGGTCGAGGCCCTGAGCCACCGCCTCACCGGGGATGCGGGCGCCTTCACCGGCGCGCTGGCGGGGATGCGCGACGCGCTGGCCCGGGGCGCGGACCCCGAAGCCCTGCGCCGCGCGCTGGGCGTCGAGGGCGAGAGCCGCGCGCAGCTCTGCGAGCTGGCCGTCGACGGCGACGCGCTGGACCTCGTGGAGCGCAGCATCGCCGCGGCCCGGGCGGACACCACCATGAGCGCCGCGGACATGGCGGACCGCCTGACCCAGGCGCTGCTGGCCGATCCCGAACGCCGGTTCGAGCTGTGCGCGAAGTGCTTCCTCACCGACGGGGACGCGCCGCGCAAGAAGCCGTTCACCAAGAAGGCGCTGGAGGCGTTCGGCGGCGACGAGGCGATGGGCGACGTGGAGGCCTTCTGCGAGACCCTCGCCCGGACCCGCGACGCCCTGCGCGGCCACGACGCGCTGGACCGGGCGCTGCTGCTCCACGACTTCGCGCCCCGCTTCCTGGCCCGGCTCGAAGCCGAGAAGGCCGCGCGCGGCTGGCTCGACTACGACGACCTGATCCTGCGCGCCCGCGCGCTCCTGTCCACGCGCGAGACCGCGCAGTGGGTGCTTTACAAGCTCGACGGCGGCATCGACCACGTGCTCGTGGACGAGGCGCAGGACACCTCCCAGGTGCAGTGGGACGTGGTGGCCGCCCTCGCCGGCGACTTCGGCGCGGGCGAGAGCGCGCGCGGCGTGCGCCGCACGCTCTTCGTGGTGGGCGACCGCAAGCAGTCGATCTTCGGCTTCCAGGGCGCCGACCCGGCCGCCTTCGACGCCATGCGCACCACCCTGGGACGGGCGCTGGAGGGCGGCACGCCGATCGCGGACCGCCAGCTCCTCCACTCGTTCCGCTCCTCGCCCGCGATCCTGCGCTGCGTGGACCGGGTGTTCGCGGCGCCCTCGGGCGCGGGCGCCCCCACCCGGCACATCGCGTTCCGCGAGGACCATCCGGGCCGCGTCGACCTCTGGCCCCACGTGCCCGAGCCCGAGACGCCCGAGGCGCCCCTTTGGCACGACCCCGTGGACCGCCCCGCCCGCGACGCCGCCCACGTGGTGCTGGCCCGCCGGATCGCCGCCGCGATCGACGCGATGATCCGCGACCGCGTGCCGGTGCGCACCCGGGACGGCGTCCGCCCCGTCGAGGCGCGCGACGTGCTGATCCTGTTCCGCGCCCGCGGCGATCAGTTCTACGCCACCATCGAGGCCTGCAAGGCGCGCGGCCTCGCCATGGCCGGTGCCGACCGCCTGCGCCTCGCCGAGGACGTGGCGGTGCGCGACCTCCTCGCCCTCTGCCGCTTCGCCGCCACGCCCGAGGACGACCTGTCGCTGGCCGAGGTGCTGCGCTCGCCCCTGGGCCGCCTGTCGGAGCGCGACCTCTTCGCGGTGGCGCACGGGCGCGGGCACCGCACGCTGCTGCGCGCCCTGCGCGACCACGGCGCCTTCGCGCCCGTGGCCGCGATGCTGGACGACGTGCTCGCGCAGGCCGACTTCCTGCGCCCTTACGAGCTGCTCCAGCGGGTGCTGGTGCGCCATGACGGGCGCCGCCGCCTCGTGGGGCGCCTCGGCGCCGCCTGCGAGGAGGCGATCGACGGCCTGCTGCACCAGGCGCTAGCTTACGAGGCGCTCGAGGTGCCCTCGCTGACCGGCTTCCTCAGCTGGATCGAGGAGGCCGCGATTGACCTGAAGCGCGAGGCCACGGGCGGCGCGATCCGGGTGATGTCGATCCACGGCTCCAAGGGGCTGGAGGCGCCGGTGGTGATCGTGCCCCAGTGCGGGCCGTGGCAGCTCAAGCCACCGCCGCCCCTGCTGCGGAGCGGGCCGGACGCGCCGACGATGTGGATGCCGAAGAAGAGCGAGTGCAACGAGGCCCTCGGGGCCCTGCACGAGGCGCACCAGGCCCGCATCCTCGAGGAGCGCGACCGCCTGCTCTACGTGGCACTGACCCGCGCCGAGAGCTGGCTGATCTGCGCCGCCGCGGGCCCCGAGGAGAAGGAGGAGGGCACGAGCTGGGCCGGTCGCCTGCGCCTGGCGCTCGAGGCCGAGGGCGCCGCGTCCCATCCCTTCGAGGGCGGCGAGGGCCTGCGCCTCGAGTGGGGCGACTGGAGCGCGGCGCCCGAGGGCGCCACCACCGACGAGGCCCCCGCGCCCGCCGCGCCCGTGCCCCCCTGGGCCGAGGCGCCCGTGCCCGAGCACGCGCCCGCCCGCGCCCTCGCCGAGCCGTCGGGCCTCGGGGGCGCCAAGACCCTGCCGGGCGAGCACCGCGACGTCATCGACCGCGACGCCGCGATCCGCCACGGCACCCGCGTCCACGCCCTGCTGGAGCACCTGCCCCCGATCCCCGAGGCGGACCGCGCCGCCGCCGCCCCGGTGCTGGTGGACCGCTTCGCGCCGCTGGAGCGCGGCGACGACGCCGCGGCGGCGCTCGGCGAGGCGCTCGCCGTGATCGCCGCCCATCCCGCACTGTTCGGCGCGGGCACCTTCGCGGAGCTGCCCTTCGTGCTGCCTGCCGAGGGCGCGCGCCCGGGCCTCTCGGGCACCATGGACCGGGTGATCGTGGAGCCGGAGCGCATCCGCGTCGTGGACTACAAGACCAACCGCACGGAGCCGAAGACCCCCGAGGCGGTGCCCGAAGGCCTGCTCCGTCAGATGGGCGCCTACCGCGCCGCCGCCCGCGCGATCTGGCCGGGGCGCGCGGTGGACTGCGCGATCCTGTGGACCGGCTCGGCGCGGCTCATGGCGCTGCCGGCCGACCTCGTGGACGCCGCCTGGGCGCGCGCCGCGTCGGACTGACGGCGCGCGCGTTCCGTGCATCGGCGCACAGGCGGCGCCCGTGCCGGTGCCCGCGTCCCCCGATTGACGGTGCCGCTCCGCACCCATAGCTCTCGGGCTTCCCCGGGCGCCTCCGCGCGCCAGCAGCCAAGGAGGCCACCCCCATGGGCACCGTTCCCGTCACCGACAGCACCTTCGACGCCGAGGTGCGCCAGTCCCCGATCCCCGTCGTCGTCGACTTCTGGGCCGAGTGGTGCGGCCCCTGCAAGCAGATCGGCCCCGCCCTCGAGGAGCTGGCCGCGGAGTACGACGGCCGCGTGAAGATCGTGAAGGTCAACGTGGACGAGAACCCCCAGAGCCCCGGCGCCATGGGCGTGCGCGGCATCCCCGCGCTGTTCCTGTTCAAGGACGGCCAGCCCGTGGACCAGAAGATCGGCGCCGCCCCGAAGGCCGCCCTCAAGAGTTGGATCGACGCCGCCGTCTGAGCGCGCGTCTCCGCTCCGATCCCGAGGGCCCCGGACGGCGACGTCCGGGGCCCTCGCGCGTTTCGCGGACGCGAAAAGGCCCCGCGCATCGCTGCGCGGGGCCGCTCCAGCGGGCTGGAGGGAGGGTCAGCCCAGCTGGAATTCCGGGTAGGCCTCCATGCCCAGCTCCGTGGTGTCGAGGCCGCGCTGCTCGGCGTCCTCGCCCACCCGGATGCCCACCGTGGCGCGCAGAACCAGCCACACCACCAGCGAGACCGCGAAGGTGAAGGCGCCGATGGCCGCGAAGCCGATGGCCTGGGTCACGAAGTTGGCGTCCGCCGCGTAGACCGGGACCACCATCGTTCCCCAGAAGCCGGCCACGAGGTGCACCGGGATGGCGCCCACCACGTCGTCGATGCCGATCTTGTCGAGCATCGGCACCACGATCACCACGATCGCGCCGCCCACCGCGCCGATCCACAGCGCACCGAAGAGCGAGGGCTCCAGCGGCGAGGCGGTGATCGACACGAGGCCGGCCAGCGCGCCGTTCAGCACCATGGTGAGGTCGGGCTTGCGGTACATCGCCTGCGTCAGCGTCAGCGCCGCGATGGCCCCGGCCGCGGCCGCCATGTTGGTGTTGGCGAAGATGCGGCTGATGTCGGTCACGTCGCCGATCGTGCCCATGGCGAGCTGCGAGCCGCCGTTGAAGCCGAACCAGCCGAGCCACAGGATGAACGTGCCCAGGGTCGCCAGCGCCAGGTTCGAGCCCGGCATCGGCACGACGCGGCCGTCCTTGGCGTACTTGCCCAGGCGCGGGCCCAGCACGATCGCGCCCGCCAGCGCCGCGAAGCCGCCCGCCGCATGGACCAGCGTGGAGCCGGCGAAGTCGTAGAAGCCCAGCTCCGACAGCCAGCCGCCGCCCCACTGCCAGGAGGCCTCGATCGGGTAGATGAACCCGGTCAGCACCACCACGAAGGCGAAGAACGGCCAGATCTTGATGCGCTCGGCCAGCGTGCCCGAGACGATCGAGGCGGTGGTGGCGCAGAACATCAGCTGGAAGAAGAAGTCCGAACCGGTGGCCGCGTAGTCGATCGCGCCCGCGCCGCCCACGGGCTCCAGCGCGCCGGGCGCGAAGAAGCTGCCCAGGTAGCCCGCGACGGTCCAGTTGTCGCCCGGGTACATCAGGCCGTAGCCCACCAGCCAGTAGAGGATCGCGGCGATCGAGAAGAGGCCGATGTTCTTCAGGAGCTGCGTGGTCACGTTCTTGGACCGCACGAGGCCCGCCTCGAGCATGGCGAAGCCCGCGGCCATCCAGAACACCAGGAAGCCGGCCATGAGGTAGAGCAGCGTGGTGAAGATGTAGCCCACGTCCTCGAGCGAGGCGGGCGGCGCGTTCTGCGCGTGGGCGGCGGCGGGGGCCAGGAGGGCGCCCAGGGCCGCCAGGGGGAGAAGTCGCTTCATGGGAGTCATGCGTCCTTGCGTCAGATGGCTTCGAGGTCGAGCTCGCCGGTGCGCACCCGCACGGCCCGGTTCACGTCGAGCACGAAGACCTTGCCGTCGCCGATCCGGCCGGTGCGGGCCGAGGTCTCGATGGCCTCCACGGCGGCGTCGGCAAGGGTGTCGGGCACCACCAGCTCGAGGCGCAGCTTGGGCACGAAGTTCACCTCGTACTCCGCGCCGCGGTAGATTTCGGTATGGCCCGACTGCGCGCCGAACCCCTTCACGTCGGAGACCATCATGCCGCGCACGCCGACGGTGGTGAGCGCCTCGCGCACCTCCTCGAGCTTGAACGGCTTGATCGTCGCGATCACCAGTTTCACGTCGCTTCCTCCTCGGAGCAGGAGCCCCCCACGTGCCGGGGGCGATGCGTCCACACGCCCCGCCGCACCGCCGCGTGCAATCGCGGCGACGTCCCCCGCGGGGCGCCGCGCGCCCGATGCCGAAGCGAACCGCGCGGATTCGAGGCAACTGCCCACGATTTGGGCAGCGGAGGGATGCCGCTTCCGTGCCGCGGTGAGGGGTTTGGTGACGGCGGCGGGTCCACATTCCCGCGCAACGGGCCTATCTGGAGGAAACCCCCGAAGCGGGACGGGCAGACGACATGGCGAAGAACACGAGGAAACCCCTGGCAGCGCCGCGGCGCGCCACCGGGCGCAAGGCTCCGGCCAAGCGCGCCGCGAAGCCGCGCGCCGCGCCTGCGAAGGCGCGGGCGGGCGGCGGCGGCGGCGGGCGCCGGGGGCCCCTCGGCTGGTTGCTGCTGCCCGTGCGGCTGCTCGGTCGCGTGCTCTGGGCGGCGGCGTGGCGCGGCGCCGCCGTGCTCGCGCTGATCCTCGCCGCCGCGGTGTTCTACAACTACGGCGGCATCCCCTCGATGAGCGAGCTGGCCGACGGGCGCGCCCGCGGCTCCGTCACGCTCGAGGACCGCGAGGGCGAGACCTTCGCCTGGCGCGGCGACCAGTTCGGCGGCATCGTCACCGCGGACGCCGTGTCGCCGCACCTGCGCGACGCGGTGGTCGCCTCCGAGGACAAGCGCTTCTACCGCCACCTCGGCGTCTCCCCACGCGGCATCCTCGGCGCGATCCGCACCAACCTCGCCGCTGGGCGCAGCGCCTTCTCGGGGGCGGGCGGCTCCACCATCACGCAGCAGGTCGCCAAGCTCCTGTGCCTCGGGCAGGACTGGGACCCCACCACCGGCGTCACCGAGGCCGAGTTCGAGGCCGAGTGCCGCCGAGGCACGGTCTGGCGCAAGGTCAAGGAGATTCCTTACGCGCTCGCGCTCGAGGCCAAGTTCTCGAAGGACGAGATCCTCTCGATCTACCTCAACCGCGCCTATCTCGGCGCCGGCGCCCGCGGCTTCGCGGCCGCCGCGCAGCGCTACTTCGGCACGCCCGTCTCGCGGCTCGATCCCGCCCAGGCGGCGATGCTCGCGGGGCTGCTGCCCGCGCCCTCCTACTACGCGCCCACGGGCAACCTCGGCCGGGCGCAGGACCGCGCCGCCACGGTGCTGCGCCTCATGCGCGAGCAGGGCTTCCTCAGCGCCGCCGAGTTCCAGGCCGCCCTCGAGGCCCCCGCCACCCTGTCGCCGGCCGCGCGCCAGGACACCGGCGGCTACTTCGCCGACTGGGTCGTGCAGTCGGGCCCCGACTTCCTGACCACCGACACCACCGAGGACGTGGTGATCCGCACCACGCTCGACCAGCGCATCCAGGGCGCCGCCGAGTCCGCGCTCGACGACGTGTTCGGCGAGAAGGTCCGCGAGGGCTCCGAGGCGCAGGCCGCCGTGGTGGTCATGAGCGCCGACGGCGCCGTGCGCGCGATGGTGGGCGGGCGCAACACCCGCGGCGCGGGCCAGTTCAACCGTGCGGTGCAGGCGGTGCGCCAGACCGGCTCGGCCTTCAAGCCCTTCGTCTACGCCGCCGCGCTGGACCTCGGGTGGAGCCACTACTCCGTGATCGAGGACCGCCCCCTGGCCATCCAGATCCCCGGCTCGGGCACCTACTCGCCCGACAACTACACCAACCGGTTCTACGGCAACGTCACCCTCACGGAGGCGCTGGCGAACTCGCTCAACGCCGCCACGGTGGCCCTGAGCGAGGAGGTGGGGCGCGACATCGTGCGCAACGTGGCCACCGACTTCGGCATCGACAGCGACCTCGCCGCCGGCCCCGCGCTGGCGCTGGGCGTCAGCGAGTCGACCCTCCTGGAGATGACCGGCGCCTACGCGGGCATCCTCAACGGCGGCACGTCCGTCACGCCCTACGGCATCGCCGAGGTCACGCTGCGCGGCGACGCGGCGCCGCTGCTCGACCACGACTCGGGCCTCGGCGAGCGCGTGATCGCCGAGCGCGCCGCGCGCCAGCTCGTCTACATGATGAGCCGCGTGGTCGAGGAGGGCACGGGCACCCGCGCCCGGCTCGACGGACGCCCCGCCGCCGGCAAGACCGGCACCACCCAGGCCGCGCGCGACGCGTGGTTCATCGGCTTCACCGGCGACTACGTGGCCGGCGTCTGGATGGGCTACGACGACAACACTCCCCTCACCGGCGTGACCGGGGGCGGCCTGCCCGCCGACATCTGGCGCGAGGTGATGCTGCGCGTCCACGACGGCGTGGCGGTCTCGCCGCTGCCGATGATCGACCCCGCGCAGGACCGCCCCGCCGCGCCGCCCCAGCCCCAACCCGCCCCCCTGCCCCAGCAACCCGCCCCGCCGGCGCCCGCCGCCGGCGACTCCCTCGCCGAGCGGGTGTTGCTCGAGGTGCTCGGCGGCATCCTGCGACGCGAATGACCGGAGCCTGACGCCATGCCCCCCAGCCGCACCCAACCGAACGACGGCGCCCGCGAGATGACGCAGATCCGCAGGCGCAGCACGGGACTCCTCGCCGCCGCCTTCGCGTTCTCGGTGGCGGTCAACGTCCTGATGCTGACCGGGCCGATCTACATGCTCCAGGTCTACGACCGGGTGCTCGGCTCGCGCTCCGAGGAGACGCTGATCGCGCTCACGGTGCTGATCACCTTCCTGTTCCTGATGATGGGCGTGCTCGACTACCTGCGCGGCCGGGTCATGGCCCGGGTGGGGGCGCGCTTCCAGGACGGGCTCGACGCGCGGGTCTTCCAGGCCCACCTGCGCCGCTCCGCCGGCACGCCGGGCGGCGGCGGCGCCTCGCGCACGCCCCTGCGCGACGTGGAGGCGGTGCAGCGCCTGCTGTCGTCGCCGGTGTTCCTCGCCCTGTTCGACCTGCCGTTCACGCCGTTCTTCCTCGCCGCGATCTTCATCTTCCACCCGTTGCTCGGCGCGCTGGCCTGCGGCGGCGGACTGGTGCTGGTGGGGGTCGCGCTGCTGAACCAGTGGCTCACCTCCGGCCCCGCGGCGCAGGCCAACGCCGCCACCGCCCGCGCCGAGATGACCGCCCAGCAGCTCGCCTCGGACGCCGAGCTGGTGCAGTCGCTGGGCATGCGCGGCGCCGCGTTCAACCGCTGGAAGGGCGCGCGCGCCACGTCGCTCGACGAGGGCGTGATGCACTCCGACCGCTCGGGGCTGTTCACCACCGCCACCAAGACCCTGCGCCTGTTCCTGCAGTCCCTCATGCTCGGCCTCGGGGCCTGGCTGGTCCTGCAGGACCAGCTCACCGCGGGCGCCATGATCGCCGGCTCGATCCTCCTGGGGCGCGCCCTCGCCCCCGTGGAGATGCTGATCGGCCAGTGGCAGCTGGTGATGACCGCGATCCGCGGTCGCCGCGCCGTGCGCGAGCTGCTCAGCGAGGTGCCCCCCGAGACGCCGCGCCACCCCCTGCCCCGCCCCCAGGCCCTCCTGGTGGCCGAGAACGTCACCGTGTTCCCGCCGGGAGCCCAGCAGGCCAGCCTGCGCGGCGTGAGCTTCGCGCTCCGGCCCGGCGAGGCCATGGGCGTGATCGGCCCCTCGGGCGCCGGCAAGTCCACGCTCGCGCGTGCCCTCACCGGGGCCTGGCCCGCGGCGGGCGGCAAGATCCGCCTCGATGCCGCCACCCTCGACCAGTACGACCCTGACGTGCTCGGCGGCTACGTGGGCTACCTGCCCCAGACCGTGACCCTGTTCGACGGAACCATCGCCGAGAACATCGCCCGCCTCGCCCCCGACCCGGACCCCGCCCGCGTGGTGACCGCCGCCAAGCTAGCCGACGCCCACGAGATGATCCTCGCCCAGCCCAAGGGCTACGACACCCCGGTCTCGGCCGTGGGCGGGCGCCTCTCGGGCGGGCAGATCCAGCGCGTCGGGCTCGCGCGCGCGCTCTACGGCGATCCTGTGCTCCTGGTGCTCGACGAGCCCAACTCCAACCTCGACAACGAGGGCACGGCCGCCCTCAACCGCGCCATCGCCGCCCACAAGGGCCGCGGCGGCGGGGTGATCATCATCGCCCACCGCCCCGCGGCGATCCAGGAATGCGAGATGCTGCTGATGCTCAAGTCCGGAATGTCCGTCGCCTTCGGCCCCCGCGAGGAGGTGCTGCGCCGCACCGTCGCCAACCACGAGCAGATCGCCCGGTCGCCCGCCGGCGGAGGCGTGTCGTGAACGCCGTGGCCCCGCCCGCGCCCGCCACGCCGCGCCCCGCCGCCCCCGCGAAGCCCCCCGCCGCCGCGCCCGCGGGCGATCCGAACCCCGCCGCCCGCTGGAAGGCCAACCGCCACCTCGCGCTCGGATTCCTCTCGCTCGCCCTGCTGCTCGGCGGCTTCGGCACCTGGGCCGTCACCGCCAACATCTCGGGCGCCATCATCTCGCCCGGCCGCGTCGCCGTGGAGGACAACCGCCAGGTCGTGCAGCACCCCGACGGCGGCGTGGTCGGCGCCGTCCTCGTGCGCGAGGGCGACCGCGTCGACGAGGGCGAGGTGCTGATCCGCCTCGACAGCACCCTGCTGCGCTCCGAGGCCCAGACCGTGGCCAACCGCCTGTGGGAGCTGCTCGCCCGCTCCGCCCGCCTCGAGGCGGAGCGCGACGGCGCCGAGCCGGACTTCCCCGAGGCCCTGCTGGCCGCCGCCGAGGCCGACCCCGAGATCGCCGAGGTGGTCGAGGGCCAGCGCAACCTCTTCGACGCCCGCGCCCGCTCCATCTCCACCCGCACCGAGCAGCTCCGCCGCCGCAAGGAGCAGATCGCCAGCCAGATCGAGGGCACCGAGGCCCAGCGCGTCGCCATCGACGAGCAGCTCGCCCTCGTCGACACCGAGCTCGAGGACGCCCAGTCCCTGCTCGACCGGGGCCTCGCCCAGACCAGCCGGGTGCTCGCGCTCCAGCGCGAGAAGTCCCGCCTCCTGGGCACCTCGGGCGAGCTGATCGCCGCGGTGGCCGAGCTGGAGGGCCGCGTCACCGAGATCGACATCGAGATCGAGGCCCTCGACGCCCAGGCCCGCCAGGAGGCGATCACCGAGCTGCGCGACCTGCGCGTCGACGAGATCGAGCTCGCCGAGCGGCTGTCCACCTTGCGCGAGCAGCTCTCGCGCCTCGACATCACCGCGCCGGTGCCCGGCATCGTCTACGACCTGAAGGTGTTCGGCCCCCGCTCCGTGGTCCGCCCCGCCGAGCCGGTGCTCTACATCGTGCCCCAGGACCGGCCCCTGGTGATCCGCACCGAGGTCGATCCGATCCACGTCGACCAGATCTACCCCGGCCAGCCCGTCACCCTGCGCCTCTCGGCCTTCGACGCCCGCACCACGCCCGAGCTGGAGGGGCGCGTGGTGCGCGTCTCGCCCGACGCCTTCGTGGACGAGGCCACGGGCCGCACCTGGTACGCCGCCGCGGTGCTGCCCGAGGAGGGCGAGATCGAGCGCCTCGGCGGCCAGCCCCTGCTGCCCGGCATGCCCGTGGAGGCCTACCTGCGCACCGACGACCGCACGCCGCTGGCCTATCTCGTGAAGCCGCTCTCGGACTACTTCACCCGCGCGTTCCGAGAGTAGCGACGTCGCGCCGGGCAGTCGGGTCGGGGCCGCCGGACCGGCGGGGCGGGACCGACCCGGACGGGCCGCCGCCGGCGGATCGGGGCCGCCCGGCGCGCGGGGCCTTGGCACGCGCCGGGGGCATGGGCAGGATGCGGCCCGAACCCGCCGCGCCGGCGGCGCCCCGCCCGGCGCCGCGGCGGCGCCGCACCGACGGAGTGTCCATGCGCCTGCGCCGGCCGTCCGAGCCGCCCCCCTGGCACCTCCACCTGCTGCGCACCGGCGGCGACATGGCCGATCACGTCGGGCCGGTCCGGCTGGCCGCCGAGGCGGCGCGCGCCGCGATCCACCGGATCGTGCCCTGCCCGGCGCTGGACCTGCTCCTGCGCCGCGCTGGCCCCGAGGCCACGCTCCCCGACCTCGGCCTCGCCGCCGTGGCGCTGGAGCCTCGGCTGATGGCGCTGAACGGCGACCCGTCCGCCCGCGCCTTCGGGCGCAGCCTCCACGACGGCGCGCTGGTGCGCGTGCTGGTCCACGAGGCGCATCACTGCCTGCGCATGGCCGGGCCCGGCTACGGCCGCACCCTGGGCGAGGCGCTGGTGTCCGAGGGGCTGGCCGGCGCGTTCGTCTCCGCCGCCCTCGGCACCGTGCCCGAGCCGTGGGAGGACGCCGTGGGCGAAGCCACGCTGCTGCGCCACTGGCCCGCCCCGGACATCCTGGCCGCGCCCTGCGACCACGGGCGCTGGTTCGCGGGCACCGGCGACCTTCCGCTGTGGATCGGCTACGCCCTCGGCTACCGCATCGCCTCGCGCTGGGCGATGCTGACGCGCCCCAAGGGCCGCGACTGGACCGAGGTGTCCGCCCGCGCCGTGATCGAGACCGCCGCGCTCGCCTGAGAGCGCCGTTGCCCGCGCGCCCGCGCCGTGCCACGGCTGCGGGGCCAACCCGAGGAGCCTGCCCATGTCCATCGAACAGCGCCTCGCCGAGCTCGGCGTCGCCCTCGACGCCCCGCCCGCGCCCGCCGCCAACTACGTGCCCTTCGTGCGCACCGGCTCCACGCTCTACGTCTCGGGCCAGATCAGCCAGGACGCCGGGGGCATGGTGCGGGGCCGCCTCGGCGAGGACATGGACGTGGAGGCCGGCGCCGAGGCCGCGCGCCTCTGCGCGATCTCGCTCCTGGCCCAGGTCAAGGCCGCCTGCGACGGCGACATCGAGCGCCTGCGTCGCGTGGTCAAGCTCACCGCCTTCGTGAACTCCACGCCCGGCTTCGGCGACCAGCCGAAGGTGGTGAACGGCGCCTCCGACTTCCTGGTCGAGGCCCTGGGCGACCGCGGCCGCCACGCCCGCTCCGCGGTCTCGGCCGGCGCCCTGCCCTTCGGCGTGGCCGTGGAGATCGAGGGCATCTTCGAGATCGAATGACCCTCCGCGTGCCCCTCCCCCCGGCCTTCCTGCATCCCGGCCTGCTCGCCCACCGCGGCCTCCACGGCCCCGGCGTGCCCGAGAACTCCCGCGCCGCCTTCGCCGCGGCGCTGGAGGCGGGCTACGGCATCGAGCTGGACCTCCAGCGCACCGCCGACGGCGTCGCGCTCGCCTTCCACGACGACATGCTGCGCCGCCTCACCGGCACCGAGGGACGGGTGCGCGAGCGCAGCGCCGCCGAGATGGCCGCCCTGCCCCTCCTCGGCGGAGGCGGCGCGGGCGCGCCCACCCTCGCCGAGGTGCTCCAGCAGGTCGCCGGCCGCGTCCCCCTGCTGATCGAGATCAAGGACCAGGACGGCGCCCTCGGCGCGGACGTCGGCCCCCTGGAGGAGGCCGTCGCCGCCCTCCTGCGGGACTACGGCGGCCCCGTCGCCGTCATGAGCTTCAACCCCCACGCCGTCGCCGCCATGGCCGAACTGGCCCCCGCGATCCCCCGCGGGCTCGTGACGGACGCCTTCGCGCCCCGCAGCTGGCCCGGCGTCCCCGAGGCGCGCCTCGCGGAGCTGCGCGCCATCGGGGACGTCGCCCGCACCGGCGCCGCCTTCCTCAGCCACGACCACCGCGACCTCGCCAACCCCCGCGTCGCCGCGCTCCGCGACGCGGGCCTGCCGATCCTGTGCTGGACCGTCCGCTCCGCCGCCGAGGAGCAGGCCGCCCGTGCCGTCGCCCGGGCCGTCACCTTCGAGGGCTACCGCCCCTGACGCCGCACCGCCTTGCCGCGGGCCCATGCGCCCCCATGTCAGCGCGATGACCCAAGCCCAGCCCGCCGACCCCGCCGCCGAGATCTCCGTCGAGGTCCTCGACGGCGTCCTCGCCGCCGACCCCGCCACCTGGGACGCCTGCGCCTGCCCCGAGGCGGCGGATGGCGGCCGCCCATACGACCCCTTCACCACCCACCGCTTCCTTGCCGCCCTCGAGCGCTCCGGCTCGGTCGGCCCCGGCACGGGCTGGCAGCCCCAGCCCCTCCTCGCCCGCGAGGGCGGCCGGGTCATCGGCGCGGCGCCCCTCTACGTGAAGGGCCACAGCCAGGGCGAGTACATCTTCGACCACGCCTGGGCCAACGCCTGGGAGCGGGCGGGCGGCGACTACTACCCCAAGCTCCAGGTCGCGGTCCCCTTCACCCCCGCCACGGGCCGCCGCTTCCTGGTCCGCCCCGGCCACGAGCGGACCGCCTTCGCCGCCCTCGCCCAGGGCGCCGTGCAGGTGACGGAGACCAACGACCTCTCCTCGCTCCACGTCACCTTCTGCACCGAAGCGGAACGCGAGGCCGGCGAGGCCGCGGGCCTCCTGGGCCGCATCTCGCAGCAGTTCCACTGGGTGAACCGGGATTACCCCGACTTCGACGCCTTCCTCGCCGCCCTCTCGTCGCGCAAGCGCAAGAACGTCCGCCGCGAGCGTGCGCAGGCGCAGAGCTTCGGCGGCCGCATCCTGGAGCTGACCGGGGACAGCATCGAGCCCCGCCACTGGGACGCCTTCTGGCGCTTCTACCAGGACACCGGGGCGCGCAAATGGGGCACCCCCTACCTCGCCCGCCGCTTCTTCGACGAGGTGCAGGAGACGATGCGCGACGACGTGCTCCTCGTCCTCGCCGAGCGCGAGGGCCAATACGTCGCCGGCGCCCTCAACTTCATCGGCCGCGACACGCTCTACGGCCGCTACTGGGGCTGCACCGAGCACCACCCCGCGCTCCACTTCGAGCTGTGCTACTACCGCGCCATCGACTGGGCGATCCGCCACGGACTCAAGCGCGTCGAGGCGGGCGCGCAGGGCGAGCACAAGCTCGCCCGCGGCTACCTCCCCGTCGCCTGCCACTCGCTCCACCACCTGCCCAACGAGGGCTTCCGCCGCGCGGTCGCCCAGTTCCTCGAGGCCGAGCGCGGCGCGGTCGACCGCGACATCGAGGTCCTGACGAGCTACGGTCCGTTCCGTCACGCGGAGGTGGAGGAACGCGAATGACCGAGTTCGGCGAGAGCGTCGTCCCCGAGGGCTGGACCCTCCGCGACGGCGGCCTGGAGCGTGAATGGCGCTTCCGCGACTTCGCGGAGGCCTGGGGCTTCATGAGCCGCGTGGCGCTCTTGGCCGAGAAGGCGAACCACCACCCGGACTGGTCGAACAGCTACGGGACGGTGCGGGTGCGCCTGACGAGCCACGACGTGGGCGGGGTGACGGAGCGGGATCGGCGGTTGGCGGAGGGGATTGGGCGAATGGTTCAAGCATTTTCGAAATCTGAAACCGCATACTTTTCGCTGCACCATACATAAACCATTAGTCGCCCCAACCCCAATTACGACATGCCAAACCGAAGACGTCAGCAATAGGCTGGAACCGTGGGGCCACATTACCTTCCATTAGTACATTAAGCATACCCAAAACACACTGCGTTCGCAACAGAATCACTTCGCGCCGAAGAAGGATAGTCAATGGAGACCAAGTCCGAACGAGCGGCTAATACCAAACTATTAATGGGGGCTGCCTTGCATCTACAATTTTTTCAGAATCTTATAGAAAGTGGGAAAGTAGATGACCCAATTGTGAAAGGCGCTGAGTATCGGGCGGCCATCGGTTTTATATGTGAGCGTCTTGAAAGCCAGTTGAACTCTACCTCAGTCGAGATTCAAAACGAAACTACCGAACCAACCATTCTGAAATTCCTTATCGCGGCGAACGCTCCCTCCGCGAATGACGCGATCTCACGCTTGAGGAATTGGCTGAAGGGGGCAAAGCATGTCATAATTTGTGACCCCTACTTTTTTAAATTTATTCCGAACGGAATCTATCCTACGGTAGAGAAGTACGCCTCTTCTATAGAGAAGATGCTGCCGAAATCTGCGACACGCATCGATATTTATAGCAACGGCCATACTATAACTGCCAAGCGCGCAGTTGTGGGTAAATTGAAGGCGGGGCGGAGCATTCGGCATTTTAGCTCGAGCGGTATTCATGATCGCTTCCTAATAAGAGACAACAACGCTGGGAAGATTATCGGCACCTCGTTTGGAGGATTCGGAAGCAAATTTTCCGTTGTAGTTGATTTGTCTGAAAAGGATGTGAAGTCTGTTTGCGAAAATCTAAGGGGGCTTTGCCCCAGCGTTGTCGGCTCGCGACAGTAGAACCCCACATCGGATACTAAGTTAAGTTGTCAGACAGAAGCACAAGCTGCACTTAAAACCTTTACACTATTAATTCCAGTTTTCTGTACAATGGCAAAAATGCAAGTAATAATGTTGAATTTGGCGCCGATATAAAGTTTGCGCGGCTTTGGGTTTTTTGTCTCTATCGTGGAGACTATTCCGTAGACTGGCAGCGCATCGCAATTGCGGTTAACAACTACGCTGACCCATACCGCGGAGCGCCCTTCCATGAACGAACTCCTCTCCCGAGAGATCTACGCCGGCCGCGCGCTTGGCGACTTCCTCAGCCTCGAGTTCCTGGCCTCGATCCTCGGCGACATCCTCGCCGCCGCCGTGATCCTGATCCTGGCCTTCGCCGTCTCGGGCTGGGTCTCGCGGCGCATCCAGGGGCTGTCGGCGCGGCACGCCAAGCTCGACGACACCCTGTTCGACTTCCTCGGCAACATCGCACGCTACGCGATCCTGATCCTCGCCGGCGTGGTGGTGCTCAACACCTTCGGCATCCAGACCACCTCGATCGTCGCCGTGATCGGCGCCGCGGGCCTCGCCATCGGCCTCGCGCTGCAGGGCACCCTGTCGAACGTGGCCGCCGGCGTGATGCTGATCTTCTTCCGGCCCATCAAGCTGGGCGACTTCGTGGAGATCTCGGGCCAGATGGGCACTGTGAAGTCGATCAACCTCAACTTCTGCGAGCTGGCCTCGGTGGGCAACGTGCAGATCATCATCCCCAACAGCCAAGTCTGGGGCAACACCATCGTCAACTACACCGCCTACGACATGCGCCAGGCCGAGTGGCACTTCGGGGTCAGCTACGACGCCGACCTCCATCTCGCCGCGCAGGTGATCCGCGACACCATCACGTCCGACCCGCGCTTCGTGCCCCTGCCCGAGCCGACGGTGCTGGTGGACAGCCTCGCCGACAGCTCCGTGAACTTCCTGGTGCGCGCCTGGGTCAAGCGCACCGACTTCTTCGGCTTCTCGAAGGACATGAACCGCGACGTGAAGATCGCCCTCGAGAGCGCCGGCATCTCCATCCCCTTCCCCCACCGCACCGTCATCGTGCAGCGCGGCGCGGGCGCCCCCGAGTTGTCGGACGAGCAGGCGGCCTCGGCGGGGGCCTGAGCGCGGCACTCCCCTTCCTCTGGCCCGAAATATCTCGGGGTCCGGGGCAGAGCCCCGGCGTCCCGAAGTATGCACGGGGGGTGCACAGGGGGTGCACGCATGGCGCCCCCCCGATTCAGCCCTCCGCCGCCCGCCGCACCATCCCGAAGAGATCGCGCGGATCGTCGGGATCGGCCAGCAGGTCCAGCTCCGCGAAGTGCCCCGTGCGGCGCATCTCGCCGTGGATGTGGCGCAGCGCTGAGAAGTCCTCGGTGGCGAAGCCGACGCTGTCGAACAGCGTGATCTGCGAGGCCGCCGTGCGCCCCTCCGCCTCGCCCGCGATCACGCGCCAGAGCTCCGTGACGGGGTGGTCGTCGCCCAGTTGCTGGATCTCCCCCTCGACCCGCGTCTGCGGCGGATATTCCACGAAGATCGAAGACCTTAGCAGAATGTCGCGATGCAGCTCGGTCTTGCCCGGGCAGTCCCCGCCGATGGCGTTCAGGTGGACCCCCGCGCCCACCATGTTGTCCGAGAGGATCGTCGCCTGCCGCTTGTCGGCGGTGCAGGTGGTGATGACGTCGGCGCCCTCCACGGCCTCCTCGGGCGAGGCGCAGCGGACGACCTCCAGCCCCGACCCGGCGAGGTTGCGCGCGGCCTTCTCGGTGGCCGCCGGATCGACGTCGTAGAGCCGCACCGTCTCGATTCCCAGCCCATGCTGGAAGCCCAGCGCCTGGAACTCGCACTGCGCCCCGTTGCCGATCATGGCCATCGTGCGGGAATCCTTCGGCGCCAGGTACTTGGCGGCCATCACGGAAGTTGCGGCGGTGCGAAGCGCAGTCAGCACGGTCATCTCGGTGACCATCACGGGGTAGCCCGTGTCGACGCGCGCCAGCACCCCGAAGGCGGTCACGGTCTGGAAGCCGCGCGCCATGTTGGCGGGGTGGCCGTTCACGTACTTGAACCCGTAGTGCTCGCCGTCCGAGGTGGGCATCAGCTCGATCACGCCCTCGCGGGAGTGCGAGGGCACGCGCGCGACCTTGTCGAACTCGGGCCAGCGCCGGAAGTCGGCCTCGATGCGCTCGGCGATGGCGAGGATGGTCTCGGGGATCCCGGCCTCGTTCACAATGCGCATCATGTCGGCGACCGACACGAAGGGCACCATGGCCAGCTTCGAGGGGGCGGGGGCGGCGGTGTCGGGGGTCGGGGCGGTCATCTCAGTGGCTCCGGGTGGGGCGGTCGAGCACCGACTTGCCGAACAGCGAGGACACGAGGTCCACCATCAGCGTCGCGGTGCGGCCGCGCTCGTCGAGGAAGGGGTTCAGCTCGGCCAGGTCGAGCGAGGTGGCGAGGCCCCAGTCGTGGAGCGTCTCCATGATGAGGTGCGCCTCGCGGAACGTGGCGCCGCCGGGCACGGTGGTGCCCACGGCCGGCGCGATGGACGGGTCCAGGAAGTCCACGTCGAGCGAGACGTGAAGGTCGCCCCCCGCCTCCTCGACGCGGGCGAGGAAGGCCTCCAGCGGCGCCTTGATGCCGTGCTCGTCCACGTGGCGCATGTCGGCCACGTCGATGCCAGCCTCGCCTAGCGCGGCGCGCTCGGGAGCGTCCACGGAGCGCAGGCCGATCATGCAGATGCGCTCGGGCGCGACCGTGGCGAGGGGCGCGGGGAAGTGCGGCGTGAAGTCCGCGCGGCCCGTGAAGTAGGCGACGGGCGTGCCGTGGATGTTGCCGCTGTCGGTGGTGGCGAGGTCGTGGATGTCGCTGTGGGCATCGAGCCAGAGCACGAACAGCGGCCGGTCGCCGGCGCGCTTCGCCATGCCCGCCACGGTGCCCGCGGCCATCAGGTGGTCGCCGCCCAGGAACACCGGCACGGTGCCCGCGGGCACGGCGGCGGCGGCCTCCTGGATCGCGGCGGTCCAGCCGGCGCAGGCGGCGAGGTTCTTCAGGAGCGGGTTCGGGTGCGGGGGCACGTCGCGCGCCTCGGGGCGGACGTTGCCGGCGTCCTCGACCGCGTGGCCGAGGGCGGCGAGGGCGCGCTCCAGCCCGGCGGTGCGCAGGGCGTCGGGGCCCATGAGGCAGCCGCCCCGGCCCGCGCCGTCCTGAAGAGGGATGCCGATCAACTGGATGCTCTTGGTCATGGGGTCTCCTGTCCGTTGCCTCCGATGTCGTCCCTTGGCATGGCGGCTCCAAGCCGGAATAGTGCGCGATCGGGACAGTCCCCTGCGCGGAATGGGCGGTGCGGATGAGCGATCTGGACGATCTGGACCGGCGACTTCTGGCCGCGCTCGCCGCCGACGGGCGCGCGACCATCTCGGCGCTGGCCGCCGCGCTGGGGGTCACGCGGGCCACGGTGCGCGCGCGGATGGAGCGGCTGGAGCGCTCGGGCGAGATCGCGGGCTATCGGGCCGTGCTGCGCTCCGACCTGGCCGACGCGCCCGTGCGCGGCATCGTACTGCTGGAGATCGAAGGCCGGGGCGCGGCGCGCATCGCAAGGGGCCTCGCGGGCATGCCCGAGGTCACCGCGGTCCACTCCACCCACGGGCGCTGGGACCTCGTGGCGGAGCTGGCGACCGGCACGCTGGAGGCGCTGGACGCGGTGCTGGCGCGCATCCGCGCCGTGGAGGGGGTGAGCCGCAGCGAGACGAGTCTCTACCTCTCGACGCTGCGGCGCTAGCTCAGGCGTTCTGGAGCAGGCTCTCGCCGGTGGTCAGCTCGCACACGCCGCGCTCCTCCTCGACGTTGAACGCGCGCACCTCGCCGTCGTCGGCCAGCATCGCGTAGCGCGCCGAGCGCCCGTAGAGGCCCACGGCCGGGGCGTCGAAGTCCGTGCCAATCGCGCGGGTGAAGCTGCCGTCCGCGTCCGCGAGCATGACGATGCCGGCCTCGAAGGCGCCGGTCTCCTCGCCCCAGTGGCGCAGCACGAAGGGGTCGTTCACGGCGATGCAGATGATCGCCTTCACGCCCTTCTCTAGGAACGCGTCCTTGGTTCGGATGAACGAGGGCACGTGGCTGGCCGTGCAGGTGGGCGTGTAGGCGCCCGGCAGGCCGAAGATGGCCACGCGGCGGCCCGAGAGGAGGCTGGAGAGCGTCACCGCCTCGTGACCTTCGGCGTTCACGCGGATCAGTTCGGCGTCGGGCAGGGTCTCACCCGTGGCGATGGTCATGGCGGCTCTCCGGCGTTGCCTTGTACAAGGGCTGCCATATACCCCGCCGGGACGCGCCTGCCAGAGAGGACCGCCGCAATGGAGCACATCGCCGTCATCGGCGCGGGCCAGGCCGGATCGGTCGCCTGCGAGACCCTGCGCAAGGAAGGCTACGCGGGCCGCCTCACCCTCTGGGGCGACGAGCCGGAGCTGCCCTACCAGCGCCCGCCCCTCTCGAAGGCCTACCTGCTGGGCGAGATGGAGCGCGAGCGCCTCCACTTCCGCCCCGAGGCCTTCTGGGCGGAGCGGGGCGTGGAGCTGCACCTCGGCACCCGGATCGAAGGGATCGACACGGAGGCGCGCACCCTGCGCCATGCGGGCGGCACCAAGACCTGGGACGCGCTGATCCTCGCGACCGGGTCGGTGCCGAACCGCCTGCCCGCCGCCGCTGGGGGCGACCTGGAGGGCGTGTTCACGATCCGCACCCTCCGGGACATCGACCGCTTCGAGCCCCACGTGCGCGAGGGCGCGCGCCTCCTGGTGGTGGGCGGCGGCTACATCGGGCTGGAGGCCGCCGCCGTCGCCCGCAAGCGGGGCATGGCGGTGGTGCTGCTGGAGGCGGCGGAGCGGCTGCTCTCCCGCGTCGCCGCGCCCGAGACCGCCGCGTGGTTCGCGGACCTCCATCGCTCGCACGGCGTGGAGATCCGCGAGGGCGCGCGGCTGGAACGCCTGCTCGGCGAGGGCCGCGTCACCGGCGCGCGCCTCGCGGACGGCTCGGAACTGCGGGCCGACGCGGTGGTCTGCGGCATCGGCGTGCGCCCCGCCACGGCGCTGGCCGAGGCGGCGGGGCTGGAGATCGCGGACGGCATCGCCGTGGACGCGAGGGGGCAGACCTCGGCGGCGGGCGTGTGGGCGGCGGGCGACTGCTGCTCGTTCCCCTGGCGCGGGGGCCGCGTGCGGCTGGAGAGCGTGCCCCACGCGATCCACCAGGCCGAAGTGGTGGCGCGCAACGTTCTGGGCGGCGCCGAGGACTACCATGCCGTGCCGTGGTTCTGGTCCGACCAGTACGACGTGAAGCTCCAGATCGCCGGCGTGAACGCGGGCCACGACCGGGTGGTGGTGCGCGACGGAGGCGCGGCGCGCTCGCACTGGTACTTCCGCGGCACGGAGCTGCTGGCGGTCGACGCCATGAACGACCCGCGCGCATACATGGTGGGGATGCGCTTGCTGGAGGCGGGCCGCTCGCCCGACCCGGCGCAGGTGGCCGACGCCTCGGTGCCCGCGAAGGCGCTGCTCGCATGAGCGCCCCGTGAGGATCGTGGGGGGGCGCTGGCGCGGGCGGCGGCTGGCCTCCGTGGGCGTGGGGGACGCGGCGGCGCACCTGCGCCCCACCACGGACCGGGTGCGCGAGAGCATCTTCAACCTCCTCGCCCACGGCGCCCACGGCATGGCGCTGGAGGGCGCACGGGTGCTCGACGCCTTCGCCGGCACCGGTGCGCTGGGGCTGGAGGCGCTGAGCCGGGGCGCAGCGGAGGCGACCTTCGTGGAGAACGGGCGAAAGGCGCTCGCGATCCTGCGCGAGAACGTGGCCCTTCTGGAGGCGCCGGCGCGGATCGTGGCGCGCGACGCGCGCAGGCCCGGGCCGGGCACGGCTCACGACGTGGTGTTCCTGGATCCGCCCTACGGCCGGAGCCTCGGCGCGCCCGCGCTGGAGGCGCTGGCGCGCGAGGGCTGGATCGCGCCCGGCGCGCTGGCGGTGTGGGAGGAGGGCGAGACGCCCCGGGCGCCGGAGGGCTGGACGCTGCTCGACGCGCGCCGCTGGGGCGACACGGCGGTGGCCCTCCTGCGGCGGGACGCGTCCTAGGGGCGCCTACCGGCGCACGAAGGCCAGCACGTCGCCCACCCGCGCCGCGGCGTGGAGGCCGGTGGTCGCCAGGGCGGCGACCAGCGCGTCGAGGTCGGCCTCGCCGTCGGGGTAGCGGGCGGGGTGGCAGGCCAGCACGGCCACGTCGCAGCGCTCGAACACCGGGGCCTCGGCGGCCACCATCGCCGCCTCGGCGCCGCCGATGTCGCAGACCAGCGCGAAGCGGTCCGGCAGGCGGGCGAGCAGGGCGGCGAGCGTGATGGCCGGCACGTCGTAGCATTCGCGCGCCGGGCCGATGCCGAGGCTGGCGGCGCCGGAATGGTCCACCGCGGCGGCGATCACCTCGGCTTCGGGCGCGGCGTCGCAGACCAGCGCGGCGCGCAGGGGATCGGCCTCCACCGCGAGGTGGCGGGCGGCGGGGCCGATGCGGGCGCGCAGGGCGGGCGAGAGGGTCCCGCATCCGGCGCCGAGCTCGATCACGTCGGTGCCGGGGCGCAGGTGGAAATCGACCAGCGTGGCCTTGGACGCATCGGAGGGCGAGCGCGCCGGGCGGCGTCCCCCGAGCGTCGCGGCACGCGCTTCGAGGCCGTCGAACATGCCGCCGAGGGTGAACGGGCCGGACAGCCGGTCCTGCGCCCAGTCGAGCCCGGCGCGGCGGATGCGCCGTTGGAATCGTCGCGTCATGCCGAACATTGCGAAGCCTCCGTGCGGAATGGCTCCAGCCTAGCGCGGGAGTATGACGAAAATGCGAAGGAGCCCCGCTTGTTTACGGGATCGCAACATGCGATTTCGATGCTCCGCCGCCCAGCCCGAGCCCCGCGAGGTGCCCTTGACCGCCCTGCCCGACGCCCCGCCCGCCGGCCCCGCCCCCCTGCCCGACCTCGACGCGCTGCTCGCCTCGGTGTTCGGCTACGGCGCGTTCCGGCCCGGCCAGCGCGAGGTGGTGGAGGCGGTGGCCGCCGGCGAGGACGTGCTGGCCATCATGCCCACGGGCGGCGGCAAGTCGCTGTGCTTCCAGCTTCCCGCGCTCGTGCGCGACGGCCTGACGGTGGTGATCTCGCCGCTGATCGCGCTGATGCGCGACCAGGTGCGTGCGCTGCAGGAGGCGGGCGTGGAGGCCGGCGCGCTGACCTCGGGCAACACCGACGAGGAGATCGACGCGGTCTGGCAGGCGATCGAGGAGGACCGGCTCAAGCTGCTCTACATCGCGCCCGAGCGCCTCGCCTCGGGCGGCACGGAGCGGATGCTGCGCCGGGCGCGCTGCTCGCTGATCGCCGTGGACGAGGCGCATTGCGTCGCCCAGTGGGGTCACGACTTCCGCCCCGACTACCTGCGGATCGGCCCCCTGCGCCGAAGCTTGGGCGTGCCGCTTGCCGCCTTCACCGCCACCGCCGACGCCGAGACCCGCGAAGAGATCGCGGAGCGCCTGTTCGAGGGCGCGCCCACCACCTTCCTGCGCGGCTTCGACCGCCCGAACCTCTCCCTCGCCTTCCAGCCCAAGAACGGCCCGCGCCGCCAGATCCTGAGCTTCGCCGCCGCGCGCCGGGGGCAGTCGGGCATCGTCTACTGCGGCACCCGCGCTAAGACCGAGACGCTGGCGCAGGCGCTGCGCGAGGACGGCCACGCCGCCTGCCACTACCACGGCGGCATGGAGGCCGAGGACCGCCGCGTGGTCGAGAGCCGGTTCGCGCGCGAGGACGGGCTGGTGGTGGTGGCAACGATCGCCTTCGGCATGGGCGTCGACAAGCCCGACATCCGCTGGGTGGCGCAGGCCGACCTGCCCAAGTCGATCGAGGGCTACTACCAGGAGATCGGCCGCGCGGGCCGCGACGGCGCGCCCGCCGACACGCTCACGCTCTATGGCGCCGACGACATCCGCTTCCGCCGCTCGCAAGTGGACGAGGGGCTGGCCCCGCCCGAGCGCAAGGCCGCCGACCACGGGCGGCTGAACGCGCTCCTCGGCCTCGCCGAGGCGCAGGGGTGCCGCCGGCAGGTGCTCCTGCGCTACTTTGGGGAAGATTCCGCTCCTTGTGGCAACTGCGACCTGTGCGAGAAGCCGCCCGAGCTGTTCGACGGCACCACCGCCGTGCGCAAGGCGCTGTCGGCCATGCTGCGCACCGACGAGCGGTTCGGCACGGGGCACCTGATCGACGTGCTGCTGGGGAATGCGACCGAGAAGATGCGCCGCTTCGGCCACGATCAGCTGCCCACCTTCGGCGCCGGCGCGGACATGCCCAAGCACCAGTGGCAGGCGGTGTTCCGGCAGATGATGGGCCTCGACCTCGTGCGCCCCGACCCCGAGCGCCACGGCGCCCTGCGCTTCATGGAGGCCGCGCGCCCCGTGCTGCGCGGCGAGGCCGAGGTGACGCTGCGCCGCGACACGATCCAGAAGGCCGAGCGCCGCCCGCAGGTGCGCCAGCTCGTCTCCGAGGAGGACGCGCCGCTCCTGTCCGCGCTCAAGGCCAAGCGCCGCGCGCTGGCCGAGGCGCAGGGCGTGCCCGCCTACGTGGTGTTCACCGACCGCACCCTGATCGAGATGGCCGAGACCCGGCCCGCCACGCTGGATGCGATGGCGCGCGTCTCGGGCGTGGGCGCCACCAAGCTGGAGCGCTACGGCGCGGCCTTCCTCGCCATCGTCACCGGCGAGGCGCCCGAGGAGGTTCACCCCGCCCGGCGCAAGCTGGCGGGGCGCGGCGAGGGCGCGCTCTACGACCGGCTGCTCGCCGCTCAGTCCGAGTTGATCCGCGGCGAGGACGGGCACGGCAAGCCCATGACCTGCACCTCCTCGGTGCTGGCCAAGGTCGCCAAGGCTCCGCCCGACCGCGCCGCCGTGGACCGCATCCTGGGCGAGCGTCATGCCGAGCGCTTCGGTGCGGCCTTCACCGCCGTGCTGGAGGCGGAGGACTGAGATGCTCGTCGTCGTCTCGCCCGCCAAGCGCCTCGGCGCCACGGACGTCGCCGCCGCCACCGCGCCGCGCTTTCCCGAGGAGACCGCGACGCTCGTGCGCGCGCTGCGGCGGCAGGGGATCGCCGGGCTGGCGGCACTCATGGACCTGTCGGAGCCGCTGGCCCGCCTGAACCGCGACCGATACCGCGATTGGGACGCCGCCCCCGAGACGCCGGCGGCGTTCACCTTCGCGGGCGACACCTATCTGGGACTGGAGGCGGCGACGCTGGACGCCGACGCCCTTCGGTGGGCGCAGGAACGCCTGCGGATCCTATCGGGCCTCTACGGCGTCCTGCGTCCCCTGGATGCCATCCGCCCGCACCGCCTGGAGATGGGCACGAAGCTGCGGACCCGCCGGGGCCGGGACCTCTATCGCTTCTGGGGCCCGCGCATCGCGGAGACCTTGCGCGCCGACGCCGAGGCGGCGGGCGCGCGGGTGGTGCTGAACTGCGCGAGCGTGGAGTACTTCGGCGCCGTGGACCGCGAGGCCCTCGGCCTTCCCGTCGTCACGCCGGTGTTCCTGGAGGACCGCCCCGGCGGGCCGAAGCAGATCGGCGCCTTCGCCAAGCGCGCCCGCGGCGCCATGGCCCGCTTCGCCGCCGAGACCCGGCTAGAGGCGGCGGACGACCTACGCGCCTTCGCCGCCGGCGGCTACCGCTGGCAGGCAAGCGACTCCACCCCGGAGCGCCCCGTCTTCCTGCGCACCGAGGCGGACCAGGCTGCAGCCTAGCCCCCCTTCCTCTGGCCGGAAATATCTCGGGGGGTTCGCGGGCTTCCCGGGATCGGTCCAGTGGACCGATCCCCCCGCGGACGGGCGAAGCCCCGGCCTCGGGGGCAGAGCCCCCCGGCGACTAGAACCGCAAGTGCCGCGCCCGCGCCCCGCGCTCGATCGCGGCGGCATGGAGCGGGTCGATCTCCAGCTCCTCGCGCAGCTCCTGCAGCATCCGCAGCTCGCTCTGCTTCAGCTTGCCGTCCGCGGCGGCGATGTCGCACGACAGGGCGTAGGCCGTCTCCCAGTGGGTGCGCGGCACGGCGGAGCGCACGAGGCCGATGATGGCGTCGAGGCCGTCCTCCTCCTCCAGGAGGTCGAACACGGTCTGGCTGACCACCCCGATCCGATCGGTGTCGTAGTCGGCGAAGACCGGCAGGTGGTCCACGGTGCGCTCGATGGTCAGCAGCTCCGACGTGCGGATGGTGGCGTCCGAGACGGACACGGTCATCATCAGCGCGACCAGCGCGTCCTGCGGCGAGAAGCTCGCCCCGTCGAGGATGTCCTTGGCTTCGGTCATGGCATGTCCCCCGGACCTCGATCCTATTTGACCATGCCGCACTGCCGCAATAGGGACGGCGCGTTTCCCCCGAGAGGACCGAGCCCATGACCGCCCTGCGCGACGCCGCCCTGAAGTCCAAGGCCTGGCCGTTCGAGGAGGCCCGCCGGCTGCTGAAACGCTACGAGGCGGCCCCGCCCGAGAAGGGCCACGTGCTGTTCGAGACGGGCTACGGCCCCTCGGGCCTGCCGCACCTGGGCACCTTCGGCGAGGTGGCGCGCACGACGATGGTGCGCCGGGCCTTCGAGACGATCTCGGACATCCCCACGCGGCTGGTGTGCTTCTCGGACGACCTCGACGGGATGCGCAAGGTGCCGGGCAACGTGCCGAACCCGGACGCGCTGACGGGGCACCTGCAGCGGCCCCTGACCTCGGTGCCAGACCCGTTCGGCGCCCACGAGAGCTTCGGCCACCACAACAACGCGATGCTGCGCCGCTTCCTCGACACGTTCGGCTTCGAGTACGAGTTCATCTCGGCTACCGAGTTCTACGGCTCGGGCCGCTTCGACGACGTGCTGCGGCGCTGCGCCGAGCGCTACGACGCGCTCATGGCGATCATGCTGAAGTCCCTGCGCGAGGAGCGGCAGCGGACCTACTCGATCTTCCTGCCGATCCACCCCGAGACGGGCCGCGTGCTCTACGTGCCCATGAAGCACGTGGACGGGGCGGAAGGCACCGTGACCTTCGACGACGAGGAGGGGCGCGAGTGGACGCTGCCCGTCACGGGGGGCAACGTGAAGCTACAGTGGAAGCCCGACTTCGGCGCCCGTTGGGCGGCGCTCGGCGTGGACTTCGAGATGTACGGCAAGGACCACTCGACCAATACGCCGATCTACGACGGCATCTGCCGCACGCTGGGGGCCAAGCCGCCCGAGCACTTCACCTACGAGCTGTTCCTGGATGCGGAGGGCGGCAAGATCTCGAAGTCGTCGGGCAACGGGCTGTCGATCGATGAGTGGCTCCACTACGCGGCCACCGAGTCCCTGAGCTACTTCATGTACCTCAAGCCCAAGACCGCGAAGCGGATGCACTTCGACGTGATCCCGAAGATGGTGGACGAGTACCACCAGCAACTCCGCGCGTACCCTTCGCAGGACGCCGACAAGCAGGCCGCCAACCCGGTGCACCACATCCACGGCGGGGACGTGCCGGCCTCGGACATGGTGGTGCCGTTCACGATGCTCCTGAACCTCGCCTCCGTGGCGGGCGCCGAGAGCAAGGAGACGCTCTGGGGCTTCATCCGCCGCTACGCGCCCGACGCCAGCCCCGAGGCGAACCCGCAGCTCGACCGCGCGGCCGAGGGCGCGGTGCGCTACTACAACGACTTCGTGAAGCCGGCGAAGACCTACCGCCCGCCCTCGGAACCCGAGCGCGAGGCGCTGGAAGCGTTGCGCGACCGCCTGCGGGATTGGGACGGCGAGCGCACCGACGAGGCGCTGCAGGGCGTGGTCTACGAGATCGGGCGCGAGCGCTTCGATCCCATGCGCGACTGGTTCCGCGCGCTCTACCAGGTGCTGCTGGGCGCCGATCAGGGGCCGCGCTTCGGCGGGTTCATCGCGCTCTACGGCGTGGAGGAGACGGCCGCGCTGATCGACCGGGCGCTGGCGGGCGAGTTGGCGAAGGCGTGATTTGATCGGGGCGGGCGGCGCCTTAGGCTCGGAGGGGACCTCAGGGAGACCCGTCATGCGCCACTGGATCGCCGCCGCCCTCCTCGCCCTCGCCACGCCCGCCGCCGCCGATCCGGATGCTGTGCAGGGCGTGATCGACAGCCAGATCGAGGCGTTCCGCGCCGACGACTTCGCCGAGGCGTTCACCTACGCCGCGCCGATGATCCAGGGCATGTTCGGCTCGCCCGAGCGGTTCGGGCAGATGGTTCGGCAGGGTTACCCGATGGTCTGGCGCCCCGGTACCGTCGAGTACGGCCGCTCCGAGGGCGAGGGGCGCATCTGGGCGCAGGAGGTGACGATCGTGGACGGCGCCGGGCAGCCGCACCGGCTGCTCTACCGCATGGTGCGGATGGGCGGCGCGTGGCGGATCGCCGGCGTGGAGCTGCTGCGCGCGCCCGACGTGGCGGTCTGAGCGCGCCCTTCCCGTCCGTTAACCCCGTCTGAACCGCTCGCCCGGAGGAATCCCGTCTTCCGGGCGGGCGCGGCCCGCCCCTCACAGGCGCGGGGACCGGGCATGAACAAGGCGATCACCGAGGGAATTCGGCTCATGCCGGAGCCGTGGCTGGACGGGCTGGACGACTGGTCGAACCAGGACGGGCTGCCGGACGACGACAGCTACGCCAACCGCACCGACGCGGTGGTGGTGCCGGCCGACCAGGACTTCGGAGGCTGCTGCGAGCTGTCGAAGACGCTCGACACTCAGAAGATCCGCTACATGGTGCGCACCCCGGTGGAGCCGGGCTGCTACCTGCGCGTCTCGGCGCGGGTGAAGGCGGTCTCGGGGCCGCTGCCGCGGGTGCGCGCCGCGGCCTTCCCGGTGGGCGCGGACGGTGCGGGCGTCGCCGGCCTGCCGCAGGGCGCGGCGGAGGTGCAGCTGATTGCCTACGGCGAGGTGGTCGAGGTCTCGGGCATCGTCGGAATCGGCGCGCGCGGCGGCGTGGACGTGGCCTGGGACGACCGGGTGCGCAACGCCCACGTGGGCCTCGACCTCTCGGGGCCGAACGGCGGCGTCGTGCGGATCGACGACATCCGCGTCGAGGACGTGACCGGCGCCTTCCTGCGCGACATGATCGCGGTGGCGGACGTGCGCGACTACGGCGCGCGGGGCGACGGGCTGGCGGACGACACGGCCGCGTTCCGCGCCGCCGACGCCGCCGCGCGCGGGCGCACGCTGCTAGTGCCCGAGGGCCGCTACCGGATCACCGACGACCTTTCCCTCGGCAGCCCCGTGCGCTTCGTGGGCACGCTCGACATGCCCGCCTCGAAGCGCCTGTCGCTGGTGCGCTCCTACGACCTGCCCACCTACATCTACGCGTTCGGGGGCGACCAGGAGGGGCTGGAGCGGGCGGTGCAGGCGCTGTTCGACTTCACCGACCACGACACGCTCGACATGTGCGGGCGCCGGGTGGAGCTGACGCGCCCCCTCGACGTGCAGGGGGTGGTGGGCGACAAGACCACCTACGCCAACCAGCGCAAGATCCGGAACGGCCAGATCCACGTGGTGGGCGGCGCGGCCTTCGACACCGACACGTGGTCCGAGTCCTGCTCCTACTCGCCTTCGGCCCCGCGCGAGCTGCGCAACGTCGCGCAGGTCAGCGCGATCGAGGTGGGAAGCCTCGTGACCGCCTCCACGGGCGTGGGCCGCGAGGTCTACGTCTCGGGCAAGAGCGTGTCGGGCCAGAAGCTCTACCTCAGCCAGCCGCTCTGGGGGGCGCCCGCGTCGCAGACCTACACCTTTCGGCGCTTCCGCTACGCGTTCGACTTCTCGGGCTGGGCGAACCTCCAGCGCTTCACGCTGCAGGACATCGAGTTCCTGCTCGCCGACAAGGCCAGCGGCATCCTGCTGCCGCCCGTGGGGCTGATCTTCCACGTGAAGGACTGCTTCTTCACCGGGCCCAAGGACCGCGGCCTCACCTCGCACGCCGAGGGCTGCCAGGGGATGCTGATCGACCGCTGCCAGTTCCTGAGCACCGAAGGCGGGCAGGACGTGGGCGCGCGGCACACGATCGGGTTCAACGTCAACAAGAACGACTGCAAGATCCGCAACAACCGGGCGGTGAAGTTCCGCACTTGGGCGGTGATGGCCGGCTCGGGGCACATCGTCACCGGCAACCACTTCTTCCAGGGCGACAACACGTCCTTGGGCTCGCGCACCGCCGGCATCGTGTTCGCCGAGGCGCAGGCCAAGACGGTGTTCCAGGCGAACTACGTGGACAACTGCACGATCGAGTGGACCAACGAGTACGACCCCGTCCCCGCGTTCGCTTCGGAGCTGAGCTTCGGCGGCCTGCAGATCCTAGGCAACATCATCTTCTCGTCGAACGTGCCCTCCAGCTTCGCGCCGCTGCGCATCAAGCCCTTCGGCGCGGGGCACTACATCAACGGCCTCACGGTGGTCGGAAACACGTTCAAGACCATCAAGGGCGAGGCGCTCTCGCGGGTCGACAAGGTGGACACCTCGCGCGCCGATCTCGACCACGGGCGCTACGCCGACGTCGCGTTCCACTCCAACACCTTCCACTCGGTCACCCGGCAGGCGCAGAACCCGGTAACCGTGCCCCTGGTCCAGAGCAGCCCGGACGCGACCTGGGACCTCGACCTCACCGACTACCTGCCCTTCGGCGGCGAGGCGCGGGTGGTGCAGGCGGTGCTCCCCGAGGGGCGCATCCGCGACGCGGACAACGCGACAGTCTGGGACATGCCGTACGCCGCCGGCAAGCAGGGCTCCGACCGGCAGACCGTGCGCATCAGCTGGCGCAAGCCGGTGAAGGGCAAGGTGTTCGTGACCGCGCGCTGCGACGCGCCGACCTGACCGCGCGGTGGGGCCGGGGAGCGCTGGACGCCCCCCGGCCCGCTTCCTAGGGTGCGCCCGAATCGGGAGGAGCACCGCGATGGCGTTCGGCAAGACGATCCGCACCTGGCACGAGGGCCGCTGGCACGACGGCGACGTGATGGTGATGCGCGCGGCCGACCACGGCATGTGGCAGGGCTCCAGCGTGTTCGACGGCGCGCGGCGCTTCGAGGGGGTGATGCCGGACCTAGACCGCCACTGCGCCCGCGTGGTGCGCTCCGCCGAGGCGATGATGATCCGCCCCACCCTGTCGGCGGTCGAGATCGAGGCGATCGCGCGCGAGGGGCTGGAGGGCTTCGCGCCCGGCGAGGCGGTCTACGTGCGGCCCATGTTCTGGGCGATCCACGGCTCCGACGTCGGCGTCGCGCCCTCGCCCGAGGAGACCGGCTTCGCGCTGTGCCTCGAGACGGTCCCGATGCCCGCGCCCGAGGCCGCCACCACGCTCACCCGCACCCGCTTCCGCCGCCCCGTGCTGGAGGACGCCGTGTGCGACGCCAAGGCGGGCTGCCTCTATCCCAACAACGCCCGGATGCTGGTCGAGGCGCGCGCCAAGGGCTTCGGCAACGCGCTGGTGGCGGACGCCCTGGGCAACGTCGCCGAGAGCGCGACCTCGAACGTGTTCGTCGTGCGCGACGGCGTGGTGCTGACGCCCGTGGCCAACGGCACCTTCCTCGCCGGCATCACGCGGGCGCGCCACATCGAGAACCTGCGCGCCGACGGCGTGGAGGTGCGCGAGGCGGTGCTGTCGTTCCGCGACGTGGAGGAGGCCGACGAGGTGTTCCTGTCGGGCAACCTCGCCAAGATCACCCCCGTGACCGCCTTCGACGACCGTCGGTACCAAGTCGGCCCCATCACCCGCCGGGCGCGCGAGCTCTACTGGGACTGGGCGCTGTCGGCGGCATGACCGCGCCGCGGCGCGAGCCGCCGCTCCACCGCACGGGGCCGCGGCCCGCGGCGCCGCGCCCGCCGCCGACGCGCCGGCGCGGGTGGGTCCGGACGCTGCTGCGCACGCTGCCGACGCTCCTTACGCTTGCCGCCCTCCTCGCGGCCCTCGCCACGAACCCGTTCGCCGCGCCCTGGGCGGAGCGCGAGGGCCGCGCGCTCGCTCTCGCGCTGGAAGGGGCGGTGCGGCGCACCGCGTCCGAGGCGTGGATCGCCGGCGCCCTGGGCGAGGCCGTCGCCGCCGGGGACGCCGAACGCGCCGCGATGCTGCTGGAGCTGGCCGCCGACCTCGGGCGCCCCGTGGACGCCGCCGCGCGCGCCGGGGCCGAGGCGCTGATCGCGCGCGAAGCCGGCGCGCTCGCCACCGCCACGTCCTGCGCCGCCTGCATGGCCGACGCCGCGCGGTGCCGCTCGGCCGCCGAGATCGCCGCCTGTGCGGTGCCGTTCGAGCTGTCCCCGCTGGGCGACCTGAACGCCCTGCGCCGCGCCGGGGTGACCTGGGCCGAGGGCGCCGAGGTGGACCGGCTCGACGTGGCGCTGGCCCTCGTGGGGCTGGGGGCGACCGGGGCGCTGCTGGCCTCGGGCGGCGGCAGCGCGGCGGTGAAGGCGGGCGCGGGGCTCCTGCGGCTCGCCCGGCGCATGGGCACGCTGACCCCTGCGCTCACCCGCCAGCTCGACCTGCCGGTGGCGTGGGGGCGCCTGCCCGCCTTCGCCGCCGGGCGCGCGACGCTGGACGAGGTGACCGACGCTGCCCGCCTCGCGGCACTGGGGACGCTCGCCGCCGACATGAGCCGCGTGCGCCGCGCCACCTCCACGGCGGACGCCTTGCGCCTCGCGGCCCTCGTGGACGGCCCCGAGGATGCCGCCCGCCTCGCCCGCGTGGCCGAGGCCATGGGGCCCCGCACCGCGCGCACCGCCGCCGTCCTCGGCAAGGGGCGCCTGTTCCGCGTTACGGTGCGGCTCACCCGCGCCGCCGCGGGCACGCTCGCGCTCCTGTGGCTCGCGGGCGTCCAGCTCCTGTGCGCCGCCGCGGCGTGGCTCGGGGGGCGGGTGCTGCGCGCCGCGCTCTGACGCGGGCGCGGTGGACAGCCCCCCGCCCGCCCGCCATGGTGCGCCGGCGAGGATGCGGGGAGGCACGATGCGCAAGTTCCTGGTGGTGCTGGACGACAGCCGCGAGTGCCTCAACGCCATGCGCTTCGCCTCCATGCGCGCCGAGAAGACCGGCGGCGGCGTGGAGGTGCTCTCGGTGATCCCGCCCGACGAGTTCCGCCACTGGATCGGCGTGGGCGAGGTGATGCGCGAGGACGCCCGCGAGCGCATCGTCGCCCACTTCGAGGTGTTCGCGAAGTGGATGCGCTCGAAGCACGGCGTGGAGCCGAACCTCGTGATCCGCGAGGGCGTGCCCGCCGAGGAGATCCTGGCCCAGGTCCGCGAGGACCCGCAGATCGGCGTGCTCGTCCTCGGCGCGGCGCCCGAGCGCGGCGACCCCGGCCCCCTCGTCACCCAGCTTTCCAAGGCCTCCGGCACCCTGCCCGTTCCCCTGACGATCGTGCCCGGCACCCTCACCCGCGAGCAGCTCGAGGCGATCAGCTAGGCCCCGGGCGCCGTCCCCCGCTATCCGATAGCCCTTCGCTCCCGGCGTTCCGGGCGCTAGCGTCCCCCCCCGACGGCGCATCCCGGGGGGAACCACTCCGCCCCCGGGCGCGTCCCCTAACCGCCACCATCCGAGGACCGCCGCCATGCTCCGACCCCTCCTCGCCGCGCTCGCGCTCGTCGCCGCCGCCGCGCTCGCGACCGCGCCCGCCACGGCGCAGGTCCGCCTCGACGCCCCGTTCGACCCCGGCGCGCTGGACCGGCAGGAGGTGCGGATCATGCAGGCCGCGCTGACCCTCGCGGGCAGCTACGACGCCTCCATCGACGGGCTGTGGGGCGCGGGCAGCCGCGAGGCCCTCGCCCGGTTCCAGGACCGGTTCGGCCGGGGCGACGTGGTCACCTGGGACACCGTGAAGCGCCTGCTCGACGCCTACGAGCGCGAGCGCCGGGCCAGCGGCTGGCAGGTGGTGTCGCGCCGCGACGCGGGGGTCTGGCACCTGCGCCCCGAGGCGATCCTGCGCCGCGACGAGACCGCCGAGGACATCCGCTTCGCCACCGAGGACGCCGGGCTGATCCTGCTCGTCAGCACCTCGCCCGAGCGCCCGCGCGAGATCCACGACGCCGTGCTCGCCGACCGCCAGCGCGGCGCCGAGCCGCTGGAGCGCGAGGCCCCGGGCCTGCTGGTCACCGGCGCCAAGCTGCGCGGCGGGCGCAACGCCTACGTGCGCTCCGACAGCTACGACGGCGGCGCGCGCTGGCTGACCCACGTGATCGTGGCCGACGACGCCAACCTCGCCCGCGCGCTCCTGATCCTCTCCAGCGTCTCACGCGAGCCCTACGCGAACCTTGCGGTGGGGCCGGACGGCACGCTGGCCGACCTCCTGGGCGCCTCGGGGCGCGCGCCCGAGAGCCCCGTCGCCGAGCCGGGCGGCGAGGGCTTCGCCGTGGCCGCCGTGGGCTCCGTTCTCGGCGGCCTCATGGACGGCTCGCTCGAGCGCACCGAGCGGCGCGTCGAGCAGGCCCTACGCGCCGAGGAGGAGCGCCGCGAGGCGGAGCGCGCGGCGCGCGAGCGCGAGCGCGACCTCGCCCTGCCGCCGCCCGCCGCGGAGCCCGAGCGCGTGTTCGCCACGGGCTTCTACGTGAACCCCTCCGACATCCTCTCCACCGAGCCCATGGCCAACGCCTGCCGCGCCATCGGCGTGCAGGGCGGGCCCCTCCTGCGCCGCGTTGCCGTGGGCCAGGGCTTCGCGGTGTTCACCGCCGACGGGGGCCGCTCGGGGCCGTGGCTGCGCCTCGCGCCCGAGGCGCCCGCCGAGGGCACCCCGGTCTCGGCGGTGTCGTTCCGCCCCGGCAACGGCGCCCTGCGCGAGGCGCGCGGCCGGGTCGGCGCGCGCCGCGCCAACGAGCTGGTCGATCACTCCGCCGTGCTGCGCGGCAACGGCATCGCCGGCACGCCGCTGATCGGCGACGACGGCCGCGTGGTGGGCACCGTGCGCCCCGGCGAGATCGACGCGATGGTCGGCGTCGAGCGGGCCGTGGACTGGCTGCGCGACAGCGGCATCGACTTCGCCACCGATGCCCGCCCCTCGGCGGCGGTGCGCGGCGCGGTGCCCGAGGAGGTGCGCGGCGCCGTGGTGACGCTCGACTGCCGCGACTGAGGCTCCGCGGCGGCCTCCGCGGGGGCCACCGCGCGTTTTAGAACGGTTCCAGAACCTTGACTCCCCCGGGCCGGCTCCGCACATAGAGGGCCGACCCGGAGGCGTCCCCATGTTCATCCAGACCGAGACCACCCCGAACCCCGCCACGCTCAAGTTCCTGCCCGGACAGAGCGTGCTCGACAGCGGCACCGCGGACTTCCCCACCCCCGAGAGCGGCGCGCCCTCGCCCCTCGCCCGCCGCGTGTTCGGCGTGGACGGCGTCTCGGGCGTGTTCCTCGGCGGCGACTTCGTGACCGTGACCAAGGACGAGGGCGTGGCCTGGGACCACGTGAAGCCCGCGATCCTCGGCGCCATCATGGAGCACTTCCAGTCCGGCGAGCCGGTCATGGAGGGCGCGATGGAGGCGGCCCACGGCTCGAACCACGACGAGGCCGACGACGCGGTCGTGGGCCAGATCAAGGAGCTGCTGGACACCCGCGTGCGCCCTGCCGTGGCGCAGGACGGCGGCGACATCACGTTCCATGGCTTCGACCGGGGCGTGGTGTACCTGCAGATGCGCGGCGCCTGCGCGGGCTGCCCCTCGTCCACGATGACCCTGAAGATGGGCATCGAGAACCTCCTGCGGCACTACATCCCCGAGGTGGTCGAGGTGCGCCCCGTCGGTGTCTGACCGACTGACACTGGGCTTCGACACGGCGGCCGCGCATTGCGCGGCCGCTCTCGTGTCGGGGGACCGCGTCGTGGCCGAGGGCTTCGAGGCGATGGCGCGCGGCCAGGCCGAGGCGCTGTTCCCGCTGCTGGACGGCCTCCTGCGCGAGGCCGGGGCGGCGTGGGACGACCTCCACGCCCTCGGCGTGGGCGTCGGCCCCGGCAACTTCACCGGCATCCGCATCGCCGTGGCCGCGGCCCGGGGGCTGGCGCTGGGCCTCCGCATCCCCTGCGAGGGGGTGAGCGCCTTCGAGGCCCTCGCCCCGGACGAGGACACCCCCGTCGCCGTGGCCGCCCCGCGCGGCGCCATGCACGTCGGCTGGCGCGGCGGGCAGATGCTGCTGGAAGCGGGCGCCCCCTGGCCAGAGGGCTGGCCCCGCCGCGCCGCGGGCGCCGCGGTGAACGGCATCGAGGCGGTGCCGGCCCGTCCCCTCGCCCAGTCCATCGCCCGCATCGCCGCCGCGCGCGCCGCGCCCGGGCGCCCCCGGCCCGCGCCGCTCTACGGGCGCGAGGCCGACGCCCTGCCCCGCTCCGACCCGCCGCCGCGGATCATCCCGGATGCCTGACGCGGCGGCGTGGGCCGCGCTCCACGCCCGCTGCTTCCGCGGCCCCGAGCGCTGGAGCGAGGCCGCGATCCGCGCCGCCCTCCACGACCCCCTCGGATTCGCGGCTGGAGACGACGACGCCTTCGCCCTCGGCCGCGCGGTGGCGGGCGAGGCGGAGCTGCTGACCCTCGCCGTCGCCCCCGAACGCCGCCGCGAGGGCCGCGCCCGCGCGCTTCTCGCCGCCTTCGAGGACGCCGCCCGCGCCCGGGGCGCCGCCGAGGCGTTCCTGGAGGTGTCCGAGGCGAATGCCCCCGCCCGCGCGCTCTACGTCGCATCAGGCTGGCGCGAGGCCGGGCGGCGCCGCGGCTACTATGCGGGCACCGATGCGCTGGTGCTGCGCCGGGTGCTCGGCGGGGACGCGGCGCCCGGAACATCCGGTTGACCTTCCCGCGCGGCTGCGGCCTAAATCCGCCCATGCACGGGCCGGCCAACGGGCCCGCACCACCCAACGGGAGACGAACCACATGACCGTCAAGCACATGCTGATGGCCGCCACCGCGGGCCTCGCCCTGTCGGCCGGCGCCGCCCTCGCCGACGCCCACTCCGCCACGCCCGGCCTGATCATCGACCTGGGCGGCAAGTTCGACAAGTCGTTCAACGAGAGCGCCTACAACGGCGCGCAGCGCTGGGTCGAGGAGACCGGTGGCGAGTACTCCGAGACCGAGCTCGCCAACGAGGCGCAGCGCGAGCAGACCATGCGCCGCATGGCCGACCGCGGCGCCAACCCCGTGGTCGTGCTGGGCTTCGCCAACGCCTCCACCCTGGAGCAGGTCGCCCCCGACTACCCCGACACCCAGTTCGCGATCGTGGACATGGTGGTCGACCAGCCCAACGTGAAGTCGATCGTCTTCTCGGAGCACGAAGGCTCCTACCTCGTGGGCATGATGGCCGCGATGGCCTCCGAGACGGGCACCGTCAGCTTCGTGGGCGGTATGGACGTGCCGCTGATCTCGAAGTTCGCCTGCGGCTACGCGCAAGGCGCCAAGGCCGTGAACCCGGACATCAACGTGATCGTCAACATGACCGGCACTACGCCGTCGGCCTGGAACGACCCCGTGAAGGGCGCCGAGCTCACCCGCTCGCAGATCTCCCAGGGCGCGGACGTGGTGTTCGCCGCCGCGGGCGGCACCGGCATCGGCGTGCTGCAGGCTGCCTCGGACGAGGGGATCAAGTCGATCGGCGTCGACTCGAACCAGAACTACCTCCATCCCGGCTCGGTGCTGACCTCGATGGTCAAGCGCGTCGACAACGCCGTGTACGACACGTTCAGCGAGGCCATGGCGGGCGAGTTGGAAGCCGGCATCGAGGTCATGGGCCTCGAGAACGACGGCGTCGGCTTCGCCATGGACGAGAACAACGCCGATCTGGTGAACGAGGACATGGTCGCCGCCGTCGAGGAGGCGAAGCAGAAGATCGTCTCGGGCGAGATCGAGGTGCACGACTACCTCACCGACAACTCCTGCCCGGTCGACATCTGATGGCAGGCGGCGCGGGCGAGACGCTGGTGCAGCTCCTGTCGGCTTGGAACGAGGCCGACGCGGACGCCCGCGCCGCGATCCTGGACGAGGCCCTCGCGGCCTCGTTCCTCTACGAGGACCCCCACGCCCCCGCCCCCTTCCGGGGCGCGGACGGCATGGCGCAGTACCTCTCGATCTTCCGGCAGAACCTGCCCGACGCGGTGCTGCTGCCCCTCGGCAGCCCCGAGGTGACCCACGGCACCGCCATGGTACGCGCACGGCTGGACAGGGGCGGCGAGCCCTTCGCCCAACTGCGGTACATCGGGGTCATGGGCGAGGACGGCCTCGCGCGCGTCGCCGGTTTCGTGGAGAGCGAATGACCGCCGGGGGTGCGCCCCGGCCGGGGGACGACGACCTCGCCCTCGAGCTGCGCGGCATCTCCAAGAGCTTCGGCCCCGTGCAGGCCAACAAGGACATCGCGCTCGCCGTGCGGCGCGGCACGATCCACGGCATCATCGGCGAGAACGGCGCCGGCAAGTCGACGCTGATGTCGATCCTCTACGGCTTCTACCGCGCCGACCGCGGCGAGGTGTTCGTCGGCGGCCGGCGCACCGAGATCCACACCAGCCAGGACGCCATCGACGCCGGCATCGGCATGGTGTTCCAGCACTTCAAGCTGGTGCCGAACTTCACCGTGCTCGAGAACGTCATCCTCGGCGCCGAGGATGGCCCGATGCTGCGGCCCTCGCTGGCGCGCGCCCGCAAGCTGCTGACCGAGCTGGCTCACGACTACGAGATGGACGTCGACCCCGACGCCGTGGTCGAGGACCTGAGCGTCGGCTTCCAGCAGCGCGTGGAGATCCTCAAGGCCCTCTACCGCGAGGCCGACATCCTGATCCTGGACGAGCCCACGGGCGTGCTGACGCCGGCCGAGGCCGACCACCTGTTCCGCATCCTCCGCGGGCTGCGCGACCAGGGAAAGACGATCATCCTCATCACCCACAAGCTGCGCGAGATCATGGAGGTGACCGACTCCGTCTCCGTGATGCGCCGCGGCGAGATGACCGCCACCGTGTCGACCGCCGAGACCTCGCCGGCCGACCTCGCCGAGCTGATGGTGGGCCGCAAGGTGCTGCTGCGCGTCGAGAAGACGCCCGCGCGGCCCGGCGACACCGTGCTCGAGGTGCGGGACCTGCACGTGCGCGACGAGCAGGGGGTGGAGCGCCTTAAAGGCATCGACCTGCGCATCCAGGCCGGCGAGATCCTCGGCATCGCCGGCGTGGCCGGCAACGGCCAGTCGGAGCTGCTGGAGGTGCTGGGCGGCTACGCGACAGGAACGGGCACGATCCGCGTGAACGGCCAGGAGATCGACCTGACGGGCCACGCCTCGGACGCGCGCACCCGCCGCCTGCGCGGCATCGCCCACGTCCCCGAGGACCGCCAGCGCGAGGGCCTCATCATGGACTTCCACGCCTGGGAGAACGTGGCCTTCGGCTACCACGACCGGCCCGACTACAGTCGCGGCCTGTTCATGGACCACGCCGCCATGAAGCGCGACTGCGTCGAGAAGATGGAGCGCTTCGACGTGCGCCCGCCCAACCCCGCGCTCCACGCCCGCAGCTTCTCGGGCGGCAACCAGCAGAAGATCGTGCTCGCCCGCGAGATCGAGCGCGACCCCGACCTCCTGCTCGTGGGCCAGCCCACGCGCGGCGTCGACATCGGCGCCATCGAGTTCATCCACCAGCAGATCGTCGCCCTGCGCGACCGCGGCAAGGCGATCCTGCTGGTCTCCGTGGAGCTCGACGAGATCATGGGCCTCTCGGACCGCATCGCCGTGATGTTCGACGGCCGCATCATGGGCGAGCGCCTGCCCTCGGAGACCGACGAGGGCGAGCTGGGCCTCCTGATGGCGGGCATGACGGGGGATGCGGTCTGATGTTCAGGACCAACCCGGAGGAGCTGAGAGATCTGCTCAAGGCGGCGAGCGACGGAGAGCTTCAGTTGCCCGACTTCCAACGCAGCTACGTCTGGGACGATAGCGACGTGCGCGGCATCATCGCCTCTCTGGCCCGCGGCTTTCCCGTGGGCGCCCTCCTCGCTCTGGAGACAGGTGGGGAGGTCGAGTTCGCGCCCCGCCCAGTGGAGGGCTCGAAAGGCGCTAGGGCACCGCGCACGCTTCTCCTCGACGGTCAGCAGCGCATCACCTCCCTGTTCCAGGCGCTGTGGTCCAGCGATCCGGTCCGCACCCGCGATGCGCGCCGCCGGGAAGTGGACCGTCACTATTACCTGGACATGGTGCGGGCCGCGGAAGCTGGCGCGGACATCGTAGACTGCATCGAGGGGTTTCCCGCAGATCGCGTTCGCCGGAGCAACTTCGCCCGCGACGTGGACCAAGATCTGTCCAGCCGTGAGCGAGAGATCGACGCTCGGATGTTCCCCCTCGACCGCATCTTCGACGAAGCAGGGTGGTGGGACGCTTGGAACGATGCCTGGGGGGCGGACGGACGGCCCCTGCGGGATTCGGTGAAAGGCATCCTCGAGGCCATCCGCTACTACAAGATGCCGGTGATTACGCTGGATCGATCGAACAGCCGCGAGGCGATCTGCCTCGTGTTCGAAAAGGTGAACGTAGGCGGCAAGAAGCTCGATGCCTTCGAACTGGTCACGGCTATCTTCGCCGCCTCCTCGTTCGATCTGAGAGCGGACTGGAAGCGTCGAAGGTCCGCCATGTTCGATCAGGGCCGGCAGGCCCATCACATCCTCAAGGGAGACCAGCCCTACCGAGAGATCGACAGCACGAGCTTTCTGCAGGTGGTGACCTTCCTGCGCACGCTCGGGGACCGAGACGCGGCCAAGACGGAAGGCAAGACCGGCCGGGAACTGCCGCAGGTGTCCATCAAGCGGGGCGATCTGCTCGCCCTGCGTCGGGAGGACTACGAAGCCCATGCCGACACTGTACAGGACGGGTTCGGGGCCGCTGCGCGGTTCCTGAACGCTCGCAGCGTGTTCTACGCGAAGGACGTGCCCTACCCGCCCCAGCGGACAGCGCTCGCTGCGCTGTTCGCAGCGCGGGACAACCGCCCGCTCTCCGCCCCCGAGGCGGACCTTGTCGCTCGTTGGTTCTGGGCGACCTCGCTGGGAGAGCTCTACGGCTCGTCCACCGAGACCCGCATCGCGCGCGACGTCTTGGAGATCCTCGACTGGCTCGAGGGGGGAGAGGAGCCGCGCTCCATCCGCGAGGCTAGCTTCCGGCAGGCCCGCCTGGACCAGCTCCGCGGCCGGGTCAGTGCCGGCTACAAGGCGATCCACGCTTTGCTCATGGGACGGGGCTGCTATGACTTCGTCACCGGTGCTCCGCTCGACCTCAGCACGGTGCACAACGAGGCGATCGACATTCATCACATCTTTCCGAAGGCCTGGTGCGAGAAGCAGGGGCTCGATTGGCGTCAGTACGACAGCATCGTCAACAAGACCGCGCTGACGGCACGCTCCAACCGTCTGATAGGAGGGCAGGCCCCATCGAGGTACCTGTCGGCCCTCCGCGACAATCAGGGCCTGTCGGACGAAGCGCAGGACGCGATCCTGCGCTCGCATCTGATCGACCCCGAGCATCTTCAAGCCGACGACTTCCATGCATTCTACGAGGCCCGCCGCGAGGCGCTTACCGAGCTTATCGAACAGGAAATGACGAACCCTGTCATCCGTGACGTCATCCCAGAGGACGAACCGGAGTTCGAGTCGGTCGACGAAGAAGCCGCCGACCGGGAGGACGCGGCATGAGCGGCGACATCCTTCCGAAGTGGGTCGACGTCCTCCTGATCCCGCTCTTAAACCTCGTGCTGGCCCTGTTCGTGTCGGGCCTCGTGGTCCTTTTCATCGGCGAGAACCCGTTCGAGGCGATGCGCATCCTCGTGAACGGGGCCGTGGGCTCGGCCTACGGCTGGGGCTACACGCTCTACTACACCACTAACTTCATCTTCACCGGCCTCGGCGTCGCGGTCGCCTTCCACGCGCGGCTGTTCAACATCGGCGGCGAGGGGCAGGCGGCCATCGGCGGCCTCGGGGTCGCGCTGGCGATGCTCTGGGTGCCCTGGCCGCACTGGTCGGTGGCGCTGGTGGCCGCCGCCGTGGCCGCCGCGCTCTTCGGCGCCGCATGGGCCGCGATCCCGGCCTGGCTGCAGGCCCGGCGCGGCAGCCACATCGTGATCACCACGATCATGTTCAACTTCATCGCCTCGGCGCTGATGGTCTACCTGCTCTCCCGCGTCCTCCTGGTCCCCGGCGCCGGCGGCTCGCCCGAGACCGCGCGCTTCGCGGAAGCCGTCCGCCTGCCGAACGCAGCCGACGTCCTGCCCTTCCTCGGCTTCCCGCGCTCCACGCCGCTCAACGTCTCGTTCGCGCTCGCCCTCCTGTCCGCGCTGTTCGTCTGGGTGCTGATCTGGCGCACGCGGCTGGGCTACGAGATCCGTGCCTTCGGCCTGTCCGGGCCGGCCGCGCTCTACGCCGGCATCAGCCCCGTGCGCATCACCATGATCGCCATGCTGATCTCGGGCGGCCTGTGCGGCATGATGGCCACCAACGCCGTGCTGGGCGAGGCCGAGCGCCTCGTGATCGACCCGGTGCAGGGCGCGGGCTTCGTGGGCATCGCGGTGGCGCTGATGGGCCGGTCGCACCCCGTGGGCGTGATCCTGGCCGCCCTCCTCTTCGGCGTGCTCTACCAGGGCGGCGCGGAGCTGGAGTTCGAGCGTCCCGCCATCACCCGCGAGCTGGTGATCGTGATCCAGGCGCTCGTGATCCTGTTCACCGGCGCGCTCGACGGCATGGTGCGCCGGCCCCTCGAGGGCTTCTTCGTGGCCCGCCGCCGCGGCCGTCCCGCCGCCGCGGCCGCCGTTCCCGAGCCGACCTCGCCCCGGGGCGCGGACAACGACCCCGTCCACCGCGCCGAGCCCTGAAGGATCCGCCATGGACTTCGCCGACCTGATCCAGATCCTCGACAGCGCCCTGCGGCTCGCCACGCCGCTGCTGCTGGCCTGCCTCGCCGGGCTCTTCTCGGAGCGCGCGGGCATCTTCGACATCGGGCTCGAGGGCAAGATGCTGGCCTCTGCCTTCTTCTCGGCTGCCGCCGCCTACGCCACCGGCTCGGCCTGGCTGGGCCTGCTGGCCGGCATCGGCGCGGCGATGGTCTTGGCGGCGATCCACGGGCTGGCCTCGATCACCTTCCGGGGCAACCAGCTGATCTCCGGGGTCGCCATCAACTTCCTCGCCTCGGGCATGACCGTGGTGGTGGGCGAGACGTGGTTCTCGCTCGGCGGGCGCACCCCCGCCCTCGCCGGCCCGGCCCGCTTCGGCGAGGTGGAGCTGCCCTTCGCGGACGCCGTGCGCGACGTGCCGGTGCTGGGGCCGGTCTACTCCGACCTCCTCTCGGGCCACTCGATCCTGGTCTACATCGCCCTCGCCATCGTGCCCCTGACGTGGTGGGTGCTGTTCCGCACCCGCTTCGGCCTGCGCCTGCGCGCCGTGGGCGAGAACCCCGCCGCCGTGGACACTGCCGGCGTCAGCGTGGTCGGCCTGCGGTATGCGGCCGTCATGATCTGCGGCGTCCTCACCGGCATCGCCGGCGCGCACCTCGCCACCGCGCTCGGCGCGGGTTTCGTCAAGGAGATGTCGGCGGGCCGGGGCTTCATCGCGCTGGCCGCCCTGATCTTCGCCAAGTGGCGCCCGTGGTACGCGCTGGGGGCGTGCCTCCTGTTCGGCCTCCTGGAGGCGGTCGGCAACCGCTACCAGAACATCGACGTGGGCGGCTTCGACATCCCCACCCAGTTCATGCAGGCGCTGCCCTACATCCTCACGGTCGTGATCTTGGCCGGCTTCGTAGGCCGCGCCATCCCGCCGCGTGCCGGGGGCGAGCCCTATGTCAAGGAAAGCTGACGACCTCGCCGCCCTCGTCCGCGCGCAGGCGGGCGCCGAGGCCCCGGCGCTGGGGCTGATCCTCGGCTCGGGGCTGGGGCACCTGGCGGACGCGGTGGACGGCGTCTCGATCCCCTACGACGCGCTCGACGGCTTCCCCCACGCCGGCGTCTCGGGCCACGCGCCGAAGCTGGTGGTGGGCACCCTGGAGGGCACGCGCGTCGCCGTGCTGGGGGGCCGCGCGCACTACTACGAGAACGGGCGCCCGGACGCGATGCGCCTTCCCTTAGAGGTGCTTCATGCCCTGGGCGTGCCCGAGCTGGTCGTCACCAACGCCGCAGGTTCCTTGCGCGAGGACATGCCCACCGGCTCGGTGATGCTGCTGTCGGATCACATCAACTTCTCGGGCCTCAACCCGCTGATCGGCGAGCCGACCGACGCGCGCTTCGTGCCCATGACCGACGCCCACGACCCCGGGCTGCGCGCCCGCCTGCGCGCCGCCGCCGAGGCCGAGGGCATCGCCATGCCCGAGGGCGTCTACGCCTGGTACTCCGGCCCCTCCTTCGAGACCCCCGCCGAGATCCGCGCGCTGCGCACCCTCGGCGCGGATGCGGTGGGCATGTCCACGGTGCCCGAGGTGATCCTGGCGCGCTTCCTGGGGCTGCGCGTCGCGGGCGTCTCGGTAGTGACGAACATGGCGGCGGGCCTGTCCGCCGAGGCGATCTGCCACGACCACACCAAGGCCATGGCCCCCGTGGGCGCCGCCAAGCTGGAGCGGGTGCTGCGCCGGATGCTGCGCGGCTAGGCCTTGGGGCCGTGAGGCCGGCGGGCCGCACGGGGTCGGCGGCGGCGGCCCGTCCCCGCCGGGGCGTTTGACAGCCGCCCCACCGTGCGGTCACTGGACCGCGAGGGGCAACGGAGGCGCCGCGTGCAGATCTACCTCCCCATCGCCGAGGTCTCGGTCAACGCCTTCCTGCTCCTCGGGCTGGGGGGGATGGTGGGCGTTCTGTCGGGAATGTTCGGGGTGGGCGGCGGCTTCCTGATGACGCCGCTGCTGTTCATGATCGGCATCCCGCCTGCCGTGGCCGTGGCCACCGAGGCCAACCAGATCGTGGCCTCCAGCTTCTCGGGCGTGCTGGCCCACCTCAAGCGCAAGACCGTGGATTTCCGCATGGGGTTGGTGCTGCTGGCGGGCGGCCTCGTGGGGGCGGCGCTGGGGGTGCAGCTCTTCAACGTGCTGCGCGCGCAAGGCCAGGTCGACCTGCTGGTGAAGCTAAGCTACGTGGTGTTCCTCGGCGTGATCGGCGGGCTGATGTTCGTCGAGAGCCTCGGCGCCCTGCGACGCGCCCGGCGCACCGGTCCCGTCCCGCACCGTCCCGTCCGCCGCGGCCGGACCTGGGTGCAGACCATGCCGCTGCGCATGCGGTTCCGCACCTCGGGCCTCTACATCTCGGCGATCCCGCCCTTCGGCGTGGGGCTCGCCGTGGGCGTGCTGGCGGCGATCATGGGCGTGGGCGGCGGCTTCATCATGGTGCCCGCGATGATCTACATCCTCGGCATGCCCACCAAGGTCGTGGTCGGGACATCGCTGTTCCAGATCATCTTCGTGACCGCCTTCGCGACCCTCCTCCACGCCACCACCAACTACACGGTGGACATGGTGCTCGCCGTGCTCCTGCTGCTCGGCGGGGTGATCGGCGCGCAGGTGGGCACGCGCATCGGCACCAAGCTCAAGGCCGAGCAGCTGCGCATCCTGCTCGCTGCCATGGTGCTGGCGGTCTGCGGCAAGCTGGCGCTCGACCTCCTGCTCGAGCCGGCCGAGCTCTACTCCATCGCCGCGGAGGGGGGGCATTGATCCGCGCGGCATTCCTCGCCCTCCTCGCCCTCGCCCTGCCCGCGGCGGCCGACGAGGAGGTGGTCGCCGCCCTCAGCCAGGACCGCGTTTCGATCTCGACCTCGTTCGACGGCTCCGAGATCCTCGTCTTCGGCGCCGTGAAGCGCGACGCCCCCGCCCCGCCCGACGGCCGGCTGGGCATCATCGTCACCGTCGCCGGCCCGGGCGAGCCGCTCACGGTGCGCCGCAAGGCGCGGCGCCTGGGCATCTGGGTCAACGTCGAGGGCGTGGAGGTGGACCGCGCGCCCTCGTTCTACGCGGTGGCCACCTCGGCGCCCCTGCGCGACGTGCTCACCCGCACCGAGGACCAGCGCTGGCGCATCTCGCCGCGCCTCGCGATCCGCGCCGTGGGCGTGGCGGACGCGGCCGCCGACGCGCCGGAGTTCCTGTCGGCGCTGATCCGGGTGCGCGAGGCCGCGGGCCTGTATGCCACGGCCCCGAACACCGTGCAGCTGCGCGACGACACCCTGTTCTCGACCACCATCGCCCTGCCCGCCGCGCTGACGGAAGGAGACTACGCCACCCGCATCTTCCTCACCCGCGAGGGCCGCGTGGTGGACAGCTACGCGACCTCGATCTTCGTGCGGAAGGTGGGGCTGGAGCGGTGGATCCACGCCCTCGCCCACGACCAGCCTCTGGCCTACGGCCTCCTGTCGCTCCTGATCGCCATCGCCGCCGGCTGCGGCGCCTCCGCGGCGTTCAGGCTGGTGCTGCGGAACTGAGGGGAACGGCGGCCCGGCCCCGCCCGCCCCGTCCGTGCTAGACTGGCGCGGCAGGGAAGCCGGGAGACCGCCCATGTTCGACCCCGAACGCTTCGTCGAGGACTGCCGCGACGCCGTGCGGCAGGACGCCTCCCACCGCGCCGTCGCCGAGGTGATGCGCCGCGCCCTGTCCGACCCCGGGGCCGTCATGGACGCCTTCGGCGCGCCCGAGGGACCGGGGCTGGAGCCTCTCTATCGAAACAGCGACCTGACGATCCTGCGCCTCGCGTGGAAGCCCACGATGATGATCCCGCCTCACGACCACGCCATGTGGGCGGTGATCGGGATCTACGGCGGGCGCGAGGACAACATCTTCTGGCGCCGCCTCGAAGGCGAGGCCGAGGGCCGGATCGAGGCGGCCGGGGCGCGCGCCCTCTCCACCGGCGACGTCTGCCCGATGGGGCCGGACATCATCCACTCGGTCGCCAACCCGATCCCGCGCCTCACCGCGGCGCTGCACGTCTACGGCGGCGACTTCTTCGAGGCGGAGCGGCACGAGTGGGAGCCCGAGGCGCTCACGGAGCGTCCCCTGGACATGGCGGCGGTGCGGGCGCGGTTCTCGGACTAGGGTATGCTTCAGCCGCGGCCCACGTAGGGCATGGCGTTCGCCATCACCGTCATGGTCAGCACGTTCGCCCCGGGCGGCAGCGAGGCCATGTGCAGCACCGAACGGGCCACGTCCTCGACTTCCATCATCGCCACGCCCCCGCCGCCGCCCGCGCGCTGCGCGTGGTCCAGCGCCTCCAGCATGGGCGTGCGCGCGTTGCCCACGTCGATCTGGCCGCAGGCGATCCCGAGGCTGCGCCCGTCGAGGGCGAGCTGCTTGGTCAGTCCCGTGATCGCGTGCTTGGTCACGGTGTAGCTGACCGCCCCCTCGCGCGGCACGTGGGCGCTGATCGAGCCGTTGTTGACGATGCGCCCGCCGGTGCCGCGCATCTGCCGGAACGCGGCGCGGGCGGCGAGGAACATGCCCGTCAGGTTCACCCGCACCGCGCGGTCCCAGTCCTCCAGCGCGATCTCGTCGATCATGGCGGCGGGCACGAAGACGCCGGCGTTGTTGAAGAGGACATCCAGCCCGCCCGTCTTCGCCACGAGCGCCGCCACGGCGCCGTCCACCGCGCCCGGCTCCGCCACGTCGGCGGGCAATACGTGGGCGCGTTCGTGGCCGGCGGCCACCTCCTCCAGCGCCTCGCGGCGGCGGGCGAGCAGGCCGACCTGCCAGCCCTCGGCGAGGAACAGCCGCGCGGTGGCGGCGCCGATCCCCGAGGAGGCGCCGGTGACGAGGATGGTCTTCATGGCTCGGGCTCCTGCTGCCGTTCGAGTTCCAGGGGGGCGGGCTCCACCGACCGAAGGTCCGACGTGTCGAGCGGCGCCTTGGGCTTGGCGAGCGCATAGCGGCGCACCCAGACCAGCCGGTCCACGGCCCGCGTAATGGCGACGTAGGCGAGGCGCTTCCACAAGGGCTGCCCCGCCTCGGTACGCCCGACGCGGGCGGCCGCAAAGAGGTCGGGGCCGAACACCTGCACCGTCTCCCACTGGGAACCTTGCGCCTTGTGCATGGTCACGGCGGCGCCATGCAGGAACGCCGCGCCCATGCGCGCGGCGAAGGGCAGGAACGGCTCCTCCTCGCCGAGCTGCTCGATCTTCACGATCGAGGAGACCGAGACCAACGGGTCGGACGCGCCGACCACGTGGAGGCGCGAGAAGCCGGGCTTCTTGCCCGGCCCGAGATAGACCACCTGCGCGCCCTTGATGAGGCCCCGCGCCTCCAGGTCGATGCGGCGCTTGCGGTGCTTGAGGGGCAGCTCCAGCCCGTCGCAGATCAGCGGCTCGCCGGGCAGGAGGTGCGTATCGTCCGCGCCGTGGGCCTGCCGGAAGGCGCGGATCAGGCGGATGCGGGTGGCGTTGCGCCAGACCAGCACGGGCGAGCGGGCCATGAGGTCGGAGTCCACGCGGCTCGCCATCACCACGCGCGGGTCGCGCGCGGCGGCCTCCTCGACCAGCCGCTCGAAGCGGTAGAAGTCCACCTGGTCGTCGCCCAGCGCGTGGGCGAGGTCGAGGATCGGGCTGTCGGCCTCCTGCCGGTGGACGCGGGAGAGGTGGAGGTGGTCGTCCCCCTCGAAGCGGTCGAACACCATGCGGCCCGACTGGTTCACGGGGGCGAGCTGGGCCGGGTCGCCGAACAGGACCAACGTGGGGAAGATCTCCTTGAGGTCCTCGAACTGCCGGTCGTCCAGCATGGAGGACTCGTCCACGAAGCCGATGTCGAGCGGCGCGTCGCGGCGCTTCCAGCCGGTGATGAAGTCCGAGCCGCGCAGGCCGGCGGCGGCCAGCGCGCCGGGCACCGAGGAGGTCTCCTCGTAGACGCGCTTGGCCCGGTCCAGCATCTCGTCCGAAAGCGCCTCGGTCTCGGGGCGGTCGGCGTCGCCCGCGAGCCACTCGGCGATGCGCTCGTATTCGGGGTCGTAGACGGGCGTGTAGATGATGCGGTGGATCGTGGTGGCCGGCACGCCGCGGGTGCGCAGCACGCTCGCGGCCTTGTTGGTGGGGGCCAGCACGGCCAGCGTGCGGCGGTCCTTGCGGCGGCGCTCGTAGTCGCCCGAGACGAGGTCCAGCCCCGCCTCGCGCATGGCCTTCACCAGCTCGGCCAGGAGCAGCGTCTTGCCCGAGCCGGCCTTGCCGGTGACGGCGAGCACGCGCCCCTCGTCGTCCTCGCGCTCCGAGGCCCAGCCGGACACGAGATCCACGCCGCTGTCGCGGAGCACCTCGGCGATGCGGTCCCAGGCCTCGGCCTGGTCCTCGGAGAGCTGGGGGGCGGTGGGAGAGGCGTCCATGGGCCCTTGTGGCGCGGGGGGCGGGCGGGGTCCAGCGCCCGCCCCCCGGATGCGTCAGCCCGCCTCGGCTAGGTGGCCGAGGTCGCGCTCGAACCAGCGCAGCGTGTGGTGGGCCGACAGCCCCGCGCCGGCGCATACCCGGTCATGGGCGGCGTCCGAGACGGTCCAGCGGCCCGCCACGATGGCGCCGTCGCGGCCCATCTCCGCCGGCTCCCAGCCGAGGCGGCGGTACACGCGGGCCATGGGCGCGTCGTAGACCCCGACGAGGTGGCGCAGCCCCAGCGACAGCGCGGCCTGCGAGACCCCGGCCAGCACCCGGCGGGCGGTGTCCCGCGCGGCGCCCGGCGCCTGGCAGAAGCGCGTCGCCTCCCAGGTGCCGGGCACGGCGGGACACGGGGCGAGGTGGGCGAAGTGGTCGGCCAGCATGGTCGGCCCCGCGGTCGGCAGGAGGCGCAAGGAGCCGGCATGGCCACCGGCCCCGTCCACCGCGACGACGTAGAGCGGGTCGAGCGCGTCGTAGGGGTCGGTCTCCCACCCCAGGGCGTCCACCGTGACGTCCCAGCGGTGGCGGTCGCGGAACTGCGCGGCGCGGTCGCGGAACATGGCGGCGGCGAGGTCGGCGTGGTCGGCGAGGTTGGTGGCGTGGAAGAAGCGGATCATTCGGGTCCCCATCGTTGGATGGGACCCGGAAGTCGGGGCGAGCGGTTAACGCGGTCTCACCGCGCGGTGGGGGCGGGAATCGTGAAACGGGGCGCGGCGCCCGGGCACGCGCGGGCGCGCGCGGTCAGAGCGAGATCAGCCCGTGGGTCAGCGCCTTGGCCACGGCCTGCAGCGTGTTCGAGGCACCGAGCTTGGCGCGGGCGCTCTCGATGTAGGCGCGCAAGGTATGCTCCGAGATGGCGAGGCGCTCGGCGGCCTGCCCGCGGCTCAGCCCGAGGGCCAGGAGGGCCAGCGTGTCGACCTCGCGGGGCGAGAGGTGCCGGTGCGGGGTCTCCATCCCCTCGCCCTCCAGGAGGAGCGCACGCTCCTGGACGTAGTGCGCGGCGAGGATCAGCTCTCCCATTCGCTCCGTGGTGAAGCGCGCCCAGGTGTCGTCGGAGCCGCGGCCGTTCACGGTGAACAGCGCGAAGCGCCCCGCGGGGCCGCGCACCGGGGTCGAGCAGCCCTGCCCGCCCAGCCCGTGGGCCATGCCCTCGGCCATGAGCTCGCGCGCCGCGCGCGCCGACCAGTCGAGGCGCTTCCAGTCGAACGGCCCGACGCCGCCGAAGCCCGCCTGCACCACCGGGTCGACGGTGTGCAGCCCCTCCGCGAGGTAGGTCTCCACCCAGGCGTGCGGGTAGGTCAGCGTGGCCCACTGCCGCCCGCAGGAGCGCACGCAGTGGTAGACGATGTGCTCCGCGTCGAAGCTGTCGCGCAACCAGCCCAGCGCGCGATCGAGGTCGGCGAGGTCCCTCGCCTCAGCCAAACGATCGGAGAAGTCCTCGATCCGCCGTGTCATCCGCCTCCGTCTCCGCCGGGGCGGCGCGCGCGATCTCCTCCTCGGCGCCCTGCGCGACCTCCTCGAGCCGGCGCGCGAGGCAGGGCAGGTCGTTGGCGTCCGCGAAGATGCGCAGGTCCCCCAGCACTTCGATGATCCAGTGCTTGCCCATGCTTCATCTCCCAGTGGTTAACGCGGGGTTAACGTCAACCTAACATTGCAAAGGCGGTTGCGACATTCACCGGTTCCTCTCCCCCCAAAACAGGGGGTCGGCGGGCGTCAGGACGTTGATTCGGGGAATGTTTCGGAACGGAGGGAGAACGAAAGACGGCCCCGACCGGGGGGTCGGGGCCGCGGCGCGGGACCGGGCGCGTCAGGCGCCCGCGCCGCCCGCCTCGATCACGTCCTCATGGGTCCGCAGGCCGGTGCGCGGGGCCTGCACTAGGACCGCCATGTTGCCCGGCAGGTGCTGGTTGCGGCGCATCTTCATGTGGGCCTCGGGCAGGTCGGTCCAGGCGAAGCACTCGGACATGCACGGGTCGAGCCGCCGCTCCACCATCAGCCGGTTGGCGGCCGCCGCCTGCTTCAGGTGCGCGAAGTGCGAGCCCTGCAGGCGCTTCTGGTGCATCCACATGTAGCGCACGTCGAAGGTGAGGTTGTAGCCCGTGGTCCCGGCGCAGATCACCACCATTCCGCCCTTCTTGCACACGAAGGTCGAGACCGGGAACGTCGCCTCGCCGGGGTGCTCGAACACCATGTCGACGTTCACGCCCTTGCCGGTGATGTCCCAGATCGCCTTGCCGAACTTGCGCGCCTCCTTGAACCACGCGGCATATTCCGGCGTGTTCACGGTGGGCATCTGGCCCCAGCAGCTGAAGTCGTTGCGGTTGATGACGCCCTTGGCGCCGAGCCCCATCACGAAGTCGCGCTTCGACTCGTCGGAGATCACGCCGATGGCGTTGGCGCCGGCCGTGTTGATGAGCTGGATCGCGTAGGAGCCGAGGCCGCCCGACGCGCCCCAGACCAGCACGTTCTGGCCGGGCTTGAGGTCGTGGGGCTCGTGGCCGAACAGCATCCGGTAGGCGGTGGCGAGGGTCAGCGTGTAGCAGGCCGACTCCTCCCAGGTCAGGTGCTTCGGACGCGGCATGAGCTGCTGGGACTGCACGTTGGTGAACTGCGCGAACGAGCCGTCGGGCGTCTCGTAGCCCCAGATGCGTTGGGTGGTGGAGAACATCGGATCGCCGCCGTTGCACTCCTCGTCGTCGCCGTCGTCCTGGTTGCAGTGGATCACGACCTCGTCGCCCACCTTCCAGCGGCGCACCTTGTCGCCCACGGCCCAGACGATGCCCGAGGCATCCGAGCCCGCGATGTGGTAGGGCGCGCCGTGGCCGTCGAAGGGCGAGATCGGCGTGCCGAGCGAGGCCCAGACGCCGTTGTAGTTCACGCCTGCCGCCATCACGAGCACCAGCACCTCGTTGCTGTCGAGGACGGGGACGTCGACGACCTCCTGCTGCATGGCCGTGTTGGGCTCGCCGTGGCGCTCGCGGCGGATGGCCCAGGCGTACATCTGGCGGGGCACGTGGCCGAGGGGCGGCATCTCGCCCACCTCGTAGAGATCCTTTGCGGGCAGGTCGGTCTGCGTGTCGAGGGCCATGGGTCATCCTCCGAATCTGTCGCCGCGATGCGGCGGAAATGCTGCGCTGCGGGAGGGCTACCACCCCTTCGGCAACATTCCAATAGCTCGAAACGCCGGATGCGTAACTTTCTGTCTGTCAGGATTCCCCGGTGGGCAGGGTCCGGGCGTAGAAGCGCAGGAGGCCGATCTGCCCGCCGTCCACCGCGATCCGGCCCTCCTCCCAACGGACGACGCCGCGCACCTCCAGCATCCGCAGCGCCGCGAGGGCCACGTCGCGGGGCGCGTCGGCGGCGTGGTGGAGAGGATGGCGCCCGCCCGCGAAGGCGCGGGCGCGCCGCTCCAGATGCCCCGCCACCGCGGGCAGGGTCGCATGGCCCGCGAGCAAAGCCTCGGCCACCAGCGGCACGGGCAGCACGGGCAGCACCGCCTCGACCCGCGCCATCAGCGCGCCACCAAGCGCCTCGGTGGGGTCATGGTGGCCGTCGGCGAGGAAGGCGCGCAGCGACAGGGGCTCGCCGTAGGAGACCGCGGCATAGCCGAACCGCGTGAAGCGCCCCGTGAGGCGCAGCTGCACGTGGCGCAGCAGGTAGCGCGCCACCTGCCACCAGTGGAGGCGGAAGGCGCCCGGCCCCTCGCGCGCGGCGAGGAGGCTGCGGTCCTCGATCACCCGCTCGTAGTTCAGCGCCACCGGCACGAAGCGCACGTCGCGCGCCCCCCCGCCCTCGGCGACGTAGTGCAGAATGCCCAGCTTCGGCGGCTGCAGGGCGCCGTCGCGGCTCAGGCGCCCCTCGGGGAACACCGCCTGCGTGACCCCGGCGGCGGTGGCGCGCTGCACGTAGCGGGCCAGTACCCGGCGGTAGAGGGGGTTGAGGTCGCGCCGGCGCACGAAGTAGCCGCCCAGCGCCCGGATCAGGGGCCGCAGCGGCCAGCGCCGCGCCCATTCGCCCACCGCGTAGGCGAGCGACGTCTCCCCGGCCAGCAGCCACGTCACCAGCACGTAGTCCATGTTGGAGCGGTGGTTCATCACGAACACGGTCGTCGTGTCCGGATCGCCCGGCGGCGGCGCGCCCGAGACGCGCACCCGGTAGAGGTGCTTCGACAGCCAGCGCGCCAGCCGCATCGCCACCGAGAAGTAGAGCGTGGCCGAGAAGCCCGGCACGATCTCGCGGGCGTAGCGGCGGGCGGTCTCGAAGGCGACCTCCTCGGGGACGCCCTCCTTGCGCGCATGCTCGGCGATGGCCTCGGCGACCGCGGGGTCGTGGACGAGGCGCATCACGGTGTCGGCGCGCCGGGCCAGCTTGAAGGGCTGGATCGGGTGGCGCAGGCGCGCGTTGAGCCGCGCCACCAGCCGCTCGGCCCGCCGGCGCAGGAACCAGCGGACACTCGGGAACAGGAAGTGCGACGCGAAGGTCACGGCCGCGAAGGCGACCAGGAGCATCAGCGCCCAGAGGGGGATCTCGACCGTCCGCAGCATCGCGGGCGACCCTGACGCGCCGGGCGCCCGGCGTCCATCGCGCAGGCGTGTGCGCCGCGCCGGGAACCGTCCCGCCCCGGTCCAGCGTTGAGGCGGGCGACACGGACGGAAAGGCCTTGCGCCGCCGCCGTTTCCCACGCCCCCCGGCGCGTTCCCGCGCCGCGCAGACAAGGACCGTTCATGACCCCTCGCACCACTCTCTCCGCCCTTCTCGCCGGCGCCGCCGCGCTGGCCGCCCTGCCCGCCGCCGCCGAGCAGCACACGATGGACCCCTCGCAGGAGCCGGTCGTGCTGGCGCCCGCCACGCAGGCCTTCATCGACGGCCTGGAGGGCTCGACCCCGATCAACGAGCTGCCCCCCGAGGAGGCCCGGCAGGTCCTCGTGGACGCCCAGACCGGCGTGGACGTGGCCATGCCCGACGCCGAGGTGTCCGAGATGTCGCTGCCCGTCGGCCCGTCGGGCAACGTCGACGTGACGCTGGTGCGCCCCGCCGGCTCGGAGGGCGAGACCCTGCCCGGCGTGGTCTACTTCCACGGCGGCGGCTGGGTGCTGGGCAACTTCACCACCCACGAGCGGCTGATGCGCGACCTGGCGAATGCCAGCGGCGCGGCCTTCGTGTTCGTGGAGTACGATCCCGCCCCTGAGGCCAAGCATCCCACGCAGCTCGAGCAGGACTACGCGGTGCTGGAGTACGTGGCCGCGAACGGCGCCGAGTTCGGCATCGACCCCGAGCGGATCGCCACCGCGGGCGACTCCGTGGGCGGGCAGATGGTGGCCGTGATGGCGATGATGGCCGAGGAACGGAATGGCCCCGAGATCGACGCGCAGGTGATGTTCTACCCCGTCACCACCGCATCGCTCGACAGCGAGTCCTACGACCTCTTCAGCGACGGCCCCTGGCTGACGAAGGCTGCGATGGCGTGGTTCTGGGAGAACTACTTGCCGGAGGATGCCGACGCCGCGGACCCGATGATCTCGCCGCTGAACGCGAGCATTGAGCAGCTCGCCGGCTTCCCGCCGACGCTGGTGATCACCGACGAGAACGACGTGCTGCGCGACGAGGGCGAGGCCTTCGCGGCGAAGATGGTGGAGGCCGGGGTGTCCGTGGAGGGCACGCGCTACCTGCACACGATCCACGACTTCGCGATGCTCAACGCCATCGCCGACACGCCTGCGCCGAAGGCGGCGATCGAGCAGGCGGCGGGGTTCCTGCGGCACCATCTGGCCGAGGGCATGCACGACTGACCGGAGGCCGCGAAAAGGGGGGCGCCTCCTGTGCACCCCCCGTACACCCCCCGTGCATACCGAAGTGCGCCCCGGCCGGTCGGTCGGGGCGTTGTCGTTCGGGAAGGTTCTTCCTACCGGACCCGTCGCGCGGGTGGAGGGAGGCCCCGGCTCGGGGGCCGGGGCGCCGCGCCACGGCGCTTCGCGCCGCGGCGCGGCGAATTGACACTTTCCGCAAATGTCCGATAGTCCCGCCAGCAGGAAACAATATTGCGGGACGCTTCGCCATGACGCAGAAAGACCGGCCCTGGCTCTTCCGGACCTATGCGGGGCACTCCACCGCCGAGAAGTCCAACGCGCTCTACCGCGCCAACCTCGGGCGCGGGCAGACCGGCCTCTCGGTCGCCTTCGACCTGCCCACCCAGACCGGCTACGACAGCGACCACGTGCTCGCCCGCGGCGAGGTCGGCAAGGTGGGCGTGCCCGTCGGGCACCTCGGCGACATGCGCGCGCTCTTCGCGGACATCCCCCTCGAGCGGATGAACACCTCGATGACCATCAACGCCACGGCGCCGTGGCTCCTGAGCCTCTACGTGGCGGTGGCCGAGGAGCAGGGCGCGGACGTGAGCGCGCTGCAGGGCACGGTGCAGAACGACCTCGTGAAGGAGTACCTCAGCCGCGGCACCTACGTGCTGCCGCCTAGGCCTTCAATGCGCCTGATTGGGGACGTGGCCGAGTGGTGCGCCGGGCACGCGCCCCGGTGGAACCCGATGAACGTGTGCTCGTATCACCTGCAGGAGGCCGGCGCGACGCCCGAGCAGGAGCTGGCCTACGCATTGGCGACCGCGCAGGCGGTGCTGGACGAATTGCGCCCGCGCGTTGATTCCAAGGACTTTCCCAGGCTGGTGGGGCGCATTTCCTTCTTCGTGAACGCGGGAATCCGCTTCGTCACGGAAATGTGCAAGATGCGCGCGTTCACGGAACTCTGGGACGAGATCTGCGCCGAGCGCTACGGCGTCGAGGATCCGAAATTGCGCCGCTTCCGATACGGCGTGCAGGTCAACTCGCTGGGCCTGACCGAGCAGCAGCCCGAGAACAACGTCTATCGCATCCTCTTGGAAATGCTCGCGGTAACGCTATCGAAAGGCGCCCGCGCCCGCGCCGTGCAATTGCCGGCGTGGAACGAGGCGCTGGGATTGCCCCGGCCCTGGGACCAGCAATGGAGCCTGCGGATGCAGCAGGTGCTGGCCTACGAGACGGACCTCCTGGAATACGGCGACCTGTTCGACGGCTCGCCGGTCGTGGCCGCGAAGGTCGAGGAGTTGAAGGGCCGCGCCCGCGAGGAGCTGGCGCGGCTGGACGCGATGGGCGGAGCGGTGGAGGCCATTCCCTACATGAAGGGCCGCCTCGTGGAGGCCAATTCCGAGCGGCTGGGCGCGATCGAGCGGGGCGAGACGGTGGTGGTGGGCGTGAACCGCTGGCAGGAGGCCGAGCCCTCGCCGCTGGTGGGCGAGGACGGCGGCATCATGACCGTCGATCCGGGCGTCGAGGCGGACCAGATCGCCCGGCTGGAGGCGTGGCGGGGCGCGCGCGACGCCCCGCGCGTGGAGCGGGCGCTGGAGGCGCTGCGGGCGGCCGCGGCCGAGGGGCGCAACGTGATGCCCGCCTCGATCGAGGCGGCGCGCGCGGGCGTCACCACGGGCGAGTGGGCGGGCGTGATGCGCGCCGTCCACGGCGAGTACCGCGGCCCCACCGGGGTCAGCGAAGCGCCCTCGAATCGGGTCGAGGGTCTGGACGGCCTGCGCGCCGCGGTGGACGCCGCGAGCGACCGCCTAGGGCGGCGCCTGACGTTCCTGGTGGGCAAGCCCGGGCTCGACGGGCACTCCAACGGGGCGGAGCAGATCGCGGTGCGCGCGCGCGACTGCGGCATGCGAATCAGCTACGCCGGCATCCGCCTGACGCCCGACGCCATCGTCGAGGCGGCGCGTGCGGACGGGGCGCATGTGGTTGGCCTGTCGATCCTTTCCGGCTCGCACCTGCCATTGGTGGAGGCGGTGATGGCGCGATTGCGGGCCGAGGGAATGGCGATTCCGGTGGTGGTGGGGGGGATCATTCCCGACGAGGACGCGGCCCGTTTGCGCGCGCTCGGGGTCGCCCGGATCTACACGCCGAAGGACTTCGAATTGAACCGGATCATGGGCGACGTGGTGGAATTGGCCGCGCCTTCGGAAATGGCGGCCGAATAGATTTCTTGCCAAAGGGAAATGGCCGGATTAATGGAACGGTACGCACCGTTCACCGAAGGCTATTTCTCACATGGCGGACCTCGACAAGATGACACGCGAAGACCTGGAAAAGGCCAAGGCCGACGCGGAGGCGAATCTCAAGGCCATCGCCAAGGCGCAGGCCGAATACGACGGGCGCCGCCTCAAGGAATTGCGGGCCGAGATCGACGCGATGCTCGCCAAGGAGGGGTACTCCCTCGACGACCTCACCGGCGGGAACGGCGGGCAGGCGCAGCGCAAGGCGGGGGGCGGCCGCGCGAAGTCGCCGGCCAAGTACCGCCATCCCGAGAACCCCTCGATCACCTGGTCGGGCCGCGGGCGCCAGCCGGCCTGGTACAAGAGCCACCTCGAGGACGGCGGCAAGCCCGAGGACCTCGCGATCTAGCGCCGGGGCATTCCACGCGGCAGAAGGGGCCTTCCGGGCCCCTTTTTCGTTGGAGACGCCATGACACCCCACATCCGCGCCGAGGCCGGCCAGATCGCCGAGACCGTGCTCATGCCCGGGGACCCGCTGCGGGCGAAGTGGGCCGCGGAGACGTACCTGGAGGCGCCCGAACTGGTGAACGACGTGCGCGGGATGCTGGGCTACACCGGCACGTGGCGGGGCAACCGGGTGACGATCCACGGCTCGGGCATGGGCATGCCGAGCCTGTCGATCTACGCCAACGAGCTGATCACCAAGTACGGGGCGCGGACGCTGATCCGCATCGGATCGTGCGGGGCGATGCAGGAGCGGGTGGCGATCCGCGACGTGATCCTGGCGATGACGGCGACCTCGATCTCGACGCCCTCGCGGGGCATCCTGCGGGAGGTGAACTTCGCGCCCTGCGCCGACTGGGGGCTCTTGCGGGCCGCCCACGCGGCCGCCGAGGGCAAGGCGCCGGTCCATGTGGGGGGCATCTACTCGTCGGACGTGTTCTACGACGAGCGGCCCGACCTGACGGAGCAGATGACGCGCCACGGCATCCTTGGGGTCGAGATGGAGGCGGCCGAGCTCTACACCCTGGCGGCGCGCCACGGCTGCCGGGCGCTGGCGGTGCTGACCGTGAGCGACCACCTCCTGACCCACGAGGCGCTGCCGGCGAGCGAGCGGCAGTCGAGCTTCGGGGACATGGTGGAGATCGCGCTGGAGGCGGCGTTCGGGTAGCGCCGGGGCTCTGCCCCGGACCCCGAGGTATTTGGAGCAAGATGAGGGAGGGCCTCATCTCGCTCCGGCGAGGCACACGCCCTCACCTTGCACGGCCATCGGCTCCTCAGCCTGTTCCGCACACTCTCGCTAACCTCGGAAAGGTTGAGGACCCGTTAATGGCCCTCACCTTGCCGGAAATACCTCGGGGGGAGCCGAAGGCGGGGGGCGGCGCCCCCCTACCCCGCTTCAGATCACGACGACGTCGAGCGGCGGGAAGCCGTTGAAGCCGATCGAGGAGTAGCTCGACGTGTAGGCGCCGCAGTTGCGGATCACCACGCGGTCGCCGGCGGCGAGGCTCAGGGGCAGCGAGACGGGGCGCTGCTCGTAAAGCACGTCCGCCGAGTCGCAGGACGGGCCGGCCATGACGCAGGGCCCCGCGGGGCCGCCGTCGCGGGCGGTGGCGAACTGGTAGCGGATCGCCTCGCCCTCGGTCTCTGCGAGACCCGAGAAGCGGCCGATGTCGAGATAGACCCAGCGGTGGAGGTCGGCCTCGTCCTTGCGGCTGACCAGCAGCACCTCGGCGGCGATGGCGCCGGCCTCGGCGACCATGCCGCGGCCCGGCTCGGCCATGACCTCGACGGCGCCGAAGCGGGCGCGCACGCGGCGCATCACGGCCGCGGCGTAGTCGGTAGGGTGGTCGATCGCGGTGCCGTAGAAGGCCGGGAAGCCGCCGCCGATGTTGAGGAGACGCAGGCCGTAGCCGGCGTCCTGCGCCGCGTCCCACACCTCGGCCACGCGGTCGAGGGTGCCGTCCCACATGCGCGGCTCGCGGGTCTGGGAGCCGACGTGGAAGCTTAGGCCGTGGGGGACCAGCCCGAGGGCGCGGGCGCGCTCCAGGAGGGGCAGGACGCGGGCGGGGGCGACGCCGAACTTGCGCGACAGCGGCCAGTCGGCCTCGGGGTTGTCGACGAGCAGGCGGATGTAGACGCGCGCGCCGGGGGCGTGGGCTGCGATCTTCTCCAGCTCCTCCTCGGCGTCGGCGGCGAAGAGGTCGATGCCGACCGAATGCGCGAAGGCGATGTCCGAGGCGCGCTTGATGGTGTTGCCGAACGACACGTGGGCCGGGTCGGCGCCGAGCGAGAGGCACAGCTCGATCTCGCCGCGCGAGGCGGCGTCGAAGCCCGAGCCGACCTGGACCAGCCGCTCGATCACGGCGCGGTGGGGGTTGGCCTTCACGGCGTAGTGGATGTGGGCGCCCTCGAGGCCGGCGGCGAGGGCGCGGAACTGCGACTCGACGGCGTCGAGGTCCAGCACCAGCGTGGGCCGGTCGAACGCGTTCTCGGCGATGAAGGATTCCACGCGCGAGGGCGCAACGGGGGCGATGCGGCCGAAGCCGGTCACTGCAGTCATTGGTCATCTCCGATCAGACCCGGCCATTCCGGATCCACCCGGCGAAGACCGCTCAGTTCCAAGGGAGACGTTACCGTCGCTACGTGACCGTGCCGCGAAGCCGGAGCTCCGCCCGTCAGCCGTGCCAGAGGCGCGTGCGTTGGCGTCTTGCGGGGGCATGTGGAGCGGGAACGTGATTCGGTCAATGGGTTTTCTCGCGAATTCCCCCGCGTCACGCACGGGCTCCGCCGCAGGCCCGCGGGGCGCGGTTGACGCGCGCGGAACCGGGGCGGGGAACAAAGCGCGCCCCGGCCGGTTGAACCCGCACAAATCACGTTTTGGAGACCACGATGACCCGCACCTGGAAACTTCTCGTCGCCCTGCCCGTGGTGGCCCTTCTGGCCGGCTGCATGGGCACCGCCGGCTCGACCGACACCAGCCTGGAGGCCACGCTCGATCAGGACATCGACGGCGACGGCACGATCCCCCAGGGCGGCGTCGAGGTCGGCGCGCCCGGCTGATCCCCCCCACCGGGACGATGCGACACGGGAGGCCCCTCGCGGGGCCTCCCTTTCGTTCGGGGGTCGCTCAGGCCGCCGCGCGCTCGGTGCCGCGGGCGGGGTAGTCCTTGTCCACCACGAAGCGGATGCCGGAGAGAAGGTCCGCCATCTTGGGCCGCGCGAAGGGCGTGGACTGCTGCCAGTGGGCGAACACGCGGCCGTCGCTGCGCACGAGGGTCATGGCCGGCTCGCTGAAGCGCGCCGGCTCCTTCTCGGAGATCCCGTGGCTCATGTAGAGGCCCCACGCCCGCGCCGTGGCCTCGTCGAGGTCGTAGCCGACGCGCAGGTCGCCGAACGACCACTCGGCCTGCTGCTTCGCGACCCGCTCGCGGTCGTCCATCGAGACGGCGACCACCTCGACGCCGATGTCCGCGAAGTCGCCGAGGTGCGGCACGATGTCCTCCTCGATCTGGCGCTTGCAGATCGGGCAGTGGGAGCCGCGGTAGAACAGCACGAGGGTGAAGCGCTCGGGCTCGGACCGGGCGAGGTCGAAGCGGCCGCCGTCCAGGAGCGGGAAGGCGAGGGCCGGGGCCTGGGTGTCGGTGGCGATCATGGAAATCTCCTGTGGTTCCGGAGGCGTCCAACGTCCCGGACCGTGGGGAGGTTTCTCACGAGCGCGCGAGGCGCCCCCTGCCCCGGAGGCAGGGGGCGCGGATTCAGACCTGGCGCTCGACCATCATCTTCTTGATGGACTGGATCGCCTTGGCCGGGTTCAGGCCCTTGGGGCAGGTCTTGGTGCAGTTCATGATCGTGTGGCAGCGGTAGAGCTTGAACGGGTCCTCGAGCTGATCGAGGCGCTCGCCCGTGGCCTCGTCCCGGCTGTCGATGATCCAGCGGTAGGCATGGAGCAGCGCCGCCGGCCCGAGGTAGCGGTCGCCGTTCCACCAGTAGGAGGGGCAGGCGGTGGAGCAGGACGCGCACATGATGCACTCGTAGAGGCCGTCGAGCTTCTTGCGGTCCTCGATCGACTGGCGCCACTCCTTGGCCGGCTCATTCGACTTGGTCTCCAGCCACGGCATGACGGAGGCGTGCTGGGCGTAGAAGTGGGTGAGGTCGGGGATCAGGTCCTTGACCACGGGCATGTGCGGCAGGGGATAGACGCGCACGTCGCCCTCCACCTCGTCGATGCCGTAGGTGCAGGCGAGGCAGTTCACGCCGTCGATGTTCATGGCGCAGGAGCCGCAGATCCCCTCGCGGCAGGAGCGGCGGAAGGTCAGCGTCGGGTCGATCTCGTTCTTTATCTTGATGAGCGCGTCCAGCATCATCGGGCCGCAGGTGTCGAGGTCGACGAAGTAGGTGTCCATCCGCGGGTTGGCGCCGTCCTCGGGGTTCCAGCGGTAGATGCGGAACGTCTTGAGGCGGTTCGCGCCCTCGGGCTTGGGCCACGTGCGGCCGGTGGTGATCTTGGAGTTCTTGGGAAGCGTGAACTGGACCATGGGAGTCTCCTAGAGCGATCCGACGAGCGTGGGCAGGCCCTCGGCCAGCACGCAGCGGATGGTGTCGGGGCGGGCCAGCACGGTGCCGACGATCTCGGCGGTGCGGGCGTCGGTGCCGGAGGCGGCGCCGGCGGCGACCTCGATGATCTCGGCGCCGGTGGCGTTGTCGATGACGCAGTCGGTGACGGGCTGCACGGGGGCGCCGGGGAAGCGGCGCTGGACCTCGGCGTTCACGGCGGACTTCGCGGCGGTGCGCGCGACCTCGGTGCCGAGGGGCGTGTTGCAGCCCGCGAGCAGGAGCGCGGCGGCGGCGGCGAGGAGGAGGTCAGGCCGCATGGCGCAGCTCCCCAAGCCAGGCGGTGGGGTGGTCCTCGTAGCCCAAGGTCACGAGCGCCTCGCCGTGGGCCTCGGCGTAGGCCTCGGCCACGGCGCGGGGCAGCTCGGTGCGCCAGCGGGCGACCCTGCCCGAGGCCACGTGCTCGCGGATGCGCCGGATGCGGGCGGCGGGGTCCTTGAGCCCGCCGAAGAGCGAGCGGGCCCAGAAGATCTCGAGGCCGGTCTCGACCTCCGGCTCCGGCAGGCCGAGATCGCGCAGGATCTCGCGGAAGCGCGTGCCCTCCTCGTCGGCCATGAGGTCCTCGTAGCGGGCCTCCACGGTGTTCGGGGCGGCGGCGTCCCAGGCCAGCATCTCGGCCAGGGTCTCGGCGTGCTTCTCCCTCATCTCGAACAGGAGGCGCTGCTCGGGGGTGGGGAGGGTGTTCAGGTGCTGCTGGTAGGTGCGGCCGCCGAGGTCCGCGCGCGGCTCGTGGAGGAACTGCTCGCCCTCGGGGGCGGCGTCGAGGTGGTAGCGGGCGCCGGACAGGAGCACGTCGCGGGGGTCGCGGACGAGGTGGAGGATGCGGGCGTCGGGGCGCTGGTGGAGCCAGTCGGGGAACCGCGACGACCACGACATGAGGATCGCGCGCTCGCCCCCGGGGGCGACCTTGGCGGGCCGGGTCGTGGGGTAGACCACGTGGGCCGGCACGCCGATGGCGCGGCCGAGCTGGCGGAACACGGCGCGCATCCACAGCGTGCCGGTCTTGTGGTGGGTGCCCACGGCGAGGAGGCGCGGCGCGGTGAGGATCATCGCGGGATCGCCTCGCAGGCCTCGAGCCGCTGGAGGTCGGCGCGGCTGGTGGTGCGGATCGTGCCGTCCTCGACGCGCACGCCCTGGTCCCGCGCGCAGTCGAGATAGGCCGCGCGGCGCGCCTCGGGGGTGTCCGGGGTGGCCATGCAGGCGCCGAGCAGCAGCGCGAGGGGGACGGCGCGCCTCACCGCGCGCCCGCGGCCACGCAGGCCTGGTAGCGGGCGAGGTCCTCGGCGGCGCCCGTGGGCACGCCGTCGGCGCCGTCCAGCGTGACGCCGTTGGCGGCGGCGCAGTCGGCGGCGGTGCTGCCCGCATCGGGCGCGGCGGCGAGGCTGGTGCCGCCGCCCGCGGGCGTGTCGGGCGGCGTGCCGAGCGCGGGGCCCGCCGCGGTCGCCACGCTCGGCGTCACCGCCACGCCCGGCGCGGGGCCGGCGTCCACGGGCACCGGCACCACGGGGGCGCCGGCGGGGCCGCAGGCGGCGACGAGCAGGAGGGCGGCCGCGGCGGCGCGCATCAGTAGACCCGCGCCTTGGGGGCGATCTTCTTGGGGTCGATGCCGCCCTCGTTGTGGGTGGTGAGCGGCTGCACATGCACGCCGCGGTAGCCCATGTCGGACTTCATCTCGTCGCCGCGGAACCACACGAGGCTGTGCTTGCGCCAGTTCTCGTCGTCGCGGTCGGGGAAGTCCTCGTGGGCGTGGGCGCCGCGGCTCTCCTTGCGGGCCTCGGCGGCCGTCACGGTGGCCACCGCGTTGGGCATGAGGTTCGCCAGCTCCAGCGTCTCCATGAGGTCGGAGTTCCAGATCAGCGTGGTGTCGGTGACCGCGATGTCCGAGAGCTTGCCGGCGATGCCGTCCATCTTCTCCTTGCCCTGGGCGAGGGTCTCGGAAGTGCGGAACACGGCGGCGTCGAGCTGCATGGTCTTCTGCATCTCGAGGCGCAGCTCGGCGGTGCCGACCTGCCCGCGCGCGTGGCGCAGGCCGTCGAAGCGGGCGAGCGCCATGTCCACGGAACGCTGGTTCGGCGTCGGCACGGGGGTCGAGGCGTCGACCACCTGCCCCGCGCGGATCGCCGCCGCCCGCCCGAACACCACGAGGTCGATCAGCGAGTTGGACCCGAGGCGGTTCGCGCCGTGGACGCTCGCGCAGCCCGCCTCGCCCACGGCCATGAGGCCGGGGGCCACGCGGTCGTGGTCGCTCTCGGTGGGGGCGAGCACCTCGCCCCAGTAGTTCGTGGGAATCCCGCCCATGTTGTAGTGCACCGTGGGCAGCACCGGGATCGGCTCCTTGGTGACATCGGCCCCGGCGAAGATGCGCGCGGACTCGGAGATGCCGGGCAGGCGCTCGGCCAGCACGTCGGCGGGCAGGTGGCTCAGGTTCAGGTGGATGTGGTCGCCGTCCTTGCCCACGCCCCGGCCCTCGCGGATCTCGAGCGTCATGCAGCGCGAGACCACGTCGCGGGAGGCCAGGTCCTTGTAGGTGGGCGCGTAGCGCTCCATGAACCGCTCGCCCTCGGAGTTGGTGAGGTAGCCGCCCTCGCCCCGCGCGCCTTCGGTGATGAGGCAGCCGGCGCCGTAGATGCCGGTGGGGTGGAACTGCACGAACTCCATGTCCTGGAGCGGCAGGCCCTGGCGCGCGACCATGCCGTTTCCGTCGCCGGTGCAGGTGTGCGCCGAGGTGGCCGAGAAGTAGGCGCGCCCGTAGCCGCCCGTGGCGAGCACGGTCATCTTGGCCGCGAACAGGTGCATGGTGCCGTCGTCGAGCTTCCAGGCCAGCACGCCCTGGCACTGGCCGTCCTCGCTCATCACGAGGTCGATCGCGAAGTACTCGATGAAGAACTCGGCGCGCTGCTTCAGCGACTGCCCGTAAAGGGTGTGGAGGATGGCGTGCCCCGTCCGGTCGGCCGCGGCGCAGGTGCGCTGCACGGGCGGGCCCTCGCCGTACTCGGTGGTGTGGCCGCCGAAGGGGCGCTGGTAGATCTTGCCCTCCTCGGTGCGGCTGAAGGGCACGCCGTAGTGCTCCAGCTCGTAGACGGCCTTGGGGGCCTCGCGGGCGAGGTACTCCATGGCGTCGGTGTCGCCGAGCCAGTCCGACCCCTTCACGGTGTCGTACATGTGCCACTGCCAGTTGTCGGGGCCCATGTTGCCCAAGGAGGCCGCGATGCCGCCCTGGGCGGCCACGGTGTGCGAGCGGGTGGGGAACACCTTGGAGATGCAGGCGGTGCGCAGGCCCTGCTCGGCCATGCCGAGGGTGGCGCGCAGGCCCGCGCCGCCGGCGCCGACCACGACGACGTCGTATTCGTGGGTCTCGTATTCGTAGGCGGACATCGGGATTCCTCTCAGAGGGCCAGTCGGGCCACGGCCCAGACGGAAGCGAGCGCGGCGGCGTAGCTCAGCAGCTTGGTGACGACGATCAGCGCCTTGCGCGCGAAGCCGCGGACGTAGTCCTCGATCAGCACCTGCACGCCCTTGGCGAAGTGGACCCAGCCAACGGCCAAGGTAAGCACGGCCACCAGCGCCGGGAAGGGGCGGGAGTAGAAGGCGACGACCTCGGCCCAGGGCTCGCCGAGCATGGCGCCGAAGGTGAACACGAAGAGCGGCACCAGGATCACGAGGGCCGCCGACAGCACCGTCTGCTGCCAGAAGTGGGTGGTGCCCGAGCGGGCCGTGCCGAGGCCGGAGACCTGCTTGCGCGCGGTGATGTACGGCATGGGAAGGGCTCCTAGAGGACGACGACGGTGAAGAGGGTCAAGAGCACGGAGCCGATCACGATGCCCCAGCCCATGGCCTCGGCGCTCTCGATGTCGAGCAGCTTGCCGGTGTCCCAGATCAGATGCCGGATGCCGGCCAGCGTGTGGTACCAGAGCGCCCAGATCGAGCCGAGGAACACCAGCTTGCCGAACCACGAGGTCAGCACCGCGTCGGCGGTGGCGAAGGCGTCGGGGCCGGCGGCCGCGGCCAGGAACCACCAGGTGACCATGAGGCCCGCCACCACCAGCGCGTTGCCGGTGATGCGCGTGAGGATCGACGAGATCGAGGTGATCTGGGGCCGGTAGATCTGCAGGTGGGGCGAGAGCGGGCGGTTGCCCCGGTTCACGTCGGCCATGCGGCCTCCCTTCAAGCTGTGCTGCGGTGGTTCTAGCGGTTTCCCGCGCGGTGTCACGGGGGCGCGGCGCCGCAGGGGGGCGGCGGGAACCCCCGGCCCGTCCGGCCGTTGCGGCCCCGACCCGACCGAGGAGACGCATCATGGCGAAGTCGCACGACGAGATCTGGGAGGAATGGGGGAAGCTGGTGAACATGGCCCCCAAGGAGCTGGAGGACTGGCTGGAGACCGAGGAGTCCAAGTCCGTCGGCCAGGGCGAGGGCGAGAGCACCGGCCACAAGTCCGGGCGCCGCATCGTCGAGATCAAGCGCACCAACAAGAGCGACCTCTCGGACGACGACTGGGACCACATGGGCAAAGTGGTGGGCTACATCAAACGCCACGGCGCGCAGGTGCCGGACGAGCCCGAGGGCTCGGACTGGACGTTTTCCATGAAGAACTGGGGGCACGATCCGTTCGGCGAGAACGGCATGGCCCGGTAGCCACGGGGAACCCTCGCCGCTGCGGACGGTTGCCCAAGGGACGGGCGGGCCGATGGCCCGTCCCGATCCATGACCGACCCGTGCAAGGAGACCGCACCCATGGCCACGCCCCCCCGCACCGCGCGCAGAGACGCCGTGCCCCCCACTTCCGACCTCGCCCACGACGCGGTGGAGCGCACCTACGACACGCGCGGCCGGGCCGTCTGGGGCGCGATCTTCGCCGGGACGGCCGTGGCGCTGGCGGTGTTCGTGCTCCTGGGCGTAGCGGGCATCGGCCTCGGCTTCACGCTGTTCGAGCCCGACGAGGCGACGCCCGCCAACGGCGCGCTGACCACTACCGCGATCTGGCAGTTCCTCAGCCAACTGGTCGCGCTGGCGGCGGGCGGCTTCGTGGCCGGGCGGCTGGCGGGCGTGATCCCGTCCGTCGGTGCCGCGATCCACGGCGCCTGCGTCTGGGCGCTGACCACGCTGGCCGCCCTGTGGCTGGCGGTGTCGGCGGCGAGCGGCATCATGGGCGTGGCCGGCTCGGCGCTGAGCACGGCGGCCTCGGGCGCCACTTCGGCGGTGGGCGCCGTGATCCCCGACGACCTGTCGCTGCCCGACCTCTCGGTGCCGTCGGTGGCGATCGACAGCCTGCCCGAAGGCGTGCAGTCGGCGCTGCGCGAGCAGGGCCTGACCCCGCAGGCGTTCCGCCGCGAGACCCGCGAGGCGTTTCGCGCCGTGGTGTCGCAGCGCGAGCAGGCCGCCATCGCGCAGGAGGCCACCGAGGCCGCCGCGGACGCGATCCGCTCGCCCGGCGACATCGGGCAGGACGTGTCGGGCTTCCTCGACACCGTGTTCGGCCGCGGCGGCGTGCTGGGCGAGGAGGACCGCGAGGAGGCGCTGGCGCAGATGGAGCGGCGCTTCGGGCTGACGCGCGCGGAGGCCGAGCAGTTCGTGGACACGGTGCAGGCCCGCGCCGAGGAGGCGCAGGCCGAGGCCGCCGCCGCCCTCGAGGAGGCGCAGGCCGCCGCGCTGGAGGCCGCCGACACGGCCGCCGATGCCGCCGCCACCGCCGCGTGGCTGGCCGCCCTCGCCTCGCTGATCGGGCTCGGTGCCGCGATCGGCGGCGCGGTCGCGGGGCGCGTCGCGCGCGCCTGACGCCGGGCCGGGCCGGGCAACGGGTGGGAGGGGGCCTTCGCGGCCCCCTCTCGCGTGTCAGGGGGCGGCGGCGCGAAGGGCGCCCACCATCTCGTCGCAGAACACGATGCGGGCGTCGAAGTGGTAGTAGAAGGCGTTGTCCTCGCCGCAGGCCTCGGAGCGCACCGGGATCGGGCGCGGCAGCGCGATCTCGCGGTTGAGGCGCAGGAGGTCGGGCGCCAGGAGGCGCAGGGCCTTGCCGCTGCGGCTGGCGCGGAAGCTGGTGCGCCCGCCCGCGCCGCGCATCCGCTCCAGCACCGGATCCCACGCCGCGCGCAGGCGCCCCGCCGCCTCCTCGCAGCGCGGCGCGAGGCTCGCGGGCATGCCCAGCGCGCGGGCGTGGTCGCCGCGCCGCGCGGGCGCCAGCCCGTACCACAGGCACAGCGTCCAGGCGACGCGCTGGGCGCCGGGCATGTACTGCTCCCAGGGGTCGAACAGTTCCTCGGCGGCGTCCATCCGCCCCAGGCGCACCGCGTCGGTGATGAGGTCCCGCGACGTCTCCTCGTCGTGGAGCCGGTGGGCCAGCAGCACCGCGAAGCCGTCGGCGGCGACCTCCTCGGGGCCGGACAGGCCCACCGACCAGCCGTCGATCACGGCATGGGCGGCCTCGTGGTAGAGCGTGAAGCGCAGGTTGTTGAGCACGAAGTCCGCGCGGGCGGGCGCCGCGGCGGCGGTGGCGAAGAACGCGAGGAGAAGGGCACGGATCATGGGGCGCAACCTAGCGCACCCGGGGGCGCGCGTCAGCGCGGCATCAGCACCCAGTAGTCGAGATCGAGCAGCACCTCGGGGAGGTACTTGCCGTCCTCGCCGGTCAGCGCGAAGGCCTCGCCCCGGGTGGCGACGGTGCGCAGGCGCAGGGCGCCCACGTCGTTGCGCAGCCGCTCCACGGCGCGCACCTCGGACCAGGCGCGCACGGTGTCGCCTGCGAAACAGGGGTTGGCATGGGCGCCGGCATTGATCGCGGCCACTACCTGCGCGTTCGCCAGCCCGTTGAACGACAGGGCGCGGGCGAGGCTGATCACGTGGCCGCCGTAGATGAGGCGGCGCCCGTCGTCGCGGTGGGTGGCGTCGAAGTGCACCTTGGCCGTGTTCTGCCACAGGCGGGTGGCGAGCATGTGCTCGGCCTCCTCGATCGTCACGCCGTCGACGTGGTCGATGCGCTCGCCCACGGCGTAGTCGCGGGCGCGGTGCGGCTCGCCGGCCAGGGCGAAATCGTAGCCGAGGAAGTCGAGGCCCTCGGGGATCTCCAGCTCGCCGGGCTCCACCGCGTGGGCCAGCTCTGGGATCGCGGTCTCGGGCGCGGGCGCGTCCTCGTCGCGCTTGCGGACCATGACCCAGCGCACGTAGCTCAGCACGGTCTCGCCCGCCTGGTTCAGCCCCCGCGTGCGGACCCAGACCACGCCGGAGCGGCCGTTGGAGTTCTGCTTCAGGCCGATCACCTCGCTCTCGGCGCGCAGCGTGTCGCCGGGCCAGACGGAGCGGTGGAAGCGCGCTTCGGCGTATCCGAGGTTGGCGACTGCGTTCAGCGAGATGTCGGGCACGGTCTTGCCGAACACCGTGTGGAACACCAGCAGGTCGTCGAGCGGCGCCCCGTCCAGCCCGCAGTCGAGCGCGAAGGCGTCCGAGGAGTGGAGCGCGAAGCGCTGGGGGTAGAGCGCGTGGTAGAGCGCGCGCTCGCCCTCCGCGATGGTCCGCGGCACGGCGTGGCGGATGGTCTCGCCGAGGCGGTAGTCCTCGAAGAAGCGGCCCGGGTTGGTCTTGGTCATTGCTCGCCGAGCCTCCGGTCCGGGTCGTAGGCGTCGGCCTCCTTCGTCACGGCCTGGGCGCAGCGCATGACGCCCGTGCCCGCGTCGAAGGCGTAGGAGGGCGATCCGTAGAGCACCCAGCCCGCGTCGAGCGCGCGCGTGACCTTGTGGCAGAACTCCGAGGAGTCCTCGCCCGTCAGCAGGCGGTAGAGCGTGGTGGTCATGCGGGTCCTCCGAAGGGCCAGACGCCGAGCCAGACATGGACGGCCGCGACGACGGCGTAGAGCACGAGGCCGATGACGAGGGCCTTCACGTCGCCCTTCACCGAAGTTGCGGCGGGGCGCTCCCACGGCTGCGCGCGGTTGATCACGATCATCTCGGCCACGGCCCAGAGCCCGAGGCCGCCGAACAGCACCAGGGCCTTGATCTCGCCGTTGGCGAGCACGTGCGCCGCCGACCACAGCACGACGGCCGTGAGCTGCGGGTGGCGCAGCCAGCCGGCGGTGGTGCCCTTCGCCGCGCCCACGCCGAACAGGTAGAAGGCGACCAGCATCAGGAGGTTGTTGAGGTGCTTCGTCCACGCAGGAGGCGCCCAGTAGGCGTCGGCGGGCGCGGCGCGGTAGCCGAGCACCATCAGGACCACCGAGACGACGAGCAGGAGGGCGACGAGCCCCTTGCCCCGGTCGCCGAGGCGGGCGCGGGCATCCGGGGCGATGCGCTTGAAGAAGTGCGCGCCCGCCCAGAGCAGGAGGCCGAGGACGAGGACGATCATGCGTTCGCCCGCGCGAGCGTGCGCCGCGCGGTCTCCACGTGGAGGTTCTCTACGATGCGCCCGTCGAGCACGGCGACCCCCTGCCCGTCCGCGATGGCGGCGTCGAACGCCTCGATCTGGCGGCGGGCGAGGTCGACCTCCTCCTCCGACGGCGAGAATGCCGCGTTGGCGACCTCGACCTGCGCGGGGTGGATCAGCGACTTGCCATCCATGCCCAGGGCCTTGCCTTGCGCGCACTCGGCGCGCAGCCCGTCCTCGTCGCGGAAGGCGTTGTAGACGCCGTCGATGCAGGGGATGCCCGCGGCCCGCGCGGCCAGGAGGGCCGTCTGCAGCGCCGTCATCATCGGCATCCGGCCCGCGGGCGTCTCGCAGCCCAACTCGCGGGCGAGGTCGTTGGTGCCGAGCACGAAGCCCTCCACCGCCTCGGCGATGGCGGCGGCGTGGAGGATGCCCCGCGCGCTCTCCATCATGGCCCAGAAGGGGCGCGCGGCGTGCTGGCGCGCCGCCTCCACGGTCTCGGGACCGTCGACCTTGGGCAAGAGGATCGCGTCGCAGGGGGCGTCCGCGAAGGCGGCGAGGTCGGCGGCGCCCCACTCGGTGTCGAGGCCGTTCACCCGCACGAGGCGCAGGCGCGTGCCGTAGTCGCCCGCGAGCGCCTCGCGCAGCGTCTCGCGGGCGGCCGCCTTCTCGGCGGGCGCCACGGCGTCCTCGAGGTCGAAGATGATGGCATCCGTTGGCAGGCCGCGGGCCTTCTCGAGGGCGCGGGGCTTGGAGCCGGGGATGTAGAGCACGGAGCGCAAGGGTCGGGTCATGGGCGGAATCGGTAGGGGGGGCGGGACCGCATGGCAAGCGCGACCTTCGCACGTGCAGCATGGGACGCCGCGTTCGCACGCACCCATCGTTAACCGAATCTCCACGTCCCGGGCGCAGGCTCCCTCCGTTCCCGGCACGAGGCCGGGCCCTCCGAGGATCGCGCCCCCGCGCTCCTCGCGGGCGGCCCGCCTCCTAGCAAGGACGGTGCCATGACCGACACGGACATCCTGAACGCCACCCTCGCCGCGCTCGCCGCGGTGGCCGCGGTGGCCGTCACGCTCTTCGCCGGCAGCGCGGGGGCGGCCGGCTCCACCTGCGGCACGCGCCCTCAGATCGTGGAGCGGCTCGCCTCGCATTTCGGCGAGACGCGGCGCGGCATCGGGCTGGGCACCGAGAACCGCGTGCTGGAGGTGTTCGCCTCCGAGGAGACGGGCTCGTGGACCGTGACCGTGACGCTGCCCGACGGGCGCATGTGCCTCGTGGCGTCGGGCCAGCACTGGGAGGACCGGATGGACGACCTGTCCCACGCCGCCGACGCCGACGCCTGAGGCCCGCGCGGCGCCCCCTCCCCGGGGCGCCGCCTAGGGGAACCGCGGCGCCAGCTCGCCCGGATCATCCACGTCCACGTGCCAGAACGCCGCCGCCCCTTCGGGCAACCGGGCGAGCACCCTCTCGAAGGCGCGCGGGTCGACCCGCCGCCGCAAGCACCAGGCCGCCGCCTCGATCACGTGGTCCGGCGCGAGGTTGTGGTCCCGGCGCACCGCCTGCACCTCGCGCACCAGCGCGGCGCGCTCCGCGAAGGGCGGCGGCGCCGCCTCGGGGATCCAGCCGGCGACGAAGATCGCGCGCGGCACCGCCGGCAGCACGGACGCGAAGTCCAGCCCCTCCCGCGCGCGGAGGCGCCGGCGGAACACCTGCAGCACACCGTCGAAGGCGGTGTAGGCCATGTTGTCCGACGCGAGGCCCATCCGGTCCCGCAGGTCCACGAGCATCGCGCTCCACTCGGCGGAGGCGTGGCGGTAGGTCCATGGCATCGGCATCGTCGTCTCCCCGGTCTCTCCCCACCCCCCCGTCCCGCGCGGGACTTGCGCGGCCCCCGGCGGTTCCGATAGCCCTCCGCGCGACTGGATTCCCGGAGTGAACAGCATGGCCCGACCCAAGATCGCCCTCATCGGCGCCGGCCAGATCGGCGGCACGCTCGCCCATCTCGCCGCCATCAAGGAGCTGGGGGACGTCGTCCTCTTCGACATCGCCGAGGGCGTGCCGCAGGGCAAGGCGCTCGACATCGCCGAGAGCGGCCCGGTCGAGGGCTTCGACGCGAAGCTCGCGGGCACCAACGACTACGCCGACATCGCCGGCGCCGACGTGTGCATCGTCACCGCGGGCGTGCCGCGCAAGCCGGGCATGAGCCGCGACGACCTCCTGGGCATCAACCTCAAAGTCATGAAATCCGTGGGCGAGGGCATCGCCGCCCATGCGCCGGACGCCTTCGTGATCTGCATCACCAACCCGCTGGACGCGATGGTCTGGGCGCTGCGCGAGTACTCGGGCCTGCCCCACGAGAAGGTGGTCGGCATGGCCGGCGTGCTCGACTCGGGCCGCTTCCGCCACTTCCTGAGCCTCGAGTTCGACGTCTCCATGCGCGACGTCTCGGCCTTCGTGCTGGGCGGCCACGGCGACACGATGGTGCCCCTCACCCGCTACTCCACCGTGGGCGGCATCCCCCTGCCCGACCTGGTCCAGATGGGCTGGACCACCCAGGAGCGGCTCGATGCGATCGTGCAGCGCACCCGCGACGGCGGCGCCGAGATCGTCGGGCTCCTGAAGACCGGCTCGGCCTTCTACGCCCCCGCCGCCTCGGCGATCGAGATGGCCGAGGCCTACCTCAAAGACCAGCGGCGCCTCCTGCCGGCGGCCGCCTGGGTCGACGGGGCGCTGGGCCTCAAGGGCATGTACGTGGGCGTGCCCACGGTGATCGGCGCGAACGGCATCGAGCGCGTGGTGGACATCAAGCTCGGTCGCGACGAGCAGGCGATGTTCGACAAGTCGGTGGACGCCGTGAAGGGCCTCGTGGAGGCCTGCAAGGCGATCGACGGCACGCTGGGCTGAGTCCCCGCCCGGCGGCCGGGGGCGTGCGTCCCCGGCCGCCGGCCCACTTGTGATCACACCCCGATCGAGTGTGATCACGATCGGCGCGTTTCCGCGCCTGATAGCGCCAACTTTCCCGATTCCGGTTCCCCTCGCGTCCCGCCCGTGCCACCCCGCCGGCGATCCGGACATCAGCGGGGACGCACGCATGAACATCCACGAGTACCAGGCCAAGGCGCTCCTGCGCGACTTCGGCGCCCCCGTGAGCGAGGGCGTGGCCGTGACCAAGGCCGCCGACGCCAAGACCGCCGCCGCGCAGCTCGACGGACCTCTCTGGGTGGTCAAGGCGCAGATCCACGCGGGCGGCCGGGGCAAGGGCTCGTTCAAGGAGACCGATGCGGGCGAGAAGGGCGGCGTGCGCCTGGCCAAGTCCGTGGAGGAGGCCGCCGAGGAGGCGCGGCGGATGCTGGGCAACACCCTCGTCACGCACCAGACCGGCCCCGCGGGCAAGCAGGTCAACCGCATCTACATCGAGGATGGCTCGGACATCGCGTGCGAGCTGTACCTGGCCCTTCTCGTGGACCGTCAGACCAGCCGTATCGGCTTCGTCTGCTCCACCGAGGGCGGGATGGACATCGAGGAGGTCGCCGCCTCCACCCCCGAGAAGATCGTCAGCTTCTCGGTCGATCCCGCCACCGGCTTCCAGCCCTGGCACGGCCGCCGCGTCGCCTTCGCCCTCGGGCTCGAGGGCCAGCAGGTCAAGCAGTGCGTGAAGCTGATGGGGCAGCTCTACCGGGCCTTCACCGAGAAGGACATGGAGATGCTGGAGATCAACCCGCTGATCGTGACCGACGCGGGCGACCTCAAGGTGCTCGATGCCAAGGTCGGCTTCGACGGCAACGCCATCTACCGCCACAAGGACATCGCCGAGCTGCGCGACGAGACCGAGGAGGACCCCAAGGAGCTGGCGGCCTCGAAGCACGACCTCAACTACATCGCCCTGGACGGAGAGATCGGCTGCATGGTCAACGGCGCCGGCCTCGCCATGGCGACCATGGACATCATCAAGCTCTATGGCGCCGAGCCCGCGAACTTCCTCGACGTGGGCGGCGGCGCCACGAAGGAGAAGGTGACCGAGGCGTTCAAGATCATCACCTCGGACCCGAACGTGAAGGGCATCCTCGTCAACATCTTCGGCGGCATCATGCGCTGCGACGTGATCGCCGAGGGCGTGGTCGCGGCCGTGAAGGAAGTCGGCCTGAAGGTGCCGCTGGTGGTCCGCCTCGAGGGCACCAACGTCCAGAAGGGCAAGGACATCATCAACGGCTCCGGCCTCGACGTGATCGCCGCCGACGACCTGAAGGACGGCGCGCAGAAGATCGTGAAGGCGGTCAAAGGGTGAGGGGCGGCCCGGCAAAGCCGGCGATCGATCCAGTGGATCGATCGAGCCCCGAACGGGCGAAGCCCCGGAGCGGCGCGGACGCGCAAGCGAAGGGCAGGAAGCTCGTGCTCGCGACGGCACTGTCCCTCCTCGCCCCCCCGGCCCTCGCCGGCCCGGAGGAGGCCATGACGGCCTTCGCGGAGAACTGCTTCTCGCCCCTCATGACCGCCGAGCGGGCCGAGGCCCTGCTCGCCCCCACCGGCGCGCGGGTGGACTTCTACGACAGCCGCCCGTTCTCGGACGCCCCTCCCTCGACCACCGGGGGCCGCGCGCCCACGCCCGGCACCGACCGCCGCTGCGAGGTCGCCTTCGACGGCGACCACGCGGATGCCGCCGTGGAGGCCGCCGTGGCGGGCCTCCTGGCCGAGGGCATCCGGGACGAGGCTCCCCTCCCCCGCACCCACGCGGCGGCGGACGGCACCGCGCTGCTCGCCGCCCGCTACCTCAACCCCTCGCGCGTCGCCGTGGTCCACGTGGGCACCCGCCCCGGCCCCGACGGCACCGAGACATACATGCAGGTGGAGCGTCTCGCTCCGCGCAACTGAAGGACCGCGCATGGCAATCCTCGTCGACGAGAACACCAAGGTCATCTGCCAGGGCCTCACCGGCTCGCAGGGCACCTTCCACTCCGAGCAGGCCATCGCCTACGGCACCAAGATGGTCGGCGGCGTGACGCCCGGAAAGGGTGGCCAGACCCACCTCGACCTGCCGGTCTTCGACAGCTGCCACGAGGCCGTGGAGCGCACCGGCGCCAACGCCTCCGTGATCTACGTGCCGCCCCCCTTCGCGGCCGACTCCATCCTGGAGGCCATCGACGCCGAGATCCCGCTGGTGGTCTGCATCACGGAAGGCATCCCGGTGCTCGACATGATGAAGGTGAAGCGCGCCCTCGACGGCTCGAAGACGCGGCTGATCGGGCCGAACTGCCCGGGCGTCATCACGCCCGACGCCTGCAAGATCGGCATCATGCCCGGCCACATCCACAAGCGCGGCTCGGTGGGCGTGGTGTCGCGCTCGGGCACGCTGACCTACGAGGCCGTCAAGCAGACCGCCGACCTCGGGCTGGGCCAGTCCACGGCCGTGGGCATCGGCGGCGATCCCATCAAGGGCACCGAGCACATCGACGTCCTCGAGATGTTCCTGGCCGACGACGAGACCCGGTCGATGATCATGATCGGCGAGATCGGCGGCACCGCCGAGGAGGAGGCCGCCCAGTTCCTGGCCGACGAGCGCAAGCGGGGCCGCTGGAAGCCGACGGCCGGCTTCATCGCCGGGCGCACCGCCCCCCCGGGCCGCCGCATGGGCCACGCCGGCGCCATCGTGGCGGGCGGCAAGGGCGACGCGGAGTCCAAGATCGAGGCCATGAAGGCCGCCGGCATCGTGGTCGCCGACAGCCCCGCCACCCTGGGCGAGGCCGTGCAGGAGGCGATCGCGAAGGGATGAGCCGGGTTCGCGCCATGGCCGGGCGAGTGCGGCGGGCCTACGCCGGGCGCGGCCCGCTCGCGCGGCGCGACTTCCTGCGCGCCGTGGCGCCCCCCTTGGCGCTGCTCGCCCTCTGGGTCGCGGTCGTCGCCGCACTGTCGGAGCCGCCGCCGACGCCCGCCCCCACCGCCGGGGCCGAGACCGCGCCCGAGGCGCTGGGGCGCATCCTCGCGGGGCTGGCGGATCAGCTCGGGGCGGCGGGGCTCTTGGTGCTGGCCCTCGCCCTCGTGCCGCTCGGGATCGCCTCGGTGCGGCGCCTGCGCGACGCGGGCCTCGCTAGGGCCATCGGCGTCCCCCTCGTGGTGGCGCCCGCGGCCCTGTGGCTCGCGTGGCTGGCGCGCGTGGCCGAGTTCTACGACCTCGTGCTGACCCGCGCGCTGTTCGCGGCGCTCTCCACGGACGCCTTCGTGTCCACGGCCGTCGTGGTCGTGCTTTTCTGCTGGGCCTTCGTGGCCACCTTCCTCGTGGACGCGCTGGTGGTGGTGGCCGTGGACGTCGGGCTGCTGGCCATGGCCGCGGGGGCGAGCCTCTTGCTGATCCTCGGCCTCGCCGCGCCGACCCGCCGGCCGCGGGGAGCGGCATGAGCGCCCTAGCCGCCCCGCGCGAGGTGCCAGTGCGCCGTGGGCACGTCCCCGTCGCGGGCGCACCGGGCGATGTCGTCGGCCAGCAGGGCGCGCAGGCGGGCGAGGTCCGCGGGCGCGGGCTGCCACGCGCCGGTGGTGGCGCTCTCCAGGAGGCGCCGCACGGCGCCGCGGGGACCGGCCGGCACCACGCGGCGCACGGCCCGGCGCAGGGGCGCGGCGCGCAGGAGGCGGTTCAGGGCGCCCACGCGCGGCACCCGGCCCCGGTTCGCGTGGGGCAGCGCGGCGCCCTCGGGCGGCTCCAGCCCCATCGCCGCGAACAGGGCGCCGCGGGCCTCGTCGAGCCGGTGGTAGTCCAACACCAGCACCTCCCCCACAGCACGCCAGCGCGCCAGCGCCTCGGCGTAGCGGGATCGCTCGGCGTGACGGAACAGGGGCTGCCAGCCCGCCGCGCGGCGCTCGGCCTCGAGATCGAGCGCGTGGGCGAGCGTCTCGCGCTCCAACCCGTCGCGCAGGGTGTGGCGGTACTCGCTCACGGCCCGCTCCACGGGGTCGCGCAGCACGGCGGCGACGACCGTGCAGCCCGGCTGCTCTTCGGCGAAGCGCGCCACCCGCTCCGGCGCGGCGGCGTTGTGGAGCATGTCGGTGGAGGCGTCCACGCGCCACGCCGCGCCCGGCTCGAACAGCGCCTCCCACGCCGCGCGCCCGGCGACGATGTCGGCGCGGAACGCGCGCGCGCCCGGCCCGGCCCAGCGCCGCTCGGCGAAGTCGGTGAAGTGCCGCGGCTCCTTGCCCCGCGCCACCGAGACCGCCACGTGCCGCTCCAATGCTGCTGCCAGCGAGGTGGTGCCGCCCTTCGGCGCGCCGATCAGGAACAGGTGGTTCACGCCGCCCTCATAGCCCCGCCCCGCCCCCGAGGCGAGGGCCGTCCCGCCCAGGAGGCGATCCGATGACCGGACAGAATCCCAACGACGCGTTCCGCTCCACCTCCTTCATGCAGGGGCACAACGCGGCCTACCTGGAGCAGCTCTACGCGCGCTACAGTGCAGACCCCGGCGCGGTGGACGAGGCCTGGGCCGCGTTCTTCCGCTCCATGGACGGCGAGTCGTCGGGCGCCACCGGCCCCTCCTGGGCCCGCGCCGACTGGCCGCCGCAGCCCTCCGACGACCTCACGGCGGCGCTGACCGGCGAGTGGCCCGAGGCCCCCGCCAAGGAGACGAAGGCCGCCGGAGACAAGATCCGGGCCAAGGCCGCCGAGCAGGGCGCGTCCATCACCGACGAGCAGGTGCGCCGCGCCGTGCTCGACTCGATCCGCGCGCTGATGCTGATCCGCGCCTACCGCATCCGCGGCCACCTCGCCGCCGACCTCGACCCCCTGGGCATGCGCGCCGAGGTGCCCCATCCCGAGCTCGACCCCCGCTCCTACGGCTTCGAGGAGGCCGACATGGAGCGGCCGATCTTCATCGACCAGGTGCTGGGTCTGGAGGTCGCGACGCTCCGCCAGATCGTGTCGATCCTGCGCCGCACCTACTGCGGCACCTTCGCGCTGCAGTACATGCACATCTCCGACCCAGAGCAGTCCGCCTGGCTCAAGGAGCGGATCGAGGGCCTGGGCAAGGAGATCGAGTTCACCCAGGCGGGGCGCAAGGCGATCCTCAACAAGCTGGTCGAGGCCGAGGGCTTCGAGAAGTACCTGCACGTCAAGTACATGGGCACCAAGCGCTTCGGCCTCGACGGCGGCGAGGCCCTGATCCCGGCGATGGAGCAGATCATCAAGCGCGGCGGCCAGCTCGGTCTGCGCGACATCGTGATCGGCATGCCCCACCGCGGACGCCTCTCGGTGCTCGCCAACGTGATGGGCAAGCCCTACCGCGCCATCTTCAACGAGTTCCAAGGCGGCAGCTTCAAGCCCGAGGAGGTCGACGGGTCGGGCGACGTGAAGTACCACCTCGGCGCCTCCAGCGACCGGGAGTTCGATGGCAACGTCGTGCACCTGTCGCTGACCGCGAACCCCAGCCACCTCGAGGCCGTGAACCCCGTGGTGCTCGGCAAGGTGCGCGCCAAGCAGGACCAGCTCGGCGACACCGAGCGCCGCAAGGTGACGGGCGTGCTCCTCCACGGGGATGCCGCCTTCGCGGGTCAGGGCGTGGTGGCCGAGTGCTTCGCGCTCTCGGGCGTGCGCGGCCACCGCACCGGCGGCACCATCCACCTCGTGGTGAACAACCAGATCGGCTTCACCACCGCGCCGCACTTCTCGCGCTCCAGCCCCTACCCTACCGACAACGCGCTGGTGGTCGAGGCGCCCATCTTCCACGTCAACGGCGACGACCCCGAAGCCGTGGTCCACGCCGCCCGCGTGGCGATCGAGTTCCGGCAGAAGTTCGGCAAGGACGTCGTGGTCGACATCTTCTGCTACCGCCGCTTCGGTCACAACGAGGGCGACGAGCCCATGTTCACCAACCCCCTGATGTACAAGCGCATCAAGGGCCACAAGACGACGCTCTCGCTCTACTCCGAGCGCCTCGCGCGCGACGGGCTGATCCCCGAGGGCGAGGTCGAGGCGATGCAGGCCGCCTTCCAGAAGCGGCTGGCGGACGAGTTCGAGGCCGGCCGCGACTACCGCCCCAACAAGGCCGACTGGCTCGACGGGCGCTGGAAGCACATCGACCGGCGCGACGAGTCCGAATACGTGCGCGGCGAGACCGGCATCTCCGAGGCGACCTTCCGCGAGGTGGGCGAGGCGATCACCCGCGTTCCCGAGGGCTTCCCGCTCCACAAGACCGTGGGCCGCCTGATGGAGAGCCGCCGCGCCATGTTCGAGGGCGGCGAGGGCTTCGACTGGGCCACCGGCGAGGCGCTGGCCTTCGGCTCGCTCCTGACCGAGGGCTACAAGGTGCGCCTGTCGGGGCAGGACTCGACGCGGGGCACCTTCTCGCAGCGGCACTCGGGCCTGATCGACCAGACCTCCGAGGAGCGGCACTATCCGCTCAACCACATCCGCGAGGGGCAGGCCCCGTTCGAGGTGATCGACTCGGCGCTGTCGGAGTACGCGGTGCTCGGCTTCGAGTACGGCTATTCGCTGGCCGAGCCCAACGCCCTGACCATGTGGGAGGCGCAGTTCGGCGACTTCGCCAACGGCGCCCAGATCATGTTCGACCAGTTCATCTCGTCCGGCGAGTCGAAGTGGCTGCGCATGTCCGGCCTCGTGTGCCTCCTGCCCCACGGCTACGAGGGCCAGGGCCCCGAGCACTCCTCGGCGCGGCTGGAGCGGTTCCTGCAGATGTGCGGCGGCGACAACTGGATCGTGGCCAACTGCACCACGCCGGCCAACTACTTCCACATCCTGCGCCGCCAGCTCCACCGCACCTTCCGCAAGCCGCTGGTGCTGATGACGCCCAAGTCGCTCTTGCGCCACAAGATGGCCGTCAGCCGCGCCGAGGAGTTCCAGTCCGGCTCCACATTCCACCGGGTGCTGTGGGACGACGCCCAGCACGGCAACTCCGAGCTGCAGCTGAAGCCGGACGCCGAGATCCGCCGCGTGGTGCTGTGCTCGGGCAAGGTCTACTACGACCTGCTGGAAGCGCGGGATGCCGCCGGGGCGGACGACGTGTACCTCCTGCGCCTCGAGCAGTTCTACCCGTTCCCGGCGCTGGCGATGGTCAAGGAGCTGGAGCGCTTCAAGGACGCCGAGATGGTCTGGTGCCAGGAAGAGCCCAAGAACCAGGGCGGCTGGACCTTCGTGGAGCCGAACCTCGAATGGGTGCTGACCCGCATCGGCGCCGCCCACACGCGGCCCCGCTACGTGGGCCGCACCGCATCCGCCTCGCCGGCCACGGGCCTCGCGTCGCAGCACAAGGCACAACAAGAGGCGCTCGTCACCGAAGCGCTGAGCATGGAGTGATCGAATGATCGAAGTGAAGGTCCCCACGCTGGGCGAATCCGTGACCGAGGCCACCGTGGCCACCTGGTTCAAGAAGCCCGGCGACCCCGTCGCCACCGACGAGATGCTGTGCGAGCTGGAGACCGACAAGGTCACGGTGGAGGTGCCCAGCCCCACCACCGGCACGCTCGGCGAGATCGTGGCCCAGGAGGGCGAGACCGTGGGCGTCGACGCCCTGCTCGCCACCATCCAGGAGGGCGCGGGCGCCGACGCCTCCTACGCCTCCGCTCCGGCGGCCGTGGCCAAGCCCGGCTCCGAGGAGGGCACCAGCGACGCGGGCGGCGCGGTGAGCGCGAAGTCGGACGAGGGCGCGTCCGGCGGCGGCGGCGGCGGCCAGTCCATCGACGTCGTGGTGCCCGCCCTGGGCGAGAGCGTCTCCGAGGCCACGGTCGCCTCGTGGTTCAAGAAGCCCGGCGACGCGGTCGCGCAGGACGAGATGCTCTGCGAGCTGGAGACCGACAAGGTCTCGGTCGAGGTGCCCGCCCCCGCGGCTGGAACCTTAAGCGAGATCCTCGTGGCCGAGGGCGAGGTGGTGCAGGCGGGCGGCACGCTCGCGCGCATGACCGCGGGCAGCGGCGCGGACGTGCACGAGCCGAAGCTCGTCGACCCCGAGCCGCGCCCCGCGGCGAAGGCCGTGGCGCAGTCCGCGGACATCGAGCACGCGCCGTCGGCCAAGAAGATCATGGCCGAGAAGGGGCTCGACCCCGCCCAGGTGCAGGGCACCGGCAAGGACGGCCGCATCATGAAGCAGGACGCCCAGCGCGCCGAGGCGCCCTCGAAGGCCCCCGCGCCCGCGAAGGCCGAATCCCGCGCCCCCACCCCCGCCGCCGACGAGGGCCGCGAGGAGCGGGTGCGCATGACGCGCCTGCGCCAGACCATCGCCCGGCGCCTCAAGGACGCGCAGAACACCGCCGCGATGCTGACCACCTACAACGAGGTGGACATGTCGGCGATCATGGCGCTGCGCTCGGAGTACAAGGACCTGTTCCTCAAGAAGCACGGCGTGAAGCTCGGCTTCATGAGCTTCTTCACCAAGGCCTGCATCCACGCGCTCGGCGAGGTGCCCGAGGTCAACGCCGAGATCGACGGGACGGACGTGGTCTACAAGCGCTACGTGCACATGGGCATCGCCGCGGGCACGCCCACGGGCCTCGTGGTCCCCGTGATCCACGACGCCGACGCCATGAGCTTCGCGCAGATCGAGAAGGCCATCGCCGAGAAGGGCGCCGCGGCGCGCGACGGCAAGCTGTCGATGGCCGACATGCAGGGCGGCACGTTCACGATCTCGAACGGCGGCGTCTACGGCTCGCTGATGAGCTCGCCCATCCTCAACCCGCCCCAGTCCGGCATCCTGGGCATGCACAAGATCCAGGACCGCCCCGTGGTGGTGGGCGGCGAGATCGTCATCCGCCCGATGATGTACCTGGCGCTGAGCTACGACCACCGCATCGTGGACGGGAAGGGGGCGGTCACGTTCCTCGTGCGGGTGAAGGAGGCGCTGGAGGACCCGCGGCGGCTGCTGATGGATTTGTAGCAGACAAGTGGGACTGATTGCGGTAGAAAGTAGTTGGCTGAGTTAAGGAATGAACCCTTTACCTAGTTCATGCCAAGGACTTTCTCCGCAGTCGGGATCGGGGCGTTCAGCTTTTACGTAGCTTTCCAAGGACTCGAAGTCGTTGCCGTCGTAACCGGGAATGATTTAGATGCGCAGAAAGTGGCGCGGCTCTTTACCAATAGTGATGAAGCCTCGCTTTTGCTGTTGCCGTGGATATTCTTTGCATACGTTCTTGGAGATCTCCTCCTCGATGGCGGCTGGTCCCTCATCGATTACGATATGCGCGTTGAGGGCAAACTATTCAAAAGCCACAAGTCAGATAGTGGAGCATTCCAGACGGCAGTTGTCTCTAGACTAGTCACTCGAATAGAAACCTTGACGTCTCTGTCTTGGTTAGTTCCCGTACTTCTAGTCGCATGGACGCTGGAAAGAGCAGTTTCGGAAAGCAGTCCCATTTACGCTTTTCCAGGAATAGTGTTTGCGATTACTACCTTCATTGGTATCCGCAGAACTGCCAGAAGGCAATTCAGGCGGCTACATATGCTTGCCGAAATGCTAGAGAGCGAAGATTCATAGGCGATTGAGACTTACTCTTTTATACGGCACCTGAGGCGGAATTTTTTGCCGATGGCGATAGCACGTGATGCCTAGCCTTACGTTGGAATAGAGCGCTACGACGCCCAGCGCGGCGTCGCCAAACCCATTGAGGCGCGCCCTACTCCTCCGCCTCCTCCACTTCCCCCCCGGCCTCCTGCCACTCCTTGAACCCGCCGCCGCTCCAGACCTTCTCGTAGCCCATCTCGCCCAGCGTCTTGGCCGCCAGCGCCGCGCGGCCGCCGCTTGCGCAGTAGACGACCACCTCGCGGTCCTTGGCGAACCGCGCGTCGTGGTAGGGGCTGTCGGGGTCGGCGCGGAACTCCAGCATGCCGCGCGAGACGTTGGCCGCGCCCGGGATGCGGCCCGAGGCCGCCACCTCGGTGGGGTCGCGCACGTCCACCACCAGCGCCCCCGCCTCGACCTTGCGCCGCAGCGCCTCGTGGTCGAGCGTCTCCACCGACGCCTTGGCCTCCGCCACGTAGTCCTTCGACGACTTCGCCATCGTGTCCTCCTCCGTTGGTCGCGCGCAGCCTAGCACGCCTCCGCGCCGCCGCGACCGCCCCGTGCCGGCGCCCATGTCGCATTCGGCCCTTTCCCCGCCCCCGCCTCGGCACTGGCGACCGGCGGCTCCGCCGTGCGAGGGTGCCCCCGTCCCCCACGCGCGGAGCCGCCCCCATGAACCTCCTCCTCCACCTCACGCCCCCCGCCTACGACGCCTGGAAGGCCGGGTTCGACGCCGACACCGAGAAGCGCATGAACGCGGGCCTCACCCTCCTGCAGCTCTGGCGCGACGCCGACAGCGGCGGCGTCACCGCCCTCTTCGAGGTCAACGACCGCGCCAAGGCCGAGGCCTGGCTCGAAGTCGAGAACGCCACCGGCCCCGCGCTCGCGGCCCGCTTCATGCGCCGCGCATGAGCGAGCCCGCCCGCCGCGCCCTCGCCTTCTGGGTCCTGCGCGTGGCCGTCGCCTTCGTGCTGGCCGCCGCCATCCAGGCCTGGCGCGGGCCCGACCCGTTCCTGTGGTGGCTGGCCCTCGGGTATGCGGCGCTCTCGGCGCTCACCACCTGGATGATCCTGAGGACCCGCCGATGACCCCCGAGCTCCTCGCCCTCGCCCTCGCCGTGCTGCTCCACGCGGCGCAGTTCGCGCTCTACGCGATCCCCGCCAACCGCGAGGTCGGCATGGGCTACACCATGTCCGCCCGCGACCGCCCGCCCTCGCGCCAGCTCTCGCAGCGCACCGAGCGCATGGGGCGCGCCTTCGACAACCACGCCGCCAGCCTCGCGCTCTTCACCGCCGCCGTGGCCGTGGTGACGCTTTCGGGCGAGGCCACGGCCTTCACCGCCGTGCTCGCCTTCGTGCATCTCGGCGCCCGCATCCTCTACGTGCCGGCCTACGCCATGGGCCTGCGCCCCGGCCGCTCGCTCCTGTGGATGGTGGGGTTCACCGCGACGCTCCTGATGGTTATCTCGGCCCTGATCTGACCGCTTCCCACCCGCGACGACGGAACCCGGGGGCAGCGCCCCCGGCTTCCGCAACGAAGGACACCCCATGGCCCAATACGACCTCATCGTCATCGGCTCCGGCCCCGGCGGCTACGTCTGCGCGATCCGCGCGGCGCAGCTCGGGCTCAAGACCGCCTGCGTCGAGGGCCGCGAGACCCTGGGCGGCACCTGCCTGAACGTGGGCTGCATCCCCTCGAAGGCCCTGCTGCATGCCTCCCACCAGCTCCACGAGGCGCAGCACAACTTCGAGAAGATGGGCCTCATGGGCGACGCCCCCTCGGTCGATTGGGCCAAGATGCTCGGCTACAAAGACGAGGTCATCGCCGGCAACACCAAGGGCATCGAGTTCCTGTTCAAGAAGAACAAGATCGACTGGCTCAAGGGCTGGGCCTCGATCCCCGAGGCGGGAAAGGTGAAGGTGGGCGACGAGGTCCACGAGGCGAAGCACATCGTGGTCGCCTCGGGCTCCGAGAGCGCGCCCGTCCCCGGCGCCGACGTCACCGTCGACGAGAAGACGGTGGTCACCTCCACCGGCGCGCTGGCGCTGGAGAAGATCCCCGAGACAATGACCGTGATCGGCGGCGGCGTGATCGGGCTGGAGCTGGGCTCGGTCTACGCCCGCCTCGGCACGAAGGTGACCGTGGTCGAGTACCTCGACGGCATCACCCCCGGCCAGGACGCCGAGGTCGCCAAGACCTTCCAGCGCATCCTCAAGCGCCAGGGGCTCGAGTTCGTGACCGGCGCCGCCGTGTCCAAGGTCGAGACCGGCGAGGGCGGGGCCACCACGCACTACACCCTGCGCAAGGACGACAGCGCCCACACCCTCGAATCCGAGATCGTGCTCGTGGCAACGGGCCGGCGCCCCTACACGGACGGCCTGGGGCTGGAGGCCCTGGGCGTCACGCTCACCCAGCGCGGCCAGATCGAGGTGGACGACCACTACCTCACCTCCGTGGAGGGCATCCGCGCCATCGGCGACGCCATCGCCGGCCCGATGCTGGCCCATAAGGCCGAGGACGAGGGCATGGCCGTGGCCGAGATCCTGGCCGGCCAGGCGGGCCACGTGAACTACGAGGTGATCCCGGGCGTGATCTACACCCACCCCGAGGTCGCCTCCGTGGGCCTCACCGAGGAGCTCGCCAAGGAGGAGGGCCGCGCCTACAAGGTCGGCAAGTTCGCGTTCCAGGGCAACGGCCGCGCCAAGGCCAACTTCGCGGCCGACGGCTTCGTGAAGATGATCGCCGATGCGGAGACCGACCGCATCCTCGGCTGCCACGTGATCGGCCCCATGGCGGGCGACCTGATCCACGAGATCTGCGTGGCCATGGAATTCGGCGCCGCCGCCGAGGACGTGGCGCGGACCTGCCACGCGCACCCGACGTACTCGGAAGCGATGCGCGAGGCCGCGCTGGCCTGCGGCGACGGGGCGATCCACGCCTGAGGACTGCACCCTGACGCCCCGGCCTCGCGCCGGGGCCTCCGCCCACCACGGGCGCTGGCGGCGGAAGCCTCGCCCCCCAACCCCACCACCTGCTATCGGCCGCCCTCGCGGGCGGCCGCTCCTCCCTCGGATCGGTCCACTGGACCGATCCGCCCGCCGGCGGCGGGACGGTCGTCGCAACCCAGATGCCACACTTCCCCGGCGTGCCGCCGCGCCGCTCGGCGCGCTCCACGGTCCCGCCCCATTCCGATGCCATGAGGGACGGAACCCAAGCCGGATCCCTCCATGCCGTTGCCGTTCCGCAAGCCCCCGCCGCCCGCCCCGAAGCCCCCGCAGCGCGCCGGGGGCCGGTCCTTCGCCGGCCTGCTCGCGGTGCTGCTCTCGGCCCACGAGGCGGGCGCGCAGGAGATCCCCGGCTTCCTGCCCCACCAGCGCGAGCCGTTCTTCGTGTTTCCCGACGCCCTGCGCCTCTCGCTCGAGAGCCTGCCCTGGATCAGCGTCGTCGCGCTCGTGCTCGTCATCGGCAGCATCGCGGCCAGCCTCCTGCGCCGCGCCGCCGAGCGCCGCCGCGCCGAGCGCCGCGCGATCCTCGCGCCCGAGGGCGGCGAGCGGTTCATGATGCTCGACCTCCTCGTCCACGCCGTGCGCCGAGGCCGCGCGCCCGACGACCATCGCCTCGCCCGCGCCGCGCAGATCGCCCGCGAGGTGGCCGGGCTGAAGGACGCCGAGACGCGCCTCGGCGAGGCCTCCGCCCTGTGCGACCGCCCCGTCACCGCCGGCACGTTCCGCTGGATGCGCGGCGCGCTCTCGGACGCGAGCCGCCGCCGCCTGTTCGAGACCGCGCTGGCCGTGCTCTTGGAATCGGGCCCCCTGGAGGAGCGCGAGTTCGCGTTCCTCGGCTGCCTCGCCCGCGGCATCGAACTGGCCCCCGGCGAGGCCGGCGAGCTGCGCTGGCTCCTCCCGGCCTGAGCTCCGTTCAGCCTCGCCACGGGCGAACGCCTCCGGCGCCTTCCGGGTCTTCGTTCCAGAAATGCCTTGGGGGGGTCCGCGGGCATCTGAAGATTGGTCCGGTGGACCGATCCGCCCGCGGACGGGCGAAGCCCCGGAAGCCCGCCGGGGGCATGGTGGCGAAGCCCCTTCCCGGCGCCCCGACGTATGCACGGGGGGTGCACAGGGGGTGCACGCAGGGTGTACGCCCCTTCCAGCCGATTCCCCGACCCTGCCCGGAGCCCCGATGCCCCTCACCGTCGCCACCTGGAACATCAACTCGGTCCGCCTGCGCGAGGGCCTCGTCACGCGCCTCCTGCGCGAGGAGGCGCCCGACGTGCTGTGCTTGCAGGAGTGCAAGAGCCCGGTCGAGAAGATGCCCCTCGCCGCCTTCGAGGCGCTCGGCTACCGCTGGGCGGCGGCGCGCGGGCAGAAGGGCTACAACGGCGTGGCGATCCTCTCGCGCCTGCCCATGGAGGACGCCGGCAGCGCCGACCACGCGGCCCTCGGCCATGCCCGCCACGTGGCGGGGCGATTGGGCGACGGCACCGTGATCCACAACCTCTACGTGCCCGCCGGGGGCGACGTCCCGGACCGCGAGGCGAACCTCAAGTTCGACCAGAAGCTGCGCTATCTCAACGACATGCGCGACGCCTTCCACGCCGACCGGCCCCGGCGCGCGATCCTCGTGGGCGACCTCAACATCGCCCCGCGCGAGGACGACGTGTGGTCCCACAAGCAGCTCCTCCGGGTCGTCTCCCATACCCCCGTCGAAGTCGAGCACCTCGCCGAGACGCAGGACGCCGGCGGGTGGGTCGACGTCACCCGGCAGGACATCCCCGAGGGCCTCCTCTACTCGTGGTGGTCCTACCGCGCCGCGGACTGGGATGCCGCCGACAAGGGCCGCCGCCTCGACCACGTCTGGGCCACCCCCGACATCGCCTCCGCCGCCCACTCCTCCCGCGTCCTTCGAAGCGCCCGCGGCTGGGAGAAGCCCTCCGACCACGCCCCCGTCTTCGCCACCTTCGACCTCTGAGGCCCCGCGCTTGCGGGCACCCCCCGCCCCGCCTAAGTGAGCCACGACCCATCCCGAGGAGGCCGCCATGCTCGAATTCGGACAGAAGCCCGCCGGCGCCGCGCTGTCCGCGCACGTCGTGGACGCCACCGACCGGACCTTCATGACCGAGGCCGTCGAGGCCTCGCGGACCGTGCCCGTGATCGTCGACTTCTGGGCCGCCTGGTGCGGGCCCTGCAAGGCGATGACCCCGCTCTTGGAGGGCGAGGTGGCGCGCGCCGGGGGTGCCGTGAAGCTGGTCAAGGTGGACGTCGACGCCAACCCCGCCGTGGCTCAGCAGCTCCAGGTGCAGTCGCTGCCCACGCTGCTGATCCTGTGGCAGGGCCAGCCCGTGGACACCATTCCCGGCGCGCTGGGCCAGGCGCAGGTCGCCCAGCTCGTCTCGCAGGTCGCCGCCCTGGGCGGCGGCGCGGAGGACGGCGGGCTGGCCGAGGCCGTGGCCGCCGCCGAGGAGATGCTGGCGAACGGCGAGGCCGCGGACGCCGCCGAGACCTTCGCCGCCGTGCTGGGCGAGGACCCGGAGAACGCCGCCGCCTTCGGCGGGCTGGCCCGCGCCTACCTCGCGGTCGGCGACGTGGACCGGGCCGAGGGCCTCCTGAGCACCGCGCCCGACGCCATCTTCGGGGCCCCCGAGCTGGAGGCCGCGCGCGCCCAGGTGGCGCTGGCCCGGCAGGGCCAGAACGCCGGTCCCGTGGGCGAGCTCCAGGCCCGCGTCGAGGCCGATCCCGCCGACCACCAGGCCCGCTACGACCTCGCCCTGGCGCTGCAGGCCTCGGGCGACGCCGAGGGCGCCGTGGAGCAGCTGCTGGAGCTGTTCCGCCGCGACCGCGAGTGGAACGACGGCGCCGCGCGCGCGCAGCTCTTCACGATCTTCGACGCCGCCGGCCCCAAGGACCCGCTGGCGATCCGTGGCCGCAGGCGCCTGTCTTCGATGATCTTTGCCTGAGCGCCCCGCGCACTAGGTGAGGGCCATGATCAGACAGGCCGACCTGCCGGACACGATCCCGGTCTTCCCACTTCCCGGGGCGCTGCTGCTGCCCCGCTCGCGGCTGCCGCTGCACATCTTCGAGCCGCGCTACCTGCAGATGATCGAGGACACGCTGCGCACGGAGCACCGCCTGATCGGCATGGTGCAGCCGCGCGCCAAGCCCTCGGGCGACGGGCGCGCGCTGCAGTCGATCGGGTGCGCGGGGCGCCTCACGCAGTTCTCGGAGACCGAGGACGGGCGCTACATGATCACGCTGGCGGGCGTGTCCCGCTACCGGGTGACCGCGGAGCAGAGCGGGTTCGAGCCCTACCTCAAGGCCGACGTGGACTGGTCCAGCTTCGGGCGCGACCTGGGCCGCCCCGAGACCGACGAGGGCTTCGACCGCCCGGCCTTCCTGGACCTCCTGCACCGCTTCTTCGAGTCGCAGGAGTTGTCCACCGACTGGGACTCGCTGGGCGACGCCGAGGAGGAGATGCTCGTGAACTCGCTGTCCATGCTCTGCCCCTTCGACCCCGAGGAGAAGCAGGCCCTGCTGGAGGCGCCCACGCTCGAGACCCGGCGCGAGACGCTGGTGACGCTCATGGAGATCGGCCTGCGCGAGAACGGCGACGAGGTGGTGCAGTGACCGAACCGCGCGAGGCCCCCGAGCACGACCGCCGGATGCTGGAGGCGCTGGTGTGTCCCCGCACCCACGGCCCCCTCTCCTACGACGCCGAGCGGCAGGAGCTGGTGTCGCGCTCCGCCGGGCTGGCCTACCCGATCCGGGGCGGCATCCCGATCATGCTGGTGGACGAGGCCCGGCAGATCGACTGACCGGGCTACTCGCGCATCAACGCGGGCAGGTCGCCCGCGAGGCCGGCCGCCTCGCGGATGAAGTGCCGCTTGAGGGGCGCGGCGGCGTCCACCGCGCCGAGGCCGAGCCGCCGCAGGCCGCGCAGGACGGGGTCGTCGTTCGAGAACAGCGCGTTCACCGCATCCGTCGCCACGCCCATCTGCGCCGCGTCGAAGCGCCGCCACCGGGCGTAGCGCCGCAGCACCGGCGCGGAGCCGATGTCCTCGCCCCGCCGCCGCGCCGCGGCCACCACATCGCCGAGGGCGGCCACGTCCTTGAACCCGAGGTTCAGGCCCTGCCCGGCGATCGGGTGGATGCCGTGCGCCGCGTCCCCCGCCAGCGCCACGCGCTCGGCCACGAGGTCGGCGGCGTAGTCGCGCGCGAGCGGATAGGTGCCGCGCCGCCCCACGATGCGGATGTTCCCGAGGAACGAGCCGAAGCGCGGGCGCAGCTCCTCCAGATAGGCATCGTCGCCGAGGGCATGGATGCGCTCGGCCTCCTCGCGGGTCTCGGTCCAGACCAGCGACGAGCGGTCCCCGGCGAGCGGCAGGATGGCGAGAGGGCCCGCGGGCAGGAACAGCTGGTGCGCCACGCCGCCGTGGGGCCGCTCGTGGGCCACGGCGCAGGTCAGCGCGGTCTGGCGGTAGTCCTTGCGGGTGCGGCGCAGGCCGGCGCGCAAGGCCACGCCGCTCGCCCGCCCGTCGCAGCCCACGAGGAGGGACGCGCGCAAGGATTCGCCGCCTTCCAGCGTCACGGCGATGCCGGCCGGCTCCGGGGCCTGCGCGACGACGCGCGCCCCGAACCGCATCGTGACGCCGCCCTCGGCGTCGCAGGCGGCGAGCAGGGCGTGGCGCAGGTGCCGGTCCTCGGCCATGTGCCCCATCGACGGCTCGCCGATCGCCTCGGCGTCGAAGCGCAGGTGCAGCGGCGAGGCGCCCTCGCCCGCGCGCCCGTCCGAGGCGCGGATCGCGCGGATCGGCTCGGGGTCCTCCAGCCGCTCCCACACGCCCAGCGCCCGCAGCATCCGCACCGAGCTAAGGGCCAGCGCGTAGGCGCGCCCGTCGAACGCGCCCCGCTCCGGGCGGGCGCCCGCATCGAGCAGCGTGCAGCGCATGCCTGCGCGGGCGAGGGCCAGGGCGGCGAGCGGGCCGTTCAGCCCCCCGCCGACGATGAGGGCGTCGGTGTCCATGGAGGCGAGGTAGGCGGTGCGGGCGCGGTTGTCCAAGGGCGGCGGCGTCTCTAGCGTCGCGGCGATCGGGGAGGACGGCATGCAGGACTGGCTCTGGACGGGCGCCGCGGCGCTGGGACGCGGCATCGCGGCGGGCGAGATCGACCCCGAGGCGCTGTGCGAGACCCATCTCGCCGCCATCGCCGCCTCGGAGCATGGGGGCAGCATCTACAGCCACGTCACCGAGGCGCGCGCCCGGCGCGAGGCCGCCGCCGCCGCCGCGCGGGCGCGCGCCGGCCGGCGGCTGGGGCCGCTTGACGGCGTGCCGGTCAGCTGGAAGGACCTGTTCGACACCGCCGGAGCGCCCACCGAGGCCGGCTCGCGCCTCCTGCGGGGCCGGGTGCCCGAGCGGGACGCCGAGGTGGTCGCCACCGCCACCCACGGCGGCGCGGTGTGCCTCGGCAAGACCCACATGAGCGAGCTGGCCTTTTCGGGCCTCGGCCTCAACCCGATGGCCGCCACGCCCCCCGGGCGCCACGACGCCGAGGCCGTGCCCGGCGGCTCCTCGTCGGGCGCCGCCGCCTCCTTGGCCTTCGGGTTGGCGCCGCTCGCCATCGGCTCGGACACCGGCGGATCGGTGCGCACGCCCGCCGCCTGGAACGACCTCGTGGGCCTCAAGACCACCGCCGGGCACCTCTCCTTGCGCGGCGTCGTCCCCCTCGCCGAGAGCTTCGACACCGTCGGCCCCCTTGCCCGCTCGGTCGAGGACGCCGCCCTCGGGCTGGCGCTTCTGGAAGGGTCGAGGCCCCCCGACCTGCGCGGTGCGACGCTGCGGGGCGCGCGCCTCCTGGTGCTGGAGGACTTCGCGGACGGCTCCGAGGACGCCCCCCGCGCCGCCTTCGAGGATGCCGCCCGCCGCCTCGCGGACGCGGGCGCCGCGCTGGAGCGGCGGAGCCTCGCCTGCGTCGCCGAGGCGATGCCGCTGTCGGCGGAGGTCTTCGCGCCCGAGGCCTACGCCATCTGGGGCGAGCGCATCGAGGCCGATCCGGGCGCGATGTTCCCGCCGATCCTCGCCCGCTTCCGCGGCGGGCGCGAGGCCCCCGCGCACCGCGTCCTCGCGGCGTGGCGCCGCCTGAGATCCCTGCGCGTGGACTACGCCCGCGAGACGGCCCCGTTCGACGCCGTGATCCTGCCCACCGTCCCGATCCTGCCCCCGGACCGGGGCCGCCTGCTGGCCGACGAGGCGTTCTACGCCGAGCGCAACCTCGCCGCGCTGCGCAACACCCGCGTCGGCAACCTCATGGGCCTGTGCGGCCTGAGCCTGCCCACGGGCGCGCCCTCCTGCGGGCTGATGATGCTGTGCGGACCGCTGCGGGAGCGGCGCCTCCTGCGTCTGGGGCAGGCGGCGGAGGCGGCCCTTGCCTGATTGCCACACCGCCCGTCCGAGGCGGAGCGCACCGTGGACCGCCGGGCCGCGCCCCTGCTAGCCTGCCGCCAAGCGGGGCCGGCAGAGCACCCGCAGCGAGGCACAGGCATGGAATCACCGGAGCGGTTCGCCGCACTGCCCGACTACGCGTTCCCGCGCCTGCGCGCGCTTCTGGAAGGCGTGGACCCGGGCGACTCCGAGCCCGTGGAGATGACCATCGGCGATCCGCGCCACGCGCCGCCCGCCTTCGTGGCCAAGGTGGTGGCCGAGCACGCCGCCGCCTTCCGCTCCTACCCGCCCAACGACGGCGCTCCCGCGCTGCTGGAAGCCTGCGCCCGCTGGCTCGGGCGCCGCTACGATCGCCGCGCCGACCCCGCGACCGAGATCATGGCCCTGAACGGCACCCGCGAGGGCCTCTTCAACGCCTGCCTCGCCCTCTGCCCGGAGCGGAAGAACGGCGCCCGGCCCTTCGTGCTGACGCCCAACCCCTTCTACCAGGTCTACGCCGCAGCGGCCCTCGCCGTGGGCGCCGAGCCGCGCTTCGTGAACGCCGGGGCGGACACGGGGCACCTGCCCGACTTCGCCGCACTGGATGCCGCCACGCTGAACCGCACCGCCGTGGTCTACGTCTGCTCGCCCGCGAACCCGCAAGGCGCGGTCGCCTCGCTCGATTGGTGGTCCGCGCTCCTGCGCCTCGCGGAGCGCCACGACTTCCTCGTGTTCGCCGACGAGTGCTACGCCGAGATCTACCGCGGCGCGCCCCCGGTGGGCGTGCTGGAGGCCGTGCGCGCCACGGGCGCCGACCCCGAGCGCGTGGTCGCCTTCCACTCGCTGTCCAAGCGCTCCTCGCTCGCGGGCCTGCGCTCGGGCTTCGCGGTCTCGGGGCCGAAGACCATCGCGGCGATGAAGCGCCTGCGCGCCTATGCGGGCGCCCCCCTGCCCCTGCCGCTCCAGATGGCCGCCGCCGCCGCCTGGGACGACGAGGTCCACGTCGAAGCCAACCGCGCCCTCTACGCCGCGAAGTTCCAGGACGCCGCCGAAGCCTTCGCGGACGTGCCCGAGGTGGCGATCCCCGAGGCCGGCTTCTTCCTCTGGCTGCCCGTGCCCGGTGCCGAGGGCGGCGAGGCCGCCGCCCTGCGCCTGTGGCGCGATGCGGGCGTGAAGGTGCTGCCCGGCGCCTACCTCGCCCGCGACACGCCTGCCGGGAACCCCGGCCACGACTACGTTCGGGCGGCGCTGGTCGCCGATCCCGCCAACACCGCGCGCGGCCTCCGCCGCCTGCGCCGCACCCTCTACCGATAGGAGCCGCCCCGATGGCGTACCAGGTCCGACAGCGCGATCCCCTCCTGGACAGCACCGTCCAGATCACCCTGGCGCGGCGCGGCCGCGAGGGCCTCGGCGTCGTCCTGGTGCTCGCCGGCGCGCTCCTGGGTCTCGCGCTGTGGAGCTACCACCACGGCGACGGCGCCTGGCTCGCGTCCTCGCCCGCCTCGCCGCGCAACTGGCTGGGCCTGCCCGGCGCGACCGTGGCCGCGCCGCTGATGCTGGTGGTGGGCCACGGTGCCTTCGCGCTGGCCGCGGCGATGATCGTCTGGGGCGTGCGCTTCGCGGGCCACTGGGGCTCGGAGCGGGTGCTGCCCCGCGCTCTGTTCGTGGCGCTCTGGGTGCCGGTCTGCGCGGTCTACGCCTCGTCCACCGTGCCCGGCCCGAACTGGGGCCACGACTTCGGCAATGGCGGGCTCTTGGGCGACACCGTGCTGGCGATGCTGATCTCGCTCCTGCCCATCGGCGCCGCCGCGGGGCTGAAGCTGCTCGCCCTCGCCGTGGCGGCGGGCGCCGCGATCCTGGGCGCCTGGGTGCTCGGCTTCACGCGCGAGGAGCTGGCGCGCTTCGGGGCGTTCGTGCTCTGCGGCTTCGGCAGCGTCTGGTTCCTGGTCCGCACCGGCTCCGCCGCCGCGCTGCGCGGCGCGGCCGGGGGCGCGCGGGGGGCCGCCGGAACCCTGCGCGAGCGCCGCGCGGCGGCCGCGGAGGCCGACGACGACATCGTGGTCGAGGACTTCGAGGCCGACGAGGCCCCCGCCCCGCGCCGCTTCCTCAGCTTCCTGAACCGCACCCTCGCGGACGCCGAGGCGGCGCCAGCCCGCGCCGAGCCTCCCGTCAGCGATGACGACCGGGTCGCGGGGCGCATCGCCTCGGCGGTCCGCACCCGCGTGCGCCGCGCCCACATCTCCGAGGCCCTGCGCCCCGAGCCGGTGGTGGTCCCCGCCGCGGCCCCGCGCACCGAGCCGGTGCTGCGCCGCGCCGACGCCGCCCCCGCCGCAGCCGCCGAGCCGGTTGCCCCTGCCGCGCCGGTCGCACCGGTGCGGCGCGTTCCCGTCGCGCCCGAGGCGCCCGCGCCGCGCGCGGAGCCGGAGGCCGACGACGAGGCGCTGTTCGAGGCCCCCGCCGCGTTCGAGGCCGTCGACGCCCCCGAGACCCCCGCTACGCCGATCCGCCGCGACCGCGCCCCCGCGCCCGCACCGGCCCCCGCGCCCGCCGAGGCCCGTGCGACGCCGGCCCCGGCGCCCCGCCCCGCCCCCGCCGCCGCGACCGACTGCGACTTCGAGCTGCCGCCCCGCGCGCTGCTGGCCGACCCCGCCTCGGTGGAGCGCCACGTGCTGCCCGACGACAAGCTGCAGGAGAACGCGCGCCTCCTGGAGAGCGTGCTCGAGGACTACGGCGTGAAGGGCGAGATCGTCTCGGTGCACCCTGGCCCCGTGGTCACCATGTACGAGCTGGAGCCCGCGCCCGGCCTCAAGGCGAGCCGCGTGATCGGGCTGGCCGACGACATCGCCCGTTCCATGTCGGCCCTGTCGGCGCGCGTCTCCACGGTGCCGGGCCGCTCGGTGATCGGCATCGAGCTGCCCAACGAGCGCCGCGAGAAGGTGGTGCTGCGCGAGATCTTCGACGCCCGCGACTTCGACGACACCGGCTCGAAGCTGGCGCTGGCCCTGGGCAAGGACATCGGCGGGCGCGCCGTGGTGGCCGACCTCGCGCGCATGCCGCACCTGCTGATCGCGGGCACCACGGGCTCGGGCAAGTCGGTGGCGATCAACACCATGATCCTGTCGCTGCTCTACCGCATGACGCCCGACGAGTGCCGCATGATCATGATCGACCCCAAGATGCTGGAGCTGTCGGTCTACGACGGCATCCCGCACCTGCTGTCCCCCGTGGTCACCGACCCCAAGAAGGCCGTCACGGCGCTGAAGTGGGTCGTGGGCGAGATGGAGGAGCGCTACCGCAAGATGAGCCGCATGGGCGTGCGCAACATCGACGGCTACAACGGCCGCGTGGCCGAGGCGCAGGCCAAGGGCGAGATGTTCAGCCGCACGATCCAGACCGGCTTCGACGAGGAGACCGGCGATCCGGTCTTCGAGACCGAGGAGTTCGAGCCGGTCAAGCTGCCCTACATCGTGGTGATCGTGGACGAGATGGCCGACCTGATGATGGTGGCCGGCAAGGAGATCGAGGCCTGCATCCAGCGCCTCGCGCAGATGGCGCGCGCCTCCGGCATCCACCTCGTGATGGCCACGCAGCGCCCGTCGGTCGACGTCATCACCGGCACGATCAAGGCCAACTTCCCGACCCGCATCTCCTTCCACGTCACCTCGAAGATCGACAGCCGCACCATCCTCGGCGAGATGGGCGCCGAGCAGCTCCTGGGCATGGGCGACATGCTCTACATGGCGGGCGGCTCCAAGATCACGCGCGTCCACGGGCCGTTCTGCTCGGACGAGGAGGTCGAGGAGATCGTGAACCACCTCAAGAGCTTCGGCCCCGCCGAGTATGCCGCGAGCGTGCTCGACGGCCCCGACGACGACAAGTCCTCGGACATCGACGCGGTGCTGGGCCTCACGGGCGGCAACACCGGCGGCGAGGACGCGCTCTACGACCAGGCGGTGGCGATCGTGGCCAAGGACCGCAAGTGCTCGACCTCCTACATCCAGCGCAAGCTCGGCATCGGCTACAACAAGGCCGCGCGCCTCGTGGAGCAGATGGAGGACGAGGGCGTGGTCACCGCCGCGAACCACGTCGGCAAGCGCGAGATCCTGGTGCCGGAGGCGTGAGCGGCCCCCCCCGCGCCACCGCCCCGCGGGGGCGCGTCATCGCCTAGCGCCCCGCGGCGGTTGGCAATCGGAACCCCTCCGACCCTATATGCGTCGGACACCGACCCAACCACCGGGAGCCATCCATGCGCCTCGCCGCCCTCTTCCTCGCCGCCGCCACCGCGGTGGTCACGGCCCTGCCCGCGCAGGCCCAACTCTCCGTCAGCGAGATCAGCCGCTACCTGAACTCGTTCCGCACCGCCCAGGCGGCCTTCACGCAGGTGAACGCCGACGGCACGATCTCCACGGGCGACCTGATGATCAGCCGCCCCGGCCGCGCCCGCTTCGACTACGATCCCCCCAACCGGGGCCTCGTGATCGCCGGCGGCAGCCAGGTCGCGATCTTCGACCCCGTCAGCAACACCGCGCCCGAGCAGTACCCGCTAAGCCAGACGCCGCTGAACCTGATCCTGCGCGAGCAGGTCAACCTCGGCTCGTCGGGCATGGTGGTGCGCCACGGCGGCGACGCCACGCAGACGGCGATCACGCTGCAGGACCCGCAGAACCCCCAGTACGGCAACATCGAGCTGGTGTTCACGCCCTCGCCCACCACGCTGCGGCAGTGGAAGATCACCGACGACTCGGGCCAGCAGACCACGGTGATCCTGGGCGACATGCGCACCGGCGTCGGCCTCGGCACCGCGCCGTTCAACATTCCCGTCGAGATGCGCCGCCGCGGCGTCGGGAACTGATCGCCCCGGGCGGCCCCCCCCGCGGGGGGGCCGCCCCCGCCCGGGCCTGCAGGCGGGATGAACCATTCCGCCGCCGCTTCGGTTGACGGCCCGCCGGGCGTGGCAGATGCTCCGCCCCCGATCTTCAGCCCAAGCAGGTGGCCCATGCTCAGACTTCTCTCCGCCGTGTCGGCTTGGGCGATCCTCGCCGCCGCCCCCGCCGCCGCGCTCACCGCGCCCGAGCTGTGGGAGAGCTGGCAGGCCACGCTGGGGCGCTACGGCGCCACGCTCACGGCCGAGTCCGAGGACTACTCGGGCGGCACGCTGCGCCTCGAGGGCATCGTCGCCGAGGCCCCCGCGGTGGGCGACGCGGAGCCTTCGACCACCCGCTACGGCGCCCTGAGCCTCGTGGAGGTGGACGGCGCAGTCCGCATCGAGCCGCCCGCGCAGCTCGAGATCGAGACCACCTCGGGCGGCGAGACCTCGGCGCTGGTGCTGGAGCACGAGGGCCTCGACTACACCGTGCGCGAGGAGGACGGCGCCCACGTCTACGACGGGGCCGCGGCGCGCCTGAGCTACACCATCGACGACGTCTCCGAGGGCGACTCCGAGGCGCCGGTGCCGATGACCCTGACCCTGAGCGACGTGGCGTCGCGCACCCGTCTGGGCGCGGACGACCGCTACGAGGGCACCTTCTCGGGAGGGATGCGGATCGAGGCCACGTCGGAGGGCATGCCGTCCTTCACGCTCGACTACGCGCTCGCCGGGATCGAGGGCACGGCCTCGGGCACGCTGCCCGATCCCGGCGCGCTCGCCGGCGATCCCGCCGCCGCACCGGAGCGGATCGCCTTCGACCTCGACACAGAGGTCACCCATGCGGGCGGGCGCACCGCGCTCCAGGGCACCGGGCCGCAGGGTCCGTTCGCGGTGGACGGCAGCTCGGGCGGGGGCCGCATCGCCGTCGCCCTGTCGCCGGAGGCGATGGGCTACGAGGTCTCCTCCAGCGAGATGGCCATCACCCTCACCCGGCCGGGCCTGCCGCTGCCCGTGAACCTCTCGCTGGCCGAGGCGAACGTCGCGCTGGACGTGCCGCTGGCCGCGGATGCCGGGCTCCAGCCCTACGCCATGCGGGTCCTCCTGGAGGAGCTGGCCGTGGACGAGACGCTCTGGGCGCTGTTCGACCCCACGGGACAGCTCGCCCGCGATCCGGCCACGCTGGAGCTGGCGATCGACGGCGAGGCCGAGGTGCTGGCCGATCTGTTCGACCCCGCCGCGATGGAGGCGATGGCCGGCTCTCCGCTGCTGCCGCGCACCCTGAACCTCGCCGCCCTGCTGGTGCGCGTCGCGGGGGCCGAGCTGCGCGGCACCGGCGCCCTGCAGTTCCCGGGCCTGCCCGCGAACCCGATGCCGCTGGGCACCGCGACGCTGGAGCTGGACGGCGGCTTCGCGCTGCTCGACGGCCTCGTGGCGCTGGGCTTCGTGCCGCCGCAGCAGGCGGCGCTCGTGAAGGGCATGGCCGGCGCCGTGGCCCAGCCCGTGGGCGACGACGCCCTGCGCTCCGACCTGGAGTTCACCGAGACCGGCGTGCTCGCCAACGGCCTGCCGCTGCCGTTCTGACGCCTGCCGCGGGGCGGCGCACGCCGCCGCCCCGCGCCGCCCCGCCGCGGTTGTGCCCGTGCCCGCCGCGCCCTACCTCCGGACTGCACCGCCCGGAGGCCCGCCGCCCATGACCCAACCGACCGATCTCGCCGCCCTCGCCGGCGACCTGCTCCATGCCGCCACCCGCGCCGGGGCCGACGGCGCCGACGCGCTCGCCGTGGACGGGGCCTCGGTCTCGGTGGACGTGCTGCGGGGCAAGCTCGAGCATGCGGAGCGCTCCGAGGGCGTGGAGATCGGCCTGCGCGTCTTCGTCGGCCACCGGCAGGCCTGCGTCAGCGCCTCGGACACCCGCCCCGAGACGCTGCGGACCATGGCCGAGCGCGCCGTGGCGATGGCCCGCGAGGCGCCCGAGGACCCCCACGCGGGCCTGGCCGACCCTTCGCAGCTGGCCGAAGCGTGGGACGCCGCCGCGCTCGACCTCGTGGACGGCGCCGAGGCCCCCTCTCCGGCCGAGCTGCAGGACTGGGCCGCACGGGCCGAGGCCGCGGCCCTCGCCGTGGACGGCATCGCGCAGGTGTCCAGCGCGGGCGCGGGCCACGGCGACCGGCGCATCCATCTGGCGGCCACCAACGGCTTCTCGGGCGGCTACCGCCGCACCGGCACCTCGCTGAGTTGCGTCGCCATCACCGGCGAGGGCACCGGCATGGAGCGCGACTACTACGGCGACAGCCGGGTGCATCGCGCCGACATGGACGACCCCGAGACCGTGGGCCGCCGCGCCGCCGAGCGCACGGTCGCGCGGCGCGGCGCGCGCAAGCCCCCCACCGGCGCCTATCCCGTGCTTTACAACGAGCGCGTGGCGGGCGGCTTGATCGGGCACCTGCTCTCGGCGGTCAGCGGCTCGGCCGTGGCGCGCGGGGCCACTTTCCTGCGGGACGCGCTGGGCGAGGCGGTGCTGCCCGAGGGGATCGACGTCTGGGAGGACCCGCTTCTCGCCCGCATCTCCGCCTCGCGCCCCTTCGACGCGGAAGGGCTGCCGGTGGCGCGCCGGGACATCGTGCGCGGCGGCGTGCTCGAAGGCTGGACGCTGGACCTCGCCACGGCGCGCAAGCTGGGGATGCCGAGCACCGGGAACGCCGCGCGCGGCACCTCGGCGCCGCCCTCGCCCTCGGTGACCAACGTGCGGATGACCGAAGGCGCCGCGACCCGCGACGCACTCCTGCGTGAGATGGGCACGGGGCTGCTGGTCACCTCCATGATCGGCTCCTCGATCAACCCCACCACGGGCGACTACTCGCGCGGGGCGTCCGGCTTCTGGGTCGAGGGCGGCGAGATCGCCTACCCCGTCAACGAGTGCACCGTGGCGGGCAACCTGCGCGCGATGCTGCGGACCATCGCCCCCGCGAACGACGCCCGCCCCTGGGTGTCGCGCGCGGTCCCGAGCCTGCGCGTCGAGGGGCTGACGATTGCGGGCGGCTGACGGCGACCGCGCGCTGCTGGAGCGGGCGGCCCGCGAGGCGGGGCGCATCGCCATGGGCTTCTGGCGGCGCTCTCCAGAGGTCTGGCAGAAGGGCGACCAGGGCCCCGTCACCGAGGCCGACCTCGCCGTCGATGCCATGCTGCGCGAGATGCTGCTGGAGGCGCGCCCGGGCTACGGCTGGATCTCCGAGGAGAGCCGCGCCGTGGACCGGGGCGCCGAGCGGGTGTTCGTGGTAGATCCCATCGACGGCACCCGCGCCTTCGTGGAGGGCGGGCCGGACTTCACCCATGCGCTCGCCGTGGTGGAGCGCGGCGCGCCCGTGGCCGCCGCGGTGTTCCAGCCCGCGAAGGGCCGCCTGTGGAGCGCGGCATCGGGGGCGGGCGCCACGTTGAACGGCGACGCGCTCGCGCCCTCGGGGCGCACGGCGCTGGAGGGGGCCGCCGTGCTGGCCGCCAAGGTCGCCGAGCGGCCCGAGCACTGGCGCGCGGCGCCCGGCTTCCGCCGCAGCTTCCGCTCCTCGCTGGCCCTGCGCATGGCGCTGGTGGCCGAGGGGCGCGTGGACGGCATGATGACCCTGCGCCCCTGCTGGGAGTGGGACATCGCCGCCGGCGCGCTTCTGTGCCTCGAGGCGGGCGCCTCGGCTACGGACCGCCATGGCGATGCCTTGCGCTTCGCCAACCCTCATCCGCAGGTGGCGGGCGTCCTGGCGGGAACCCCGGGCGTCCACGCCGCGCTTCTGGACCGTCTCGCTCCGGCCCGCTAGGCGGAGGCGAGCCAACAGGAGAGTCCCGATGCCCCAACAGCGCCTGCACCTCGTCTTCGGCGGCGAGCTGGTGAACCCGCAGTCGACGCAGTTCGCCGACCCCTCCAAGATCCACATGGTCGGCATGTTCCCCGACTACGCCTCGGCCTACGACGCGTGGAAGCGCGAGGCCCAGCGCACCGTGGACGACGCCCACGCCCGCTACTTCATCGCCCACATCCACCGCCTGCGCGACGAGGAGCGCGAGGCGAGCCCCACCGAGGAGCTGGGCGCCTGAGCACCCGGCCCCCGCGCTCGGCGGCGCTCGGCGCCTACCTCGCCGCGTCGGCCCGCGCCGCGCCGCTGGCCGAGCGCGCGCTGCGCCGCCGCCTCGCCGACGGCAAGGAGGACGCCCCGCGAATGGACGAGCGCCGCGGCATCGCCTCCGAGCCGCGCCCCGAGGGGCCGCTGGTCTGGCTCCACGGGGCCTCCGTGGGCGAGACGCTGTCGCTGCTGGAGATGATCCGCCGCATGGGCGAGGAGCGGCCCGACCTCCACTTCCTCGTCACCTCCGGCACGGTCACCTCCGCGGGCCTCTTGGCCACGCGGATGCCGCCGCGCACGGTGCACCAGTACCTGCCCATGGACGTGCGCCCCTGGGTGCGCCGCTTCCTCGACCACTGGTGCCCCGACCTCGCGGTGCTGGCCGAGAGCGAGCTGTGGCCCGCGCTGATCCACGAGACCCACCGCCGCGGCACCCCCCTCGCGCTGCTGAACGCGCGCATGACCGAGCGCTCGTTCCGCCGCTGGGCGCGCTTCGGACGCGGCGCGGCGCATTCGCTGCTCGCCCGCGTGGACCACGTGCAGGCGCAGGACGCGCTGACCGCCGAGCGGCTGCGCGCGCTTGGGCTGGACCCAGCGAAGCTGGAGATCACCGGCACGCTGAAGGAGGGCACGGCCGCGCTCGCCCACGACGAGGACGCCCTCGCGCAGCTGCGCGCCGAGACGGTGGGCCGGCCCGTGTGGCTGGCCGCCTCGACCCACGAGGGCGAGGAGGCGCTGGCCGCCGCGGCCCACGGCCACGCGCTGCGCTCCTGGACGCGGCTCCTGATGATCCTCGTGCCGCGCCACCCCGACCGCGCGCCCGCCATCGCGGGCGGCCTACGCGCGGCGGGCTGGAAGGTGGCGCGCCGCTCTTCGGGCGAGCCGATCCGCCCCGAGACGCAGGTCTACCTGGCCGACACCATGGGCGAGCTGGGCCTGTGGTACCGGCTGGCCCCCGTCAGCTTCGTGGGCGGCAGCCTGGTGCCGGTGGGCGGGCACAACCCGTTCGAGCCCGCCGCGCTCGGATCGGCCATCCTCCACGGCTCCCACGTCGAGAACTTCGCCGACATCTACCGCCGCCTCCAGGACGCGGGCGGCGCGCGCGAGGTGGACGGCGAGGGGCTGGGCCGCGTCCTCGCCGAGGTGCTGGAGCCGGACGCCGCCGCGCGCATGGCCCATGCCGCCTGGGAGGTCTGCTCCTCGGGCGCGGACGTGACCGAGAACGCGCTCGACCTTCTGTTCGCCATGCTGGACGGCGTGGATTGAAGGCGCCCGGCTTCTGGTCGCGCCCGCCGGGCGTGGCATCTGCGCTGCTCGCGCCCCTGGGCGCGCTCTACGCGGCGGCGACCGCGCGGCGCGTGACCCGCTCCGGCCTACGCGTCGGCGTGCCGGTGATCTCGGTCGGCAACCTCTCGGCGGGGGGCACCGGCAAGACGCCGGTGGCGATGGACCTCCTGGGCCGCATCCCCGGCGCCCACGCGGTCACCCGCGGCCATGGCGGGCGGCTCGCGGGCCCCGTCCGGGTCGATCCGAGCACGCACACCGCGGCCGACGTGGGCGACGAGCCGCTGCTGCTCGCCGCCTTCGCGCCCACTTGGGTCGCCCGCGACCGGGCCGCGGGGGCGCGCGCCGCAGAGGCCGCGGGTGCACGGGCGATCGTGCTCGACGACGCGCACCAGAACCCGGCGCTGCGGAAGGACCTGAGCATCGTGGTGGTCGACGCCGAGGCCGGCTGGGGCAACGGACGCACGATCCCCGCCGGGCCGCTGCGCGAGCCGGTGGCGGCGGGCCTCGCGCGGGCCGACCTCGTGGTGTCGCTGGGCCCGACGGCGGCGCAGGCGGCGCTGTCGCTGCCCTCCGCCCTGCCCCGCGCGCGCGGGCACCTGGCCCCGCTGCGGACCGGCATGGACTGGCAGGGCCTGCCGGTCTTCGCCTTCGCCGGGATCGGGCGCCCCGAGAAGTTCTTCGCCACGCTGGAGGCGCTGGGGGCCGACCTGCGCGGCACGGAGGCGCTGGCCGACCACCAGCCGCTGACCACCGCGCTGTGCCTGCGGCTGGGCGAGCGGGCCGCGCAGCTCGGCGCCCAGCCGGTGACGACGGAGAAGGACGCGGTGCGCCTGCCCGCGGGCCTGCGGGGCCGCGTGCTCGTGCTGCCGGTGCGGGTGGCCTGGGACGACGACGCCGCCCTGGGGGCGGCGCTGGAGGGGCTCGGCATCCCCTGAGGGCGGGGGCGGGCGCCGCGCGCCCGCCCCCCCCCGTGTGGTTCAGCTCGCCGCGGCGTCGATCAGCTCGCCCAGCGCGTCGAGGCTCATGTTGCCCGAGTGGACCTCGCCGTCGATCACGAACGAGGGCGTCGACTTGATGCCGTCGGCGCCCGCGTTCGCCTCGTACCAGTTCACCAGCCCCTGCGCCTGCTCGGCGTCCTGGAGGCAGGCGTCCAGCTCGGCCTGGCTCAGCCCGGCCTGGAGGCCCAGCTTCTTGAGCGCGTCGGCCACCTCGGCCGGCTCGCCGGCGCGGGCCCAGTTCGACTGCTGCGCGTAGATCAGGTCGGCGATGCCGAAGTACCGCTCGGGCCCGCCGCAGCGGGCGATCATCGCGGCCCAGAGGCCGTAGCGGTCGAAGAACACCTCGCGGTAGGTGAAGTGCACCCGCCCGGTGTCGACGTACTCGCGCCGGAAGTCCTTGAAGGTCTCCTGGTGGAACGCCGCGCAGTGCGGGCAGGTGAACGAGGCGTACTCCACCACCTTCACGGGGGCGTTCGGGTCGCCGAGCGTGATGTCCTCGATCTCCGACGTGCCTTGGGCGTTGGCGGCCGAGATGCCGGGCAGCAGGCCCGGATCGCCGGGCTTGCCGCCGGGCCAGAAGCCGATCGCGAGGCCGCCGGTCACGATCGTTCCGGCGAGAAGCAGGTTGCGTCTGTTCATGGGTGTCTCCTCGGGGCGCGGGGCCCTCTTGCCTGTGGGGTGAATGTCTGTGCGGGTGGCGGGCGGTTCAACCGGTCCCTGCCCGGATCGGGGCGCGTATGCGATGACGGGCCGCCGCCAGTGTCCTACCGGCCACCTTCGCGCGCCAGGAAGCTGGTGCCCAGCCGCTCCAGCGCCGCACGAAGGCCATCGTCGGCCACGCCCTCGGCGCGGGCGCGGGCCTCGGCCACGGCGGCGGCGGGCGGCTCCGCGCGCGCGCGCGGCGCGGGGTCGAAGGCGGCCTGCCCTTCCGCGAAGCCGGTGGGCGCGGTCTGGGTGATCTGGATCGCGGCGATGGCGTTGTAGCCGTAGCAGCTGTTCACCCGCTCGCGCAGCTGCGGCAGGCGCATCTGCAGTACGGGGGCCTGGGCGCCCGTGGTCAGCAGCACCAGCGTGGCGCCGAGGCCCTTGCGCGGATGGGTCACCTTCACAGGGCGGCAGATCGCGGCCACGTCGCGGCCCGCGAACTCGGCCCAGTGGGTCAGGAGCCGCAGCTCCGCGAAGCCCCGGCTCTCGCCGGCGCGGCGGATCGTGCGGTCCACCAGCGTGCCCACGGCGCGGGGGGCGCCGCCGCGGCGCGGTGCTCGGGGGCCTGTCGCTTTCATGGCGGCGATCCTACATCGGGCGTGGAGCCGGGGGAAACGGGATGCACACACGGATGCGTGAGACGGCGGCGCTGCGCGAGTGGTACGACGTACACGCCCGCGCCATGCCGTGGCGCGTGCCGCCCGGCGAGGCCCGCGCGCCCGACGCTTACGCGGTGTGGCTCTCGGAGGTGATGCTCCAGCAGACCACGGTGGCAGCCGTACGGGACTACCATGCGAAGTTCCTCGCCCTCTGGCCGGACGTCCACGCGCTGGCGGAGGCCGAGGACGGCGCGGTGATGGCCGCCTGGGCGGGGCTGGGCTACTACGCCCGCGCCCGCAACCTGCTGACCTGCGCGCGCACCGTCTCGCGCGAGATGGGGGGCCGGTTCCCGGACACCGAAGCGGGCCTCCGCGTCCTGCCCGGCATCGGCGCCTACACGGCGGCGGCCATCGCCTCGATCGCCTTCGGGCGCCGCGCCGTGGTGGTGGACGGCAACGTGGAGCGGGTGGTCGCGCGTCTCCGCGCCATCGAGACGCCGCTGCCCGCCGCCCGCCCCGCGATCCGCGAGGCGGCGGACGCCCTCACCCCCGCCGAGCGGCCGGGCGACCACGCGCAGGCGATGATGGACCTCGGTGCCACGGTTTGCACGCCGCGCGCGCCGTCCTGCCTCCTCTGCCCCGTGGCCGCGTGGTGCGAGGGGCGCGAAAGGGGAATCGCCGCCGCCCTCCCCCGCAAGGCGCCCAAGCGCGAGCGGCCCACGCGCCGGGGCTTCGCCTACGCGGCCCGCAGCGGGGCCGAGTGGCTGTTGGAGCGGCGGCCCGAGCGCGGCCTCCTCGGCGGCACGCTCGCGTTCCCCGTCTCCGACTGGTCCGAGGCGCCCGATCCCGCCCCGCCCTTCGCCGCCGACTGGCGCGCGGCCGGCACGGTGCGGCACGGGTTCACCCACTTCCACCTCGAACTGGACGTGATGGTGACCGAGTGCCGGGGCAACCCCGACCGCGGGGCGTGGGCACCGCTGGACCCGGCGGCCCTCCCGACGCTCTTCGCGAAGGTGCATGCCGCCGCGTCGGATCGTCTCAGCCCCCCGGGGGGCGTTGAGGCGGAGCCCGCCGCCGGCCTATCCTCCGCCGCGACCCGGAGCCGACCATGACCCACGCCGTTCCCGACGAGGCCGTCCGAAGCCCCCTGCGCGCGCTGCCCTTCTGGCTGTCGCTGACGCTGGTGCCCGTGATCTGGACAGCCGCCATGCTGGGCGGCTGGTGGGTGCTGGCCGTGCCGATCTACGCCTGGGGCGCCTTCGCGCTGCTCGATGCGGCGGCCGGGCTGGAGGAGGGCAACCCCGACCCGCTGATGGACCGGAGCGGCCTCGGCTGGTACCGCGCGATCACATTGATCTGGGGGCCGGTGCAGTTCCTGACCCTGTTCGCCCTGATCGCCTACGCCACCCGCGCGCCGCATCTGGGGGCGTGGGAGCTGGGGGGCCTGTTCTTCGGCATGGGCGTGCTGGGCGGCACGATCGGCATCAACTACGCCCACGAGCTGATGCACCAGCGCCCGAAGTTGGACCGATGGCTCGCCGACCTCCTGCTGGCGATGGTGCTCTACGGGCACTTCCGCTCCGAGCACCTGCTGGTCCACCATCGCTACGTGGCCACGCCGCGCGACCCGGCCACGGCGCGCTACAACGAGGGCTTCCACCGCTTCTACCCCCGCGTCCTGCGCGAGAGCCTCGTGTCCGCCTGGAAGGCCGAGGCGGCGATGCTGGCGCGCAAGTCCCTGCCTGCGCACCACCGGTCGAACCCGTTCTGGCGCTACGCCGCGCTGCAGGGCGCCATGCTGCTGCTCGCCCTCCTCGTCGGCGGCTGGGCCGGGGTCGCGCTGTTCCTCGTGCAGGCGGGCGTGGCGATCTGGCAGCTCGAACTGGTGAACTACGTGGAGCACTACGGCCTGACCCGCCGCCACTTGGGCGAAGGCCGTTACGAGCCGGTGCGCCCGCACCATTCGTGGAACTCCGCGGCCAAGGCGTCGAACTGGTTGCTGATCAACCTCCAGCGCCACTCGGATCACCACTACAAGCCCGACCGGCCCTTCCCGCTCCTGCAGACCTACAGCGAGGACGAGGCCCCGCAGCTTCCCGCGGGCTACCCGGTGATGACCGTGATGGCGATGATCCCGCCGCTCTGGCGCCGGCGCATGAACCCGCGCGTGCGGGCGTGGCGGCGGAAGTACTACCCCGACATCGAGGACTGGTCGGCCTACAAGGCGGCGGCGAACCCGCTGCCCCGCTAGGCCTTCCGCGCGCGCCCCTTGCCCCGCAGGAGCCGCGACACGTAGCCGAGGACGGCCGCGCCGATCACCACCCAGGTGACGGGGTCGAGCCAGCCGGCCACGCGGTCGTAGTTGGCCTCCAGCAGGTAGCCCAGCGCGGTCAGCCCGCCGATCCACACGAGGCTACCCGCCGTGGACCACGCGAGGAACGGGACCAGCGGCATCTTCGCTATGCCGGCGGGCACCGAGATCAGGGTGCGGAAGCCGGGCAGCATGCGCCCGAAGAACACCGCCATCTCGCCGTGGCGGTGGAACCAGGCGTTGGCGCGGTCGATGTCCTCGGGGCCGACCGTGAGCCAGCGGCCGTGGCGCTTGGCCAGCTTGCGCAGGCGCTTCAGCCCGAGGCGCAGGCCCAGCCAGTACCACAGCGAGCCGCCCAGCACCGAGCCGAAGGTGCCCGCCAGCACCGCCAGCACGGGCGACATCTCGCCCTTGGCGGCCTGGAAGCCGGCGAGCGGCATGATCAGCTCCGACGGGATGGGCGGAAAGACGTTCTCAATAGCCATGAGCGCGGCGAGGCCGAAGTAGCCGCCGGCGGCGATGATCGAGACGATCCAGTCGAACATGAGGGATTCCTTCCGCGCGCCCAACGCGGCAGGGCGGGCGCGCGTTGCATCGCGAGCGGGGCAGTCGGTCCCTCGGCGGTCAGTTGCCCTTGCGCAGGTCGTCGAAGCGGCGGAGCTCGGTCACCAGCGCCTCCATGCGGTCCACCGGGATCATGTTGGGGCCGTCCGACGGGGCGTTGTCGGGGTCCTCGTGGGTCTCGATGAAGAGCGCCGAGACGCCCACCGCGCAGGCGGCGCGGGCCAGCACGGGAGCGAACTCGCGCTGCCCCCCGCTCGTCGTTCCCTGCCCGCCGGGCTGCTGCACCGAATGGGTCGCGTCGAACACCACCGGGTAGCCGGTGCGCTCCATCGTGGGCAGGCCGCGGAAGTCGGACACGAGGGTGTTGTAGCCGAACGACGTGCCCCGGTCGCAGAGCAGGATGCGCTCGTTGCCGGTCGAGGCGATCTTGGCGGCGACGTTGCCCATGTCCCAGGGCGCCAGGAACTGGCCCTTCTTGACGTTGATCGCCGCACCGGTGCGGCCGGCCGCCAGAAGCAGATCGGTCTGGCGGCACAGGAAGGCGGGGATCTGGAGCACGTCGCAGACCTCGGCGGCGGGCGCGCAGTGCGAGGCCTCGTGGACGTCCGTCAGCACGGGACAGCCGAAGGCGTCCCGCACGTCGCCGAGGATGCGCAGGCCCTCCTCCATGCCGAGGCCGCGCGAGGTGCCCAGGGAGGAGCGGTTCGCCTTGTCGTAGCTGGCCTTGAAGATCCAGCGCGTCTCGGTGGGGGCGCAGGCCGCGGCGATGGCTTCGGCCATCATCATCGCGTGGTCGCGGCTCTCGAGCTGGCACGGCCCGGAGATCAGCGCGAAGGGGTGCGAGCCCCCGACGGGGATGCCGGCGACGTCGACCGGTTTCGATGCGATGGGGTCCATGGGATCAGCCTTTCAGCACGGCTTCGATGCGGGGAACGTCGGCAGGGTTGTTCAGCTCCCAGAACACCCGGCCCCGGGCCGAGACCTCGACGCAGCGCACGTGGGCGCCGTTCTCGAGGAAGCGCAGCTGCTCCAGCCCCTCCAGCCGCTCCAGCGGGCCCTCGGGCCATCGCACGTAGGCGGCAAGGGCAGCAGGGCGGTAGGCGTAGCAGCCGACGTGGTGGAACACGGGGACGGGATCGACGGCCTTGCCCGGATCGACGTAGGGAATCACTTCCTTTGAGAAGTAGAGGGCGCGGCCGCCCCGGTCGAACACGGCCGTGGTGCCGCCCACCCGACCTTGCGCGCGGTCCTCGCGGAACATCGCCCAGGTCGCCTCGTCGCAGCGCAAGACGGGGGTGGCCATGTCGGCCTCGCCGTCCGCCAGCCCCTCCACGAGGGCCGAGACGAACCACGGCGGGGTCAGCGGCGCGTCGCCCTGCAGGTTCACGACGACCTCGGCTTCGATGCGGTCCAGCGCCTCGGCGCAGCGCTCGGTGCCGTTGCGGGCCGTCTCGGACGTCATCAACACCGAGGCGCCGAACGCCTCGCAGTGCGCCGCGATGCGCGCGTCGTCGGTGGCGACGTGGACGGCGTCGATGCCCGGCACCTCCACCGCCGCCTCGTGGGTCATGCGGATCAGCGACTTCACCGAGCCGTCCGCCTGCCGCAGCTCGGCCAGCGGTTTGCCCGGGTAGCGGGTGGAGGCGTAGCGGGCCGGGATCACGATGGCGGTCTTCATGCGGATTCCTCAGGCGACGCCGGCGCGGAGCAGGTCGTGCACGTGGAGCACACCCGCCGGGCGCCCGTCCTCGACCACGATCAGCGCCGAGACCTTGCGCTCGTTCATGACCGCCAGCGCCTTGGCGGCCAGCATGTCGGGGGGCACGGTGACGGGATCGCGCGTGGCGACCTCGCCGGCGGTGCGGTCGAGCAACCCGGCCATGTTGCGGCGCAGGTCGCCGTCGGTGACGACGCCCGCGAGGCGGCCGCCTTGCGTCACCGCGGCGATGCCGAAGCCGCCCGCGGTCATGGCGATCAGCGCCTCGGACATGGGCGTGTCGGTGCAGACCTCGGGCACGGCGGCGTGCATCAGCGCGCGCACGCGGGCCATCTGCGCGCCGAGCTTGCCGCCGGGGTGGAACACCGAGAAGTCCTCGGCCCGGAAGTTGCGCCGCCGCAGCAGCGCCACCGCGATCGCGTCGCCCAGGGCTAGCGTCAGCGTGGTCGAGGTGGTGGGCACCATGCCGATGCCGCAGGCCTCGGGCCAGCGCGGCAGCACGAGCGCGTGGTCGGCGGTGGTGGCGAGCGTCGAGGCGGGGTTCGAGCTGATCGCCACGGTGGGCACGTTGAAACGCCGGGTGTGGGCCAGGATGTCGCGCAGCTCCGCGGTCTCGCCGGAATTCGAGATCAGGATCACCGCGTCGTGGCGGGTGATCATGCCGAGATCGCCGTGGGAGGCCTCGGCGGGATGGACGAAGAGCGCGGGCGTTCCGGTGGAGGCGAGCGTGGCGGCGATCTTGCGGGCGATGTGGCCCGACTTGCCGATGCCCGACACGATGGTGCGTCCATCCAGGGTCTGCAGGAGGTCGATCACCGCGGCGAAGCCCTCGGGCAGCGCGTCGGCCATGGCGAGCAGCGCCCCGGCCTCGGTGCGGAGCACCTCGCGGGCGGTCTCGGAGGGGTCCGGCATGGCGTTGAGCATGGGAGGGGGATAGGCGCGGGGGACCGCGGACGCAACGGGAGCCGGCGATGCAGATCGAGCGCGAGGAAGGCGAGACCAAGGGGCGATACGTGCTGCGGATCGACGGCGCGGCGGCGGAGCTGACCTACTCCCGCCTCGGCGCATCGCAGATCATCGTCGACCACACCGAGGTGCCGGACGCCCTGCGCGGACGCGGGGCCGGCGCCGCGCTGGTGCTGCGCGCGGTCGAGGACGCGCGCGCCGAAGGACGCCGGATCGTGCCGCTATGTCCGTTCGCCCGCGCGCAGTTCGCGCGGCACCCCGAGTGGCGGGACGTGCTCTGAGGCCTCACACCCGGACGTGCCGGTCCTCGGGCAGGAGCGCGTTGATCTCGGCCAGGTGCTGCGGCAGGCAGACCGTCTCGAAGTCGTAGTGCTCGACCACGTGGCGGCGGGCGGCGGGTCCGAGATGGGCGAAGCGCCCCGGGTTCTCCAGCACCTCCACCACCTGCCGGGCCACGAGGTCGGGGCGGAAGAAATCCACCAGGAGGCCGGTCTCGCCGTGGCGCACGGCCTCGCGCACGGGCGCCACGTCGGCGGCGACGACCGTGGCCTCCATGGCCATGGATTCCAGCAGCGACCACGACAGTACGAAGGGCATGGTCAGGTAGATGTGGCAGCGCGAGATCTGGATGACGCGCTGGTAGTCCCCGTAGGGCAGCCGCCCGAGGAAGTGGACGCGGCTCCAGTCGACGCGGCTGCCCACCTCGGCCTCCATCTCGGCGCGGAAGCCCCCCTCGGCGGAGGAGGCGCGCCCGTAGCTCGCCTCGTTGCCGCCGACGATCAGCACCCGGGCCTCGGGGCGGGCCGCGAGGATGTCGGGCAGCGCGCGCATGAACACGTGGAAGCCGCGGGTGCGCTCCATGTTGCGGGCCATGTAGGTGAAGATCTCGTCGCGGCGCGTGACGCGGCCCGCGCGGCCCAGCTCCAGCGCCACATCGGGGTCGGGGCGCAGGCGGTCGGTGCGGATGCCGTCGTGGGCGACGTAGAGCCTGGGGTGGAACATCTCGGGGAAGGTGTCGCGCTGCCACAGCGTCGGGCAGGTGCCACGGTCCACGGCGTGGATGTTGGCGTTGGGCACCGCGTTGCGGGCCTGCAGGAGATAGGGCGCGGTGGCATCCGAGGGATCCTCGGGGTCGAAGTTCACGGGGCCGCCGTGGTTCAGGTAGTAGTACTCGAAGAAGCCCAGGATCGGCACGTCCGGCCAGACGTGCTTGAGGAACAGCAGCTCCCCCCAGCCGGTGTGGCCGAGGATCACGTCGGGACGCCAGCCGAGATCCCGCAGGGCCTGGCAGGTCAGCGCGGCGCCGTAGCCCGCGCCGGCGGCCTCGGCCCAGACCCGGGCGAGGCCGTAGGCGTCCTCGGCGGGCCGGTGGTGGGGCCGGTAGAGCACCTTGCGCACGCCCTGGGGCGCCTCCGCCTCGCGGCGCTGGGTGAGGAAGACGATGTCGTGCTCGCCGGTCCGCCGCAGGGCGTCCATCATCTCCCGGTACTGGCCAGGCATGTTCTGGTGGACGAGCAGGATGCGGGTCATGCCTCCCCGATTCCCTTTCGTCCGACGAATGCGGCGCGTTCGAAGCCTGCGGCTTCGGCGTCGCGGGGGCTGTAGACGTTTCGCAGGTCGGCGAGGCGGGGGGTTCGCATGGCGCGGGCGATGCGGGCGAGGTCGAGGGCGCGGAACTCGTTCCACTCGGTGAGGATCACCACGAGGTCGGCCTCCGCGGCGGCCTCGTAGGGGTCCTCGTGCCAGGTGGCGCCGGGCAGCAGCGCCTCGCCCTCGCGGCGGCCCTGGGGGTCGACCACGCGCACGCTGGCGCCCCCCCCCACCAGCGCGGGCACCACCGTGAGCGAGGGCGCGTCGCGCATGTCGTCGGTGTTGGGCTTGAACGTCACCCCCAGCACCGCCACCGCGCGGCCGTTGAACGAGCCGTCGAGCAGGTCGCGCAGCTTCTCGACCATGCGGTGCTTGGTGGCCTCGTTCACGGCCATCACGGTCTCGGTGATGCGCATCGGCACGCCGTGCTCCTGGCCGATCCGCGCCAGGGCCGAGGTGTCCTTGGGAAAGCACGAGCCGCCGTAGCCGGGGCCGGCGTGGAGGAACTTGTTGCCGATGCGCCCGTCGAGCCCGATGCCGCGGCTGACCTGCTTGATGTCGGCGCCGGCGCGCTCGCACAGGGCCGCGATCTCGTTCACGAAGGTGATCTTGGCGGCCAGGAAGGCGTTCGCGGCGTACTTGATCATCTCGGCCGACTCGAGGTCGGTGACCATGACCGGAAAGTCGCGCAGGTAGAGGGGCCGGTAGATCGCCTGCATCACCCCGGCGGCGCGCTCGGACTCCACGCCCACCACCACGCGGTCGGGGCGCATGAAGTCGTCGATCGCCGCGCCCTCGCGCAGGAACTCGGGGTTCGAGGCCACGTCGAAGGCCGCCCCCGGCGCCGCCTCGCGCATCCACGCCGCCACCCGGCGGTTGGTGCCCACGGGCACGGTCGACTTCGTGACCACCACCGCGTAGCCCGTGAGCGCCCCGGCCACGGCGCGCGCGGCCGCCTCCACGAAGCGCAGGTCGGCGTGGCCGTCGCCCCGGCGCGTGGGCGTGCCCACGGCGATGAACACCGCCTCGGCCCCCGCCACGGCCGCGGCGAGGTCGGTGGTGAAGCTCAGCCGCCCCGCCTCGACGTTGCGCGCCATGAGCGCCTCGAGACCCGGCTCGAAGATCGGAACCGCGCCGCCCCGCAGACGCGCGATCTTCTCCTCGGAGGTGTCCACGCACACCACCTCGTGCCCGAAGTCCGAGAAACACACCCCCGACACCAGACCCACATACCCCGTCCCGATCATCGCTATCCGCATCGCACATACCCCAGAGCGCTGAATGCGCAGAGCTAGCGCGCGGGCCGACCGGATTCGAGGCCCCCCCGGGGCGTGCCTGCAGCGATCCGGTGGCCCGCGGGGCGCGCCGGCTCCTCGGGAGCGGGGACGGCCGCCGCGGCGAAGCCCTCGATCCGGTCCGCCAGGAGCGCGCGCACGGCCTCCGCGTCGCCCCCCTCCAGCGCCCGGTCGATCTCGCGCAGGCAGGCGGCGAGCTCCAATTCGGGCAGGCGCGTCTCGCGGGCGCAGCGGATCTTGGGGTGGGCGGTGTCGGCGAGGTTGCCGTCGTAGCTCAGCTCCTCGAACAGCTTCTCGCCGGGGCGCAGGCCGGTGTAGACGATCTCGATGTCGCCGTCGGGATTGCCGCGGTCGCGCACCGCGTAGCCGGCGGCCTCGATGGCCTGCCGCGCGAGCTGGGCGATGGTGACCGGCTTGCCCATGTCGAGCACGAACACCTCGCCGCCCTGCGCCATGGCGCCGGCGGTGAGCACGAGGCGGGCGGCCTCGGGAATGGTCATGAAGTAGCGGCACACCTGCGGGTGGGTCACGGTGACGGGACCGCCGCGGCGGATCTGGTCCTGGAACAGCGGCACCACGGAGCCCGACGAGCCGAGCACGTTGCCGAAGCGCACCATCGCGAAGACGGTGCCCTCGGCGCGCGCGGCCAGGTCCTGTACGACCATCTCCGCGAGGCGCTTCGAGGCGCCCATCACGCCGCGGGGGCGCACGGCCTTGTCGGTGGACACGAGGATGAAGCGCTCCACGCCCTCGGCGACCGCGGCGCGGGCCATGGTGCGGGTGCCGAACACGTTGTTGCGGATGCCGGCCTCGACGTTGGCCTCGACCAGGGGCACGTGCTTGTAGGCGGCCGCGTGGAGGACCAGTTCCACGCCCTGCTCGCGCAGGATGCGGCGCATCAGGGCCTCGTCGGCAACGGAGCCGAGCAGCGGCACCAGCTCCACCCCGACGCGGTCGGCCAGCGTCGCGAGCTCGGAGTGGATCGTGTAGAGCGAGAATTCCGACACGTCGAGCATCACCAGCCGCCGGGGCCGCGCGGCGAGGAGCTGCCGGCACAGCTCCGAGCCGATCGAGCCGCCCGCACCGGTGACCATCGCGGTGCGCCCCTCGTAGGTGTCCGCCACGTTCATCAGTGCGGGATCCAGCTCGTCTCGCGGAAGGAACCGCATGGGATCGAGCGGCTCGAGCCGCTGGTCGAGCGGCTCGCCGCCGATCAGCTGCGAGAAGGACGGCACGGACTGCACCTCGGTGCCCATGGCCACGAGGCGGCGGGCGATCTGCGCCTGCTTCGGCGGCGAGACCGACGGCATGGCGAGGCAGACGCGGCCGATCTCGTAGCGCCGCACCAGCTCGGCGAGGTGCGAGGGGGCGTAGACGGGCAGGCCCGCCACGGCGTGGCGCTGCAGCGAGGTGTTGTCGTCCACGAAGGCCACCACGTCGATGGTGCCGTTCGACTGCAGCGCGTGGGCGAGCTGGCGCCCGGTGGTGCCCGCCCCGTAGATCAGCACGTGGAGCCGGCGCTTGTCGCGCAGGTAGAGCGAGGTGACGAGCCGCAGCAGCAGCGCCCGGTTCAGCGACACGAGCGAGAAGCTCACCATCGCCACGAGGGCGTGGAACAGCGGCGAGGCGTCGAGCCCCGCGGCCGGCCCCACCACCATGGAGGTGACGCCGACGCCTGCGGCATGGGCCACGAGCCAGCCCTGCGCGCGGGCGTTGAACTCGGTGAGCGTCACGTGGGGCAGCCGGAACGTGCGGTGGATCGCCACGGAGATCAGCGTGGTGAGCCCGATCCAGAGCGGCAGCGAGACGTCGGCGCGCAGCCCCGGGGACAGGATCTGGACGGCCGCCAGCATCGCCAGGGGCGTCGCCAGGATGTCGAGGACCAGCAGGACGTTGGCCTTCTGGCTGCGGTCCATGCCGCGCAGCGCGCGCATCACCCATTCCATGGCACATCCTCCCCGGCCCGGCAGTGGACCGTCGCCGCCCCGTCCGGGGCCCCTCCGGCCGCCGCGGGATCGCAGCGATATCGTCCATGGGGCCGTTCTGCACCACCCCGTCCCGCTCATCGTGCTGAAGGAACGGGCATTCTTGCAACGCACCCGAGCTTGCACGACAAGGCAGGGAAAACCGACCCCGAGGCTCCCTTCATGCACACCGGACCGCGCACCGTCCTGCTCGCCGCGCTGGCACTCCTGCTGGCGGCCTGCTCGCTTCCGCGCGGCGCGGGCATCGAGCGCGAGGTGGTGGGCTCCGAGCGCGAGGCGGAACGCGGCTTCGCGGTCTATCCGGTGACGCGCGCGCTGCTGCCCTCGATCGCCGAATGGCCCGTCACGGGCGAGCCGCGCCGCAGCTGGATCTCGGCCAGCGCGGGCTCCTCGGAGCGGGTGATCCGCCCCGGCGACACGGTGGAGATCGTGATCTGGGACAGCGCCGACAACTCGCTGCTGCTCTCGCCCGGCCAGCGGCAGATGGCGATGCCCGCGATGCGCGTCTCGCCCGCGGGCTCGGTGTTCCTGCCCTACGTGGGCAACATCCGCATCGCCGACGCCTCGCCCGAGAGCGCCCGCCTGCGCATCCAGAACGCCCTCGCCGGGGTCGCCCCGACGGCGCAGGCGCAGCTCGCTCTGGTCGAGGGGCGCGCCAACTCCGTGGACCTCGTGGGCGGCGTCTCCTCGCCCGGCGCCTACCCCATGCCCGACAACCGCTACACCGTGCTCGGGCTGATCGCGGCGGGCGGCGGCGCGGAGACCCGCCTCGAGAACCCGCAGGTCACGCTCCAGCGCGGGGGCCGGCGCTACGGCACCTCGCTGGAGCGTCTCTACGAGAACCCCGAACTCGACACCCGCCTGCTGGGGGGCGACAAGGTGATCGTCGAGGAGGACGAGCGCTACTTCCTCTCGGTCGGCGCCTCGGCCGAGGAGAACCTCCACCCCTTCACCCGCGAGACGCTCTCGGCGCTGGACGCGGTGGCGATCGTGGGCGGCGTGGACGCCAACCGCGCCGATCCCGAGGGCGTGCTGATCCTGCGCGAGTACCCCGAGGCGGCGCTCGCATCGGGGCAGCGGGGACCGCGCCAGCAGCGGGTGGTGTTCACGCTCGACCTGACGGAAGCGGACGGCCTGTTCTCGGCGCGCCACTTCCCGATCCGCTCGGGCGACCTGATCTACGTCAGCGAGAGCCCGGTGAACAGCGTCGAGACGGTGTTCGGCCTCGTGGGCCGGGTGTTCGGTCTGGCGCGTCAGGCCAACCTCAACTGAGCGATCCGCGCGGCGTGCGGATGGATCGCGGGCCGCGCGCAACGCTTCGTTAACCGCTCGCGCGAACCCTCCGGGACTTTCCCATTCCCGGAGACGCTCCCCCATGACCCAAGTCTCGGCGAACCTCGCGCTGCCCTTCATCCAGCCCGCGCAGGCCCAGAAGCACGTCACCCACAACGAGGCGATCCGCCTGCTCGACGCGCTCGTGCAGGGGTCGGTGCCCGAGGGGCCGCGCGACGCGCCCCCCTCGGGCGCCGCCGAGGGCGCGCTGTGGGTGGTCGGGGATGCCCCCACCGGCGGCTGGGAGGGCCACGCGGGCGAGATCGCCTGGCGCACCGACGGGGCCTGGAGCTTCCTCCAGCCGCGCGAGGGCTGGGCGCTGCGGCGGCGGGACACCGGCGGCACGCTCGTGCGCGATGCGGACGGCTGGCGCCCGGAGGGCACGGGCGAGGTGCCCGAGACGGTGCCGCGCCTCGGCGTCGCCGCCGCGCCCGATGACGCGAACCGCCTCGCCGTGTCCTCGGACGCGGTGCTGCTCACCCATGCCGGGGCGGGACACCGGGTCGTGGTGAACAAGGCCGGCGCCGCCGACACCGCCTCGCTGCTGTTCCAGACGGGCTACGCGGGCCGCGCCGAGATGGGCACCGCCGGCTCGGACGACTTCGCGGTGAAGGTCAGCGCCGACGGCAGCGCCTGGGCCACGGGGCTGGCGGTGGACGCGGCCACCGGCGTGGTGCGCTTTCCCTCGGGCGCGCGCATCGCGGCGCCCCGCGAGGTCGGCGGCCGCGTCGCCTGCGAGACCGGCCGCTGGGTCGGCTGGGGCGGCACGGCCTTCGACGCCGCGGCGGGCACCGGCACCACGCCGGCGCTGGACTGGCGGCAATCCGGGCCGCTGGTGCGCGCCGGGACCGAGCTGGGGCACCTGCGCATGGCGCTGCGCTCGGAGCACGCCGAGGTCGCGGGGCTGGACCTGGCAGTGTTCCTGCAGTGGGGCCCGTGGGGCGCGGGCTGGGCTTCGGACGGCGACACGTCTCGAGCGCAGCTCTGGTCGGGCGCGGCGGACCTCTCGGGCGGGCAGGTCCGGCTCGACGCCGACCTCGGCGGGCAGGCGGTCGGGGCCGACGGCTACCTCCTGGTCTTCGCCCGGCCGCAGGGCACGACCACCGCGGAGCGCTGGGTCTCGCTCGCGGCCGTGCTGGAGGCAGTGGCCCCCGCCTGACCCGCTAGAGGAGGCGGGCGAGGTAGCGCCCGTACTCCGTCTTGCCGAACATCTCGGCCCGCTTGCGCAGCCCCGCCGCGTCGATCCAGCCGCGCTGGAAGGCGATCTCGTCGGGGCTGCCCGACTGGAGGCCCTGACGCGCCTCCAGGGTGCGCACGAAGTTGCCCGCGTCGAGCAGCGAGGCGTGGGTGCCGGTGTCGAGCCAGGCGAAGCCCCGGCCCATGCGCTCCACCCGCAGGGTTCCATCGGCGAGGTAGCTCTCCAGCAGCGTCGTGATCTCCAGCTCGCCCCGCGCCGAGGGGCGCACGTGGCGGGCCCGCTCGGGCGCCGTGCCGTCGAGGAAGTAGAGACCCGTGACCGCGTAGGACGAGGGCGGGTTCTCGGGCTTCTCGACGATCTGGGTGACGCGCCCGCCCTCGTCGAAGCCCAGCACGCCGTACCGCTCGGGGTCGGCCACGTGGTAGCCGAAGACCGTCCCGCCCTCGGCGGGGATGCCGGCCAGCATCCGCGAGAGGTTGGCGCCGTAGAAGATGTTGTCGCCCAGCACCATCGCCGAGGGGGCGCCGTCGAGGAACCGCTCGGCCAGCAGGTAGGCCTGCGCCAGACCGTCGGGCGAGGGCTGCTCGATGAACGTCAGTTGCAGGCCCCACTGCGCGCCGTCGCCGAGGGTGCGCTCGAACTGGGCGCGGTCCTCGGGAGTCGTGATCACGGCGATCTCGCGCATGCCCGCCAGCATCAGCACCGAGAGGGGGTAGTAGATCATCGGCTTGTCGTAGATCGGCAGGAGCTGCTTCGAGAGCCCCAGCGTGATCGGCCAGAGCCGCGAGCCGGTGCCTCCGGCGAGGACGATGCCGCGGCGGGTCATGCGCCGGCCTCCACGATGCTGGAAAGGTGCGCGCGCCAGTCGGGGCGCGCGATGCCGAAGGCGGCCTCGGTCGACGCGCAGTCGAGGCGCGAGTTGAGCGGACGCGGCGCCGGAGTGGGGTACTCGGCCGAGGGGATCGGCTCGATGCGGCAGGCGAGGCCCGCCGCCTCCATCACCGCGCGCGCGACCCCGGCCCAGGTCGTGTCGGGGGTGCCCGAGAGGTGGTAGGTGCCCGACAGCTCGGGATCGCGCGCGAGGCGCTCGCCGACGGCTATGGCGGCCTCGGCCAACGCCCGGGCGGGCGTGGGCGCGCCGTGCTGGTCGTCCACCACGCGCAGCGCCTGCCGCTCGGCGCCGAGGCGCAGCATGGTGCGCGCGAAGTTGCGCCCCTGGGGCGAGACGACCCAGGAGGTGCGCAGGATCGCGTGGGTGCCGCCCGCCCCGCGCACGAGCGCCTCTCCTTCCGCCTTCGTGCGGCCGTAGGCGCCGAGGGGCGCGACGGGATCGGAGGGCCGCCACGGGCGGTCGCCGGAGCCGTCGAACACGTAGTCGGTGGAGATGTGCACGAAGGGGATGCCGAGGGCGTGGCAGGCGCGGGCCATGACGCCGGGCGCCACGGCGTTCACGGCGCGGGCGTCGGCCTCCCGCGCTTCGGCGCCGTCCACGTCGGTCCAGGCGGCGGCGTTCACGACCACGGCGGGGCGCAGGGCGTGGATCGCCTCGCCCGCGGCCACCGGGTCCGAGAGGTCGGCGCGGCGGCGCCCCAGGACGCGGGCGCCGAGCCGCTCCAGCTCGGTGCCCACCTGCCCGCCGCGTCCGAACGCCAGGATCACGAGGCCTTCCCCAGCCGCTGGCCCACGCCGTCGCGCGCCAGGAGCGGGCGCCACCACGCCTCGTTGTCGAGGTACCAGCGCACGGTGCGGCGCAGTCCCTCCTCCAGCGTCACCGAGGGGCGCCAGCCCAGCTCCGCGCGGATGCGCGCGGGGTCGATCGCGTAGCGGGCGTCGTGGCCCGGGCGGTCCGCGACGAACTCGATCAGGCGGTCGTGGGGGGCGCCGGCGGGGCGCATCTCGTCCATCAGCCCGCAGATCAGGCGCACGAGGTCGACGTTGCGGGCCTCGTTCTCGCCGCCGATGGCGTAGGTGCGACCCACGGCGCCCCGGCGCAGAACGGCCAGCAGCGCGTCGGCGTGGTCCTCGACGTAGAGCCAGTCGCGCACGTTCTCGCCCCGCCCGTAGATCGGGATCGGGCGGCCGTGGAGGGCGTTCAGGATCACGACGGGCACCAGCTTCTCGGGGAAGTGGAAGGGGCCGTAGTTGTTGGAGCAGTTGGTCAGCACCACCGGCAGGCCGTAGGTCTCGGCCCAGGCGCGCACGAGGTGGTCCGAGGCGGCCTTGGTGGCCGAGTAGGGCGAGCGGGGGTCGTAGGGCGTGTCCTCGCGGAACATGCCCTCGGGCCCCAGGGAGCCGAACACCTCGTCGGTGGAGACGTGGTGGAAGCGAAAGCCCTCGGGGCGGTCCGCGCCTTCCCAGTGGACGCGGGCCGCCTCCAGGAGGTTGAACGTGCCGGCGACGTTGGTCTCCACGAAGGCGGCCGGGCCGTCGATGGAGCGGTCCACGTGGCTCTCGGCGGCGAGGTGCATCACGGCGTCGGGGCGGTGCGCGGCGAACACGCGGGCGAGCGCGGCGGGATCGCGGATGTCGGCACGCTCGAAGCGGTAGCCGGGCGCGTCCGCGACCTCGGCGACGTTGGCCTCGCAGGCAGCGTAGGTCATGGCGTCGAGGTTCACGACCTCCAGTCCCTCGGCGATGGCACGGCGCACCACGGCGGAGCCGATGAAGCCCAACCCCCCGGTCACGAGCAGCTTCATGCGGCGTCCTTCCAGCGGAACGGGGTGTCGAGCGCGGCGAGCGGCGCGGCGTCGGCGTCCTTGGCCGACAGCACGGGCGCGCCGTCCAGTGCCCAGTCGATCCCGGCCGAATCCCAGCGCACGGCGCCCTCGGCCGCGGGCTCGTAGAAGCCGGTGCACTTGTAGACGATCTCGGTGTCCGGCGCGCGGGTGGCGAAGCCGTGGGCGAAGCCCTCGGGAATCCAGAGCATGTGGCCGTTCTCGGCCGTCAGCTCATGGGCGGTGGCCTGCCCGTAGGTGGGCGAGCCCGCGCGGATGTCGACTGCTACGTCCAGCAGCGCCCCGCGTCCGCAGCGCACCAGCTTGCCCTGCCCGTGGGGCGGCGCCTGGAAGTGGAGGCCCCGCAGCGTGCCCGCCTCGGCCGACAGCGAGTGGTTGTCCTGTACGAAGTCGGCGCGGATGCCGGCCTCCGCGAAGGCGCGCGCGTTCCAGGTCTCGGCGAAGAAGCCCCGGTGGTCGCCGAAGCGCCGGGGCGCGACGAGAAGCACCCCCGGCAGCGCCGTCCGCGTGATCTCCATGCTGTGCCCGTCCCCGTTGTGCGCGTCGGCCCGTCCTAGACCGGCCTTGGAGGCTTGTCAGCCCGCCTCGCCGCCGCCCGCCCCGTGGCGGGCGAGCCGGCGCCCGGCGGCGTCGGTGACGCGCACCAGCTGCTCGGCGATGCCGCTCTCGCTCAGGGCGTGGCCCGCGAAGGGGATCATGTGCAGCGAGGCGTTCGGCCAGCCGTCGGCCAAGAGCCGCGCCGAGAGCGGCGGGCAGATCATGTCGTAGCGCCCCTGCACGATCACGCCGGGCACGTCGGCGATGCGGTCCAGCCGGGCACGGATCCAGCCGTCCTCGCCGAGGAAGCCGCGGTGCATGAAGTAGTGGTTCTCGAGCCGGGCGAAGGCGCGGGCGTATTCCGCGCCAGCCTCGCCGCCGTGGCCCTGGCTGGCCATGGAGGCGAGCGCGTTCTCCCAGGACGCCCATGCGCGCGCGAAGGCGATCTGCTCGTGGGGCGCCGTGTCGAACAGGCGGGCGTGGTAGGCGGCGATCAGGTCGCCGCGCTCCGCCTCGGGCACCATGTCGCGGAACCGGCGCCACTGGTCGGGCCAGAACTGTCCCGCGCCGCCGCCGTAGAACCACTGCAGCTCGCGCTCCTCCATGAGGAACACGCCGCGCAGGGCGAGATGGAGGGCGCGCTCGGGATGGGCGATCGCGTAGATCAGCGCCAGCGTCGCGCCCCAGGAGCCGCCGAACAGCGCCCAGGCGTCGACGCCCAGGGCGCGGCGGATGCACTCCATGTCCTCCACGAGGTGCCAGGTGGTGTTGTCGCGGATCGAGGCGTGGGGGCGCGAGCGACCGCAGCCGCGCTGGTCGAACAGCACGATGCGCCAGCGCTCGGGGTCGAAGAAGCGGCGCATCATGGGAGAGCATCCCCCGCCCGGCCCGCCGTGGAGCACCACCACGGGCACGCCCTCGGGGTTGCCGCACTGCTCGACGTAGACCCGGTGGCCGTCGCCCACGTCCAGCATGCGCTGATCGAACGGGTCGAGCGGCGGGTAGAGCGCCGGAACGCTGCGGGGAGTTGGGCTTCGATCCATCTGCGCCCCATATAGCTCCCCGAGGCGCGTCTACCACGCCTCGCGCGCAACGATTACCCGGAGAGTTTCCCATGAGCACCGTCGACCCCGGCGAGATCGAGAAGTTTCAGGCCATGGCCGCCGAGTGGTGGGACCCGGAGGGCAAGTTCAAGCCGCTGCACATGCTCAACCCCTGCCGGCTGGACTACATCACCGGGCAGATCGCCGGCGAGTTCGACCGCGACCTCTCGGCCCCGCGCCCGTTCGAGGGGCTGCGCATCCTCGACATCGGCTGCGGCGGGGGCCTCCTGAGCGAGCCCATGGCGCGGCTCGGGGCCACCGTGGTCGGGGTGGACGCGGCCGGGCGCAACATCCCCGTGGCCGAGGCCCACGCCGCGCAGTCGGGGCTGGAGATCGACTACCGCCACACCACAGCGGAGGCGCTGGTGGTGTCGGGCGAGGCGCCCTTCGACGCGGTGCTGAACATGGAGGTGGTGGAGCACGTGGCCGACCCGGCCGCCTACCTGCGCGCCTGCCACGACCTCCTGCGCCCCGGCGGGCTGATGATCGCATCCACGCTGAACCGGAACCCCAAGTCCTACGTGTTCGCCATCGTGGGCGCCGAGCAGGTGATGCGCTGGCTGCCGAAGGGCACCCACGACTGGCGAAAGTTCATCACGCCCGACGAGCTCTACGGCCTCCTGCGCGACGCGGGGCTGGAGCCGGTGGACCGCATGGGCATGGTGTTCAACTTCGCCCGCTGGTCGTGGCGCCTGTCGCCCGACGACCTGTCGGTGAACTACGTGACGGCCAGCCTGCGCCCCGCCGCGTGAGGGGTCAGGCGCGCCCCGCGCCGTAGCGGGCGAGGAAGGTGGCCACCGCGCCGTCGACCACGCGGGCGCGCTCGGCGTCGGTGGCCTCGCTGCGCACGCCGAACACCATCTCGGGGAACAGCGTGGCGTGGCACAGCTCCACGAACTGGTCGGCGGCCAGCGCCACGTCGTCGATGCGCAGGCGCCCCGCGGCCACGGCCTCGCGCAGGTAGTCCACCATGCGGGCGCGGAACACCGCGGGGCCGGTGCGGAAGAACTCGCGCCCCAGCTCCGGGAAGCGGTCGGCCTCGGCCACGCACATGCGGAAGATGCGCTGCGCCGTGTCCGAAAGCACGAAGTCCACGATCCGGCGCCCGGCGCGGCGCAGGGCCTCCTCGGGGTCGGCGTCGTGCAGGAGCAGCGCGCCGGTCTCCTCGACCTGCGCGAGGCACTCGGCTTCGGCCACGCCGAGGAACAGAAGGCGCTTGTCGGGGAAGTAGCTGTAAAGCGTGGCCTTCGAGACGCCGGCCGCCTTGGCGATGGCGTCCACGCTCGCGCCCTCGTAGCCATCGGCCAGGAACACGACGCGGGCGCCTTCCAGCACCTGCGCGAACTTGCGCCCCTTCTTGACCGGCACGGCCTCGTTCATCGCGGCTTCCCCATCGCGCCCGGACTTCCCCGGGCCGCGCTGACATAAACCGTTCGGTTCACCGCACAAGACGTTCGGCGCGCCGAGGACCATGGTTGCGCTCGCACGCGCGGGGGATAAGGCTCGCGCCATGATCCCCGGACTCGACCGACGCCGCCGCTTCCGCGACCTCTCCGAGAGGGAGGTGCTGGCGCTGGCCATCTCCGCCGAGGAGGACGACGCCCGCATCTACCGCGGCTTCGCGGAGCGGCTCGGCGCCGACTACCCGGCCACCGCCGCCACCTTCCGCGCCATGGCCGAGGAGGAGGACGAGCACCGCCGCCGCCTGATCGACCTCCACGTCGCGCGCTTCGGCGAGACCATCCCGCTCGTGCGGCGCGAGCACGTCTCGGGCTTCTACGCCCGGCGCCCGGTCTGGATGCAGGACGCGCTGACGCTGGAGCAGGCCCGCGGCGAGGCCCGGGCCATGGAGCGCGCGGCGCACGGGTTCTACCTGCGCGCCGCCCAGGCGACCGGGGACGCCGCCACGCGCCGCCTCCTCGGCGACCTGGCCGCCGCCGAGGCGGGCCACGAGGCGCGGGCGAGCGAGCTGGAGGCCGCCCTCGGGGGCGAGCGCGAGGCCGAGGACGCCACCGCGCACCGCCAGTTCGTGCTGACCTGGGTGCAGCCGGGGCTGGCGGGACTGATGGACGGTTCGGTGTCCACGCTCGCCCCCATCTTCGCGGTCGCCTTCGCCACGCAGGACACGTGGACCACGTTCCTCGTGGGGCTGGCCGCGAGCGTCGGCGCTGGCATCTCCATGGGCTTCACCGAGGCCGCCTCGGACGACGGCGCGATCTCGGGGCGCGGCGCGCCGTGGAAGCGGGGCCTGGCGTCGGGGGTGATGACCACGCTGGGCGGCCTGGGCCATGCCCTGCCCTACCTGATCCCGGACTTCGCCGTGGCGACCGCGATCGCCATCGCGGTGGTGTTCGTGGAGCTGTGGGCCATCGCCTGGATCCAGAACCGCTACATGGACACGCCGTTCTGGCGCGCGACGCTGCAGGTGGTGGTGGGCGGCGGGCTGGTGTTGGCCGCGGGCGTCCTGATCGGGTCCGGGTAGCGCGGGGGCGCCTTCGACGCGGGCACGGGCGCCTTCGCCCTCGGCAGGGCGCCTTCGCCCCCGGGGCCGCTGGACACCCCCCGGCCCCGCCGCTAGCGGTTCGCGCGTGCTCGCCATCTTCCTCAAGACCCTGCCCTTCTTCGCCCTGATCGGGCTGGGCTATGCGGCGGGCCGCACGCGCTTCTTCACCGAGGAGGCCACCGCCTACCTCACCAAGTTCGTGTTCTGGTTCGCGCTGTCGGCGATGCTGTTCTCGTTCGCCGCGAACCTGACGCTGGCCGACATCCTCGATGGCCGCTTCATCGCCGCCTACCTGTGGGGCACGGGCTTCATCTACCTCGTGGCGACGGCGGTGGGCTTCGTGCGCGGGCTGTCGGTCGCTGAATCGGCCGTTGAGGCGCAGTGCGCGGTGATCGGCAACCTCGGGTTCATGGGCATCCCCATGCTGGCGCTGCTGCTCGGGCCGCAGTCGGCGGGGCCGCTCCTGATGCTGCTCGCCGTGGACCTGATCCTGTTCTCGTCGCTGATCGTGATCCTGATCACCGGCTCGCGGGGCGAGGCGGGGTGGGGGATGCTGCGCACCGTGGGCGGAGGCCTTGTGAAAAACCCCATGGTGGTCTCGATCGCCGCCGGCATCGCCTGGTCCGCCACGGGGCGCGAGCTGTGGGACCCGGTGGCCGAGTTCGTCGCCATCCTCGGCGCCGCGGCCACGCCGGGCGCGCTCTTCGCGATCGGCGCCTCGCTCGCCTCGAAGACCGCGGAGCGGCTGTCGGTCGCGTCGTGGCTGACGCTGTGCAAGCTGGTGCTCCATCCGGCCGCGGTGGCGCTCTCGGCCCTGGTGCTGTTCCCGGTGGCCGACCCCTACGCGGCGAAGGTGATGATCGCGGCGGCCGCCTTGCCGGTGGCGGGCAACGTCTTCATGCTGGCGCAGCACTACGGCGTGGCGCCGCAGCGGGTTTCGGCGGCGATCCTGGTGTCCACCGCGCTGTCGATCGCCACCGTGTCGCTCGTGGTGGGCCTTCTGGAAGGGGGAACCTGATGCAGACCGTCTCCGACACCCTGTGCCACGGGGGGCGACAGCTCGTGCTCGACCACCGCTCCGCGGCCACGGGGGGCGCGATGCGCTTCGGGCTGTTCCTGCCGCCCGAGCCCGCGGGCGCACCGGTGCTGTGGTACCTCTCGGGCCTGACCTGCACCCACGAGAACGCCATGACCAAGGCGGGGCTGCAGGTCTGGGCCGCCGAGGCCGGGATCGCGCTGTGCTTTCCCGACACCTCGCCCCGCGGCGAGGGGGTGGCCGACGACGAGGCCTTCGACATGGGCCAGGGCGCGGGCTTCTACGTGGACGCCGAGGCCCTGCCCTGGGCCCGCAACTTCCGCATGGAGCGCTATGTGGCCGAGGAGCTGCCGAAGCTCCTGTTCGCCAGCTTCGACCTCGACCCCGAGCGCCAGGGCATCACCGGGCACTCCATGGGCGGGCACGGCGCGCTGACGCTGGCGCTCAAGCACCCGGGCCGCTTCGCCTCCGTCTCGGCCTTCGCGCCGATCTGCAACCCGTCGACCTCGGACTGGGGGGCGCCGCAACTGCGCGCCTACGGGCTGGACCCCGAGGACCACGACGCCGCGCTGCTCCTGCGCGGCGGGGCCGAGCTGCCGCCCTGCCTCGTGGACGCCGGGACCGACGATCCGCACTTCGACAAGCTGGGGCTGCCCGCCTTCGCCGCCGCCGCCGCCGAGGCGCGCGCCGAGGCGGCCGTGAACCTGCGGCGCGGCTACGACCACAGCTACTTCTTCGTCTCCACCTTCGCCGAATCCCACGTCGACCACCATGCGGCGCACCTGACGTGAGCGGGGCGAGCATCGTCGTCTTCGACATCGGCAACGTGCTGATCGAGTGGAACCCCGAGGCGTGGTTCGACCGCCGCATCGGCCCCGAGCGGCGCCGCGCGATGTTCGCCGAGGTGGACCTCCATGGCATGAACGACCGCGTGGACCTCGGCGAGGGCTTCCGCGACATCATCTACGCCACCGCCGAGGCGCACCCCGCCTGGCGCGACGAGGTGCGGCTGTGGCACGACCACTGGATCGAGCTGGCCTCGCCCGCGATCCCCCGCTCGGTGCGCCTCCTGCGCGCGCTGCGGGCGAAGGGCGTGCCGGTCCATGCGCTAACCAACTTCGGGATCGACAGCTTCGCGGTGGCGCAGCGGCACTACGACTTCCTCGGCGAGTTCGACCACGCCCACGTCTCGGGGCACATGGGCGTGATCAAGCCCGACCCGGCGATCTTCGAGATGACCGAGCGGGCCGCGGGCGCGAGCGGAGCGACGTTCCTGTTTGCCGACGACCGCCCCGACAACGTCGAGGCCGCCGCCGCCCGTGGTTGGCGCACGCACCTGTTCGAGAGCCCGGACGGCTGGGCGGAGCGACTGGTGGCCGAGGGCCTGCTGACCGAGGACGAGGCGCTCTAGGGGGCTCCGCCCCCGCCGCCCTTGGCGGCTCCCCCGAGGTACTTGGGGCAGGATGAGGCCGCCCCCTTCCTCTGGCCCCAAATATCTCGGGGAGCGCGAGGGGCTGGCCCCTCGCTCCCGCATCCGCAACCCGCACCACGGAGGTTTCATGGTTCCCTTCATCGACGCTGGCGCCGAGCGGCACCTCGACTGGATCGCGCTGACGGACGCGCTCGCCGCCGGGCACGCCCTGCCCCGCGCCGCCATCGGCGATACGTTCCTCTACCGCGACCCGGACACGATGCTCTCCCGCGCGGCGTGGATCGACGGCCTGGGCAGCCTTGTGAAGACCGCGACGATCTTCCCCGGCAACCGCGAGGTGCCCAACATCAACGGCGCGGTCTCTCTCTTCTCGGACGCGGACGGCACGCTCGCGGCGATGCTCGATTTCCACCTCGTCACCAAGTGGAAGACCGCCGGTGACAGCCTGCTCGCCGCCCGCCGCCTCGCGCGGCCCGACAGCGAACGCATCCTGCTGGTTGGCTCGGGCACCGTGGCCGCCTCGCTCCACGAGGCCTACGGCGCCGCCTTCCCCGAGGCCCGCTTCGCGGTGTGGTCGCGCCGGCCCGAGAACGCCCGCGCCTTCGCCGAGGCGCGCGGCATCGAGGCCGCCCCGGACCTTGCCGAGGCCGTGGGCGCGGCCGACATCGTGGGCTGCGCCACGATGGCGACCGAGCCGGTGCTGCGCGGCGCGTGGCTGCGCCCCGGCACCCACGTGGACCTCATCGGCGCCTACCGCCCCGACATGCGCGAGGCCGACGACGATGCCCTGGGACGCGCCAAGCTGTTCGTGGACAGCCGCGAGACCACGCTCGACCACATCGGGGAGCTGAAGATTCCGCTCGCCGCGGGCACGATCCGGCGCGAGGACGTGGTGGCGGACTTCTACGAGCTGGACCGGTTCCGGCGCGCGCCCGGGGACATCACGGTCGCCAAGAACGGCGGCGGCGCGCATCTCGACCTGATGACGGCGCGCTACATCATGGACGCGGTGCAAGGCGGCTAGGGTACGCCCCGGCCTCGCGCCGGGGGCGCGTCGCGCCTACTTCGCCCCCGTCCGCGCGTCCTCCTCGATCCACGCGCGGTACACTTCGGCGATGCGCCGCATGACCGGGCCGCGGCCTCCTTCCGTCCCAATGGCCTTGCCGTCGATCGAGGCCACGGGCGTCTGTGCGCCGAAGGTGCCCGTCAGGAACGCCTCGTCGGCGGCATAGGCGTCCACGAGGGAGTAGTTGCGCTCGAACACCGGGATGCCCTCGGCCCGGCAGATCTCGATCACCTTCCGGCGGGTCACGCCGTTCATGCAGTAGTCGCCCGTGGAGGTCCAAACCTCGCCCCGGCGGACGATGAAGAAGTTGCAGGCATTCGTGGTGTTCACGAAGCCGAAGGGGTCGAGCATCAGTGCCTCGTCGGCCCCGGCCTGCTCGGCCTGGAGGCAGGCGATCACGCAGTTGAGCTTGGAATGGCTGTTGTACTTGGCGTCCTGGCTCATGGGCAGGCCGCGCACCTGGGGCACCGTGGCGAGGCGGATGCCGCGGGTCTTGAGCGCATCGACGGGCTTCGAGTGCTCCATGATGATCACCACCGTGGGCCCGGAGCGCGACAGCGAGGGGTGCTGGAAGGGCCGCACCTTCACGCCCCGCGTCACCATCAGGCGGCAATGGACGTCGTCCGTCATGCCGTTGGCCTCGGCGGTGCGGCGGAGCGCGTCCAGCACCTCGTCCCGCGTCATGCCGATGTCGATGGAGACGGCCCGGCAGCTGCTGAACAGCCGGTCCATGTGTTCCTCCAGGAAGCCCCAGCGGCCGCGGTGGAGGCGCATGCCCTCCCACATGCCGTCGCCGAGCATGAAGCCGCTGTCGAACACCGAGACCTTGGCTTCGGCGCGGGGCACGAGCGCGCCGTCCACCCAGACCAGCACGGTCTCGTTGCGGGGGTCGTCCTCGGCGGCGTGGGTGGTGTGGTCGGTCATGGGGGCCTCCTTCGCGGCGAGGCTTCCCACGGATCGGGCGCGGCGCCCAGAGGCTCAGCCCCGCGGCGCGGCCTCCGCCACCGCGCGGCACAGGGTGTCGGGGTCGAAGGGCTTGGGCAGGTGCGTGACGTGGTCCCGGACCTCAGAGGGAAGCACCACCGCGCCCGTGGCCGCGACGATGCCGGCGCCGGGCAGCAGCGCGCGCATCCGCGCCACCAGCGCGGGGCCGCCGATGTCGGGCAGCCCGAGGTCGGCCACCACCACGTCGAACCCGCCCGCGCCGGCGGCCTCGATCCCGGCGGCGCCGGTGGCGGCCTCGGTCACTTCGTGGCCGTGCATCTCCAGGTCGTCGACCATGCCCATGCGGATGATCGCGTCGTCCTCGATCAGCAGCACCCGCAGCGGCGCGGACGGGGCGGCGGCCGCGGCGGGCGCAGGGGCGGGCGCCGCGGCCGGCTCGGGCGCCAGCAGCGCGGGGTCTGCGAGCGGCAGCAGGATCGTCACCGTGGTCCCCCGGCCCGGCGCGGAGCGGATCACGGCCCGCCCCCCGGCGCGGCGCGCGAAGCGGTCCACCATGGCGAGGCCCAGCCCCGTGCCGCGTCCCTCGGGCTTCGTGGTGAAGAAGGCCCCGAAAGCCCGCGCGAGGGTCTCGGCGTCCATGCCCGGGCCGGTGTCCTCGACGGCCACAGCGGCGAACGCGCCCTCCAGCCCCTCGGGCCGGTCGGCGGGCGCGGCGGCGCGCGCTTCGATGCGCAAGGTGCCGGGCGTCCCCTCCATGGCGTCGCGGGCATTCACGGCAAGGTTCAGCACCGCATTCTCCAGCTCGCGCAGGTCGGCGGTGACGGGCAGCGGCGCGTCGCCGACCTCGATCTCCAGCGCGATCGCCGCCTCGCCGCCGCCGAGGGCGTGCTCCGCCATGGCGCGCAGGCCCGCCACGGCGCGCGCGGCGTCGAAGGTGCGCGGGGCCTCGCCGTCGCGGCGGGCCAGCCCCATGAGGCGGCGCACCAGCGCGGCGCCGCGCTCCACGCCCTCGTGCACCTGCGGGCCGGCGCCGGGGTCGCGGGCAATGGTCTGCAGCACGTTGTTGAAGTCGTGGGCGATGCCGCCCGCCAGCGCGCCGATGGTCTCCACGCGCTGCACGTGGCGCAGCTCCTCCTCGGCGGCGAGGCGGCGCTCGACCTCGGCCGCCACGCGCGCCTCCAGCTCCTCGTTGAGCGCGCGCAGGCGGTCGCGCGCGGCCAGCAGCTCGGTCTCGTAGAGGCGCCGGTCGCTGGCGTTCAGCACGGTCATCGCGACCGCCTCGACCGCGCCGTCCGCGCCGCGCCGCTCGGCGGCGTTCACCAGCGCGGGCATCACACCGCCGCCCTCCCGGCGGAAGTTCAGCGCCACCTCGTCGAAGCCGCCCTGGATGCGGACCATGGGCGCGAAGTGGGTCTCGAAGAAGATGCGCCCGCCCACGTCCAGGAGGTCGCGCACGTGGAGGCCCGCCACCGCGTCCTCGGCGCGGCCGATCCAGCCCAGCAGCCGCGCGTTGGCGCGCACCACGCGCCAGTCCGCGTCGAGCAGGAGGAAGCCGCACGGCGCCTCGTCGAAGAACAGCGCCGGATCGACCGTGCGGTCCATCAGGCGAAGGCGGCGATGGCGTCCGCGGTCTCGGCGGGAGCGGAGAGGTTCGGGCAGTGGCCCGTGGCCCGCAGCTTCACGAAGCGGCTGCCGGGGATCGCCTCGTGGACGTAGCGGCCCACCGCCTCGCCCGCGATGGCGTCGTCGGAGCACTGCAGGATCAGCGTCGGCACGGAGACGTCCGCGAGGTCGGCGCGGTTGTCGGAGGTGAAGGTGACGCGCGCGAAGCTCTTGGCGATCTCGGGATCGGTGCGGCAGAAGCTGTTGCGCAGCTCCTCGCCCAGCTCGGGGCGGTCCGGGTTGGCCATGATCACGGGGGCCATCGCCGCCGACCAGCCCATGTGGTTGCTGTCGAGCGAGACCAGCAGCTCCTCGATCTCGGCTTCCGAGAAGCCGCCGCGGTAGTCCGCGTCGTCGATGTAGCGCGGCGAGGGGCCGACCATGACCAGCTTGCCGATGCGCCCCGGCGCCCGGCGCGCAGCCAGCACGCCGATCATCGACGAGACCGAGTGGCCCACGAACACCGCGTCCCGCAGGTCCATGGCCTCCAAGAGCTCGGCCACGTCGGCGGCGTAGCCGTCGAGCGAGCCGTAGCGTTCGGGGTCGAAGGCCGAGTGGTCGGAGCCGCCGTGGCCTACGTGGTCGAAGGTCACGACGCGGAACCGGTCCTCGAAGCGCGGCGTCACGTAGCGCCACATGGCCTGGTCGCAACCGAAGCCGTGGGCGAAGACGATCGCGGGCGCGGACGGATCGTCCCGGCCCGTGAGGCGGACGTTGTGGCGCTTCTCGACGTTCATCGCGGCGATCCCCCGACCGAGAGCCCTCGCGCGGCCCCGGCGGAGCCTTACCCGACAGGTCCGCTCCGCCGCAAGGCGTCGCCGCCGGCCGGTGCGGACGCACCCGCCGCGGCCCGCAGCACCGGAGCGAGCGCGCGAAGCTCGGCGCCCAGCGGGCTGGAGCGGCGCCACACCAGCCCCAGGGTGCGGTCCGGCGCGGGGTCCGCGAAGCGAGCGACGGCCACGGGGGCGGAGCGGGTCTCCACCGCCACCGCCATCTCGGGGATCAGGGTGACGCCGAGGCCCGCGCCCACCATCTGCACTAGGGTGGCCAGCGACGAGCCGTCGAGCCCGTGGCGCATCCGCGCGCCCTGCCCGCAGAACTCCAGCGCCTGGTCGCGGAAGCAGTGCCCCTCCTCCAGCAGCAGGAGCCGCATCCGGGCCAGCGCGCGGGCGTCGGGCACGGGCTTTGTGGCCTCGCTCTCGGGTCGCACGAGCACGAAGGGCTCGCGGAACAGCGGCAGCTCCACTAGCGCGGGCTCCGAGACGGGCAGCGCCACGAGCGCTGTGTCGAGCGCGCCGTCGGCCAGCGCCTCCAGGAGCCGCGGCGTCACGGTCTCGCGGATCTCCAGGTCGAGGCCGGGGCGCGCCCGCTCCAGCCCCCGCACCAAGGCGGGCAGCAGGTAGGGCGCAACGGTGGGGATCACGCCGATCCGCAGGCCAGTGAGCCCCCCGGCCTCGGCCTGCGCCAACGCGCCCAGCGCCTCCACGCCGCGCAACACGCCGCGCACCTCGGCGGCGACGCGGGTGCCGAAGGGCGTGGGGCGCACCTCGCGGGGGCCGCGCTCGAACAGTGGGCCGCCCAAGGCCTCCTCGAGCGCGCGGATCTGCACCGAGAGCGCGGGCTGCGACACGGCGGCAGCCTCCGCGGCCCGCCCGAAGTGGCGGTGGCGGAGCAGGGCCTCGAAGTAGCGCAGTTGCCGCAGGGTGACGCTGTTCATAGGCGCAAGTTATGGCCCGGATAGCGAGATGCAACTTAAACCAATGGCCCGGAGGTGTTACCTGCTCCTCAGCGGCGGACGCTCGCCCGCCCGACCCATTCTCGACAGGGAGACCGCCCCCATGATGGACGGAAACGATACCCCCGCCGGCAAATGCCCGGTGATCCACGGCGCCACGCTGCACGTGACCAACCGCGTGCGCGGCAACCGCGACTGGTGGCCGAACCAGCTGAAGCTGGACATCCTGCACCAGCACCTGCCCCAGACGGCGCCGATGGACCCGGACTTCGACTACCGCGCGAAGTTCCGCGGCCTCGACTACGACGCGATCAAGGCCGACCTCCACGCGCTGATGACCGACAGCCAGTCCTGGTGGCCGGCGGACTACGGCCACTACGGGCCCTTCTTCGTGCGCATGGCCTGGCACTCGGCGGGCACCTACCGCACCGCCGACGGGCGCGGCGGCTCGACGAGCGGAGCCCAGCGCTTCGCGCCGCTCAACTCGTGGCCCGACAACGGCAACCTCGACAAGGCGCGGCGCCTGCTCTGGCCGATCAAGCAGAAGTACGGCGACGCCATCTCCTGGGCCGACCTGTTCATCCTGACCGGCAACGTGGCGCTGGAGTCCATGGGCCTGAAGACCTTCGGCTTCGGCGGCGGGCGCGAGGACGTGTTCGCCCCTGAGGAGGACATCTACTGGGGCTCCGAGGACGAGTGGCTCGGCACGAAGGACGAGCGCTACGACGCGGGCGAGGACGGCAAGGGCCGGTTCCTGGAGAACCCGCTCGCGGCCGTGCAGATGGGCCTGATCTACGTGAACCCCGAAGGCCCCAACGGGAACCCCGACCCCGCCGCCTCGGCCTACGACATCCGCGACACCTTCGCGCGCATGGCCATGGGCGACGAGGAGACCGTGGCGCTGACCGCCGGCGGCCACACCTTCGGCAAGTGCCACGGCGCGGGCGACGTCACCTCGGTCGGCCCCGAGCCCGAGGGCTCGCCGATCGAGGACATGGGCTTCGGCTGGACCAACACCTGGGAGACCGGGCACGGCGGGCACACCATCACCTCCGGGCTGGAGGGCGCCTGGACGCCCACGCCGACCAAGTGGGACAACAGCTACTTCGAGATGCTGCTCGACAACGAGTGGGAGCTGACCAAGAGCCCCGCCGGCGCGCACCAGTGGCGGCCCGTGGACCCGGCGATGCACGCCATCGTGCCCGACGCTCATGATCCCTCCAAGAAGCACCCGCCGATGATGTCGACGGCCGACATGGCGATGAAGGTCGACCCGAAGTACCGCGAGATCTCGGAGCGGTTCCGCCATGATCCGGCGGCTTTCGCCGACGCCTTCTCACGCGCGTGGTTCAAGCTGACCCACCGCGACATGGGGCCGAAGGTCCGGTACATCGGGCCGGAGGTGCCTTCGGAGGACCTGATCTGGCAGGACCCGGTTCCGGTCCCCGCGAACCCGATCACCGCCGAGGACGTGCCGGCGCTCAAGGAGATGCTGCTCGGCAGCGGCCTCTCGGCGCGCGACATGATCGGCGTGGCCTGGGCCTCGGCCTCGACGTTCCGCGGCTCCGATCGCCGGGGCGGCGCCAATGGGGCGCGCATCCGCCTAGAGCCCCAGCGCTCCTGGGAGATCAACCGCCCCGCCGAGCTGGCGAAGGTGCTGGACGTCTACGAGGGAATCAAGCGCGAGTGGGATGCCAAGGGCGGGCGCACCGTGTCGATCGCCGACCTGATCGTGCTGGCCGGCTCGGCCGCGGTCGAGAAGGCGGCGCGCGAGGCGGGCCACGACCTGAAGGTGCCGTTCACGCCCGGCCGCGGCGACGCCACGCAGGAGCAGACCGACGCCGAGAGCTTCGAGCCGCTCGAGCCCAAGGCCGACGGGTTCCGCAACTACCAGTCGGTGGACTACACCGCCTCGCCCGAGGAGCTGCTGGTGGACCGCGCGCAGCTCCTGACCCTCACCGCGCCCGAGATGACGGTGCTGGTGGGCGGCCTGCGCGCCTTGGGCTGCGTGCCGGACGGCTCGCAGAACGGCGTGCTCACCGAGACGCCGGGGCACCTGACCCACGACGTGTTCCGCAACCTGCTGGACATGAACATCCAGTGGAAGCCGCGCACCGAAGGGGCCAAGGTCTACGATGCCCGCGACCGCGAGACCGGCGAGATCCGCTGGTCGGGCACCCGCTGCGACCTCGTGTTCGGCGCCAACTCGCAGTTGCGGGCCATCGCCGAGTTCTACGCCCAGGACGACAACGGCGGGAAGTTCGCCCGCGACTTCGTGGCCGCCTGGACCAAGGTGATGGACCTCGACCGCTTCGACGTGGCGGCCTGATCCCCGCCCCCTCGCGTGCCCCTCCCGGGGGCGCGCCGCATCCGGCGCCGGGCCCCCACGGGTCCGGCGTCTTGCGTCGGGCGCAGGTCCATCTTGCGGAACCTGCGGCTTGTGCTTTCGTTGGGGTCCGAGTTCACAGGCGCCGAATGAGAGCGCTAACGAATCACGTCGAGGGAGGACATCCGATGTTTTGCTCGCCCAAGTTGCGAACCTTCCGCGCATGAGCGCCGAACGCCCCGATCCGCCCCGCGCCCTGGCCGCCACCCGTCTCGCCATCGAGGCGATCGAGCCCTGCGTCGATGCGGGCCGCTTCGCCGCGAAGGTGGTCGCCGGCTGGCCCGTCGCGGTCGCCGCCGACATCTTCGCCGACGGCCACGAGGTGCTCGGCGCCTCCGTGGTGACGCCCGCGGGCGAGACGCCCATGGCGCACGACATGAACGACCGCTGGCGCGCCACCGTGCGCTTCGACGGCCCCGGCCCCGCCCGCTTCCGCATCCAGGCCTGGCGCGACGTCTTCGCCACCTGGGCCCGCGACACCGCCAAGAAGGTCGCCGCCGGCCAGTCCGTGGCCGTGGAGGTCGAGGAGGCCCGCGCCATCCTGGCGGAGACCAAGGCGCGGGGCGACGACGCGAAGGCGCTCAAGGCGCTGCGCTCTGTTGCGAAGGGCGAGGACGCCGCGGGTGTCCTCCTGTCGCCCGACACCGCCACGCTGATGGCCCGCATCGGCCCCCGCGCGAACCTGTCCAAGTCCGGCGACGTGCCCGTCTGGGTCGACCGCGAGGCCGCCGCCTTCGCCGCCTGGTACGAGCTGTTCCCCCGCTCTCTGGGCCGGGACGGCGCCCACGGCACCTTCCGCGACGTGGAGGCGCACCTGCCGTACGTCGCCGGGATGGGCTTCGACACGCTCTACTTCCCGCCCATCCACCCGGTGGGCACCAAGAACCGCAAGGGAAAGAACAACACCCTGACGGCCGAGCCCGGCGACGTCGGCTCGCCCTACGCCATCGGCTCCGCCGAGGGCGGCCACATGGCGGTGCATCCCGAGCTGGGCACGCTAGACGACTTCGACCACCTCGTGGACGCGGCCCGCGATGCCGGCCTCGAGATCGCGCTCGACATCGCGCTGAACGCCTCGCCCGACCACCCCTGGATCGCCGAGCATCCCGAGTGGTTCGAGTGGCGCCCCGACGGGACCATCAAGTACGCCGAGAACCCGCCGAAGCGCTACGAGGACATCGTCAACTTCCGCTACTACCTCGACGACGGGGCGCCGAACCTGCCGTTCTGGCACGCGGTCCTCGACATGTTCCTCTTCTGGGCCGAGCACGGCGTGCTGGCCTTCCGCGTGGACAACCCCCACACCAAGCCGTTCCCGTTCTGGGAGTGGATCATCGCCGAGGTCCGCCGCGATCACCCCGGCGCGATCTTCCTGGCCGAGGCCTTCACGCGGCCCAAGGTGATGAAGCGGCTCGCCAAGATCGGCTACAACCAGAGCTACAGCTACTTCACCTGGCGCAACACCAAGCACGAGCTGACCGAGTACCTCACGGAGCTGACCCAGGAGGAGTGCCGCGACTACATGCGCGTCAACTTCTTCGTCAACACGCCCGACATCAACCCGGTGTTCCTCCACACGTCGGGGCGCCCCGGCTTCCGCACCCGCGCGATCCTGGCCGCCTCGCTCTCGGGCGCCTGGGGCCTCTACTCGGGCTTCGAGTTCTGCGAGGCCGCGCCGATGCCGGGCAAGGAGGAGTACCTCGACAGCGAGAAGTACGAGCTGCGCCCCCGCGACTTCGACGCCGAGGGGCACATCAAGGACGACGTCGCCCTGATCAACCGCGTGCGCCGCGAGCAGCCGGCGATGCGCGACTTCCGCAACCTCAAGTTCTTTGCGGCGCACGACGACCGCGTGCTCTACTACGGGCGCATGGACCCGGCCTCGGGCAGCTACGTGCTGTTCCACGTGCTGCTCGACCCCCACGCGGGCGCGGAGTTCGGCTTCGAGGTGCCGCTGTGGGAGTTCGGCCTGCCCGACGCCGCCAGCGTCGAGGTCGAGGACCTGGTCCACGGCAACCGCTTCACGTGGCACGGCAAGGACCACGTGCTGCGCCTCGACCCGCAGGAGCGGCCCTACGCGATCTGGAAGATCACGCCCCCCGGAGGTGGCACCCGATGAACGCACCCGTCCCCGAGATCGCCCCGCAGGAGGCCAAGTTCGACCGCCCGGACTGGTTCAAGGACGCGGTGATCTACCAGTGCCACGTGAAGGCCTACCAGGATTCCAACGGCGACGGGATCGGGGACTTCAAGGGCCTGATGGGCCGCCTCGACCACATCCAGAGCCTCGGCGCCACGGCGCTGTGGCTGCTGCCGTTCTACCCCTCGCCCCTGCGCGACGACGGCTACGACATCGCCGAGTTCAAGGCGGTGAACCCCCAGTACGGCGACATGGACGACTTCCAGCGCCTGGTGGACGAGGCGCACGCCCGGGGTCTCAAGGTTATCACCGAGTTGGTCATCAACCACACCTCGGACCAGCACGAGTGGTTCCAGCGCGCCCGCCGCGCGCCCAAGGGCAGCCCCGAGCGCGACTTCTACGTCTGGTCCGACGATCCCTCGAAGTGGATGGACACCACGCGGGTGATCTTCAACGACACCCACGACAGCAACTGGACCTGGGACCCGGTGGCCGGCCAGTTCTACTGGCACCGCTTCTTCGACCACCAGCCCGACCTGAACTTCGACAACCCCGCCGTGATGGAGGCGGTGCTCGACGTCATGCACTTCTGGCTCGACAAAGGCGTGGACGGGCTGCGCCTCGACGCGATCCCCTACCTCGTCGAGCGCGACGGCACCAACAACGAGAACCTTCCCGAGACCCACGAGGTCCTCAAGGCCATGCGCCGCGACCTCGACGCCCACTACGAGGGGCGCATGCTCTTGGCCGAGGCCAACCAGTGGCCCGAGGACACCCGCCCCTACTTCGGCGAGGGCGACGAGTGCCACATGGGCTTCCACTTCCCCCTGATGCCGCGGATGTACATGGCCGTGGCCCAGGAGGACCGCCACGCCATCACCGACATCATTCGCCAGACCCCCGAGATTCCCGACGAGTGCCAGTGGGGCATCTTCCTGCGCAACCACGACGAGCTGACGCTCGAGATGGTGACCGACCGGGAGCGGGACTACCTGTGGGAGACCTACGCCTCCGACAAGCGGGCGCGCATCAACATGGGCATCCGCCGGCGCCTCGCGCCCCTGATGCGCAACGACCGCCGCAAGATCGAGCTCCTGAACTCGATGCTCCTGTCCATGCCCGGCACGCCGATCATGTACTACGGCGACGAGATCGGCATGGGAGACAACATCTACCTCGGCGACCGCGACGGCGTGCGCACGCCGATGCAGTGGTCGGCCGACCGCAACGCCGGCTTCAGCCGCGCCGACCCCCAGCGGCTCTACCTGCCCGCGATCCAGGACCCGGTGTTCGGCTACCAGGCCGTGAACGTCGAGGCGCAGGCCGCCTCGCCGTCGTCGTTCCTCAACTGGATCCGCCGCATGGTCGCCGTGCGCAAGAAGCACGACGTGTTCGGCCGCGGCGAGATCGACCTGCTCTACCCCGCGAACCGCAAGGTGCTGGCCTACGTGCGCCGGAGCCGCGACGCGGAGCCCGGCGCCGAGGGCGACGAGGCGGTTCTCTGCGTCGCCAACCTCTCCCGCGCGCCCCAGGCCGTGGAGATCGACCTGAGCCGCTACCGGGGCCGCGTCCCCGTGGAGCTGGTGGGCCAGTCGCCCTTCCCGCCCGTGGGCGACCTGCCTTACATGCTGACCCTGCCCGCCTACGGGTTCTACTGGTTCCTGCTCGCCTCCGAGGAGGAGGCTCCCGAGTGGCACACGCCGCACACGCCGGTGCTGCCCGACTTCGTGACCCTCACCACCCGCGACGGGCGCCTGTCGACCGCGCTCACGGGCCGCGAGGCGCGCCAGTTCGAGCAGCAGAGCCTGCCGCAGTACGTCGGCCTCCAGCGCTGGTTCGCCGGCAAGGACGCCGGCGCCGGATCGGTCCGCCTGCGGACCCTGGGCGAGCTGGCCGAGGGGCGCCACGCGCTCGCCATCGCCGACGTCGAGACGGGCGGCGAGACCCAGAGCTACTTCCTGCCGCTCTCGGCGGTCTGGGACGAGGCGGCGCTGTCGCTCTCGCCCAAGCTGCCCGCCACGCTCGCCAAGCTGCGCCGCACCAACAAGGTGGGCGCCCTGCGCGACGGGGCCTCCGACGAGGAGATGGCCCGCGCCCTGCTCGCCGCCATGCGCGAGGGCGCCGTGATCGAGGGCGAGGGCGGCGTCTTGCGCTTCGAGGGCACCGACCTGCCCGGCGATGAGGAGGCGGGCGAGCCGCGCCTCTTGGGCGCCGAGCAGTCCAACGCGTCCGTGGCCTTCTCGGACCGGCTCGTGCTCAAGCTCTACCGCCGCCTGCGCGGCGGGCTGCAGCCCGACATCGAGGTGGGCCGGTTCCTCACCAACGAGACCCAGTTCACCGGCACGCCGCGCCTCCTGGGCACCATCGTCTGGCAAGCGGGCGACGGCACCGAGACCGTGCTGGCCGCCGCCTCCGAGTTCGTGCCCAACCAGGGCGACGCCTGGAGCTTCGTGACCGAAGGGCTGGACCGCGAGATGGAGGCCCGCGAGGTGGGCCACGAGGGCGACGGGCGCCCGCTCATGGTGGGCGCGCTCGACCTCGGCACCCTGCTCGGGGTCCGCACCGCCGAGATGCACCTCGCGCTCGCCTCCGGCGCGGGAGCCTTCGGCACCGAGCCGCTGGATCGCGGGGGTCTCGACGCCCTCGTGCGCGAGACCCACGCCGAGGTGGCGGCCACGCTGGACCGCCTCGCCTCCGCCGACCTCGGACCCGAGGCGCGCGAGCACGCCGAGGCGGTGCTGGGCCGCCGCGCCGAGATCCTCGACCGGATCGAGCGCGTGGGCGCCATGCAGCCCTCGGGCGCGCTGAGCCGCGTCCACGGCGACTACCACCTCGGGCAGGTGCTGGTGGCGCAGGGCGACCTGGCCATCATCGACTTCGAGGGCGAGCCCTCGCGCTCGCTCGAGGAGCGGCAGGCCAAGTCGTCCGCCCTGCGCGACGTGGCGGGCATGCTCCGCAGCTTCGACTACGCGCTGTGGACCGCGCTCGCGCGCCGCATCGAGGGCGGCGCCGACGAGGCGCGCGCCATGGAGCAGGTGGCCGAGTGGCGCTCCGCCACGGCGGGCGCCTTCCTGGATGCGTGGCGCGCCACCGTGGGCGACGCCCCGATCCGCCCCACCGACCCCGACTTCGAGCGCGCGCTGCTCGACCTGCACCTGCTGCGCAAGTGCGCCTACGAGGTGGAGTACGAGCGCAGCTTCCGCCCCGCCTGGATCGACGTCCCGCTGCGCGGGATGCTGTCAGTACTGGACGACCAATGACCGACAAGAAGACACCCCCCGCAAAGACCCGCCGCGCCCCCGCCAAGCCGCGCGCAGCGAAGGCCTCCGCCAGGGCAGCCGATCCGAAGGCCCCCGAGGCCGAAGCCGCCGCGGCGCCCGCGCCCAAGAAGCGCGCCGCCCCGAAGCCGCGCGCCGCGAAGGCCCCTGCCAAGACGACGGGCGCGAAGGCGAAGCCCAAGGCCCCCGCCGCCGCGGCATCGGCGAAGCCCGACGCGGCCGCCGCGTCGAAGCCGGCCGCCCCCGCCGCGCCGCCGATCGACGCGGGCACCCTCGAGGCCATCGTGCGCGGGCGTCTGGGCGATCCGTTCGCCACGCTCGGCCTCCACGCCGCCGAACGGGGTCACGCCATCACCGTGTTCGCCCCCGACGCGGGCGAGGTCGTGGTGCTGGGCGCCGACGGCAAGTCCCTCGGCGCCATGGAGCGCGTGCATCCCGAGGGCGTGTTCCACCTGGCCTTTCCCGAGGCGAAGGACCGCTTCGCCTACCGCCTGCGGTGCCGCGCGGGCGAGCACGAGTGGGAGCGCGACGATCCCTACCGCTTCGGCCCCGTCCTGGGCGAGACCGACGAGTACCTCGTGGCCGAAGGCCGCCACGAGGAGCTGTGGAAGCGCCTCGGCGCCCACCCCATGACCCACGAGGGCACCCAGGGCACCGCCTTCGCGGTCTGGGCGCCCAACGCCCGCCGCGTCAGCGTGGTCGGCCACTTCAACGCCTGGGACGGCCGCCGCCACCCCCTGCGCCGCCGTCTCGGCGCCGGCCTGTGGGAGCTGTTCGTGCCCGCCGTGGCCCCCGGCGACGTCTACAAGTACGAGATCGTCGGCGTGCACGGCGACGTGCTGCCGCTGAAGGCCGACCCGATGGCCTTCCGCATGGAGCACGCGCCCTCGACCGGCTCGGTCGTGGCCGCCCCCCTCGCCCATGCGTGGCAGGACGGGGACTGGCGCGCCAAGGGACGCGAGGACCTCCGCGGCAAGCCGGTCTCGATCTACGAGGTGCACCTGGGCTCCTGGCGCCGCGGCGACGGGGACCGCCTGCTGAGCTACCGCGAGGTCGGCCCGCTCCTGGCCGAGTACGTGGCGGACATGGGCTTCACCCACGTGGAGTTCCTGCCCCTCTCGGAGCACCCCTACACGCCGTCCTGGGGCTACCAGCCCATCGGCCTCTTCGCGCCCACGGTGCGCTTCGGCGAGCCCGAGGACTTCGCCGCCATGGTGGACCACCTCCACGGCGCCGGCGTCGGCGTCATCATGGACTGGGTGCCCGCGCACTTCCCCTCGGACGAGCACGGGCTGGCGCGCTTCGACGGCACCGCGCTCTACGAGCACGAGGACCCGCGCCTGGGCTTCCACAAGGACTGGAACACCCTGATCTACAACTTCGGGCGCAACGAGGTCGCGAACTTCCTGCGCGCCTCGGCGCTCTACTGGCTGGACGAGCTGCACGTCGACGCCCTGCGCGTCGATGCGGTCGCCTCGATGCTCTACCTCGACTACAGCCGCAACGACGGCGAGTGGATCCCGAACCGCTACGGCGGGCGCGAGAACCTCGACGCCATCGACTTCCTGCGGGACGTGAACCGCCAGGTGGGCGCGCGCACGGGCGGCCACACCATCGCCGAGGAATCCACCGCCTTCCCGGGCGTGTCGCGCCCCGCCGACGAGGGGGGCCTCGGCTTCGACTTCAAGTGGAACATGGGCTGGATGCACGACACGCTCCAGTACATCGGCGAGGACCCGGTCAACCGCCGCTGGCACCACGACAAGATGACCTTCGGCCTCCACTACGCCTTCACCGAGAACTTCGTCCTGCCGATCAGCCACGACGAGGTGGTGCACGGCAAGGGCTCGCTCCTGGGCCGGATGCCGGGCGACGACTGGCAGCGCTTCGCGAACCTGCGCGCCTATCTCGGCTGGATGTGGACGCACCCGGGCAAGAAGCTGCTCTTCATGGGCTCGGAGTTCGCCCAGGAGCGGGAGTGGAACTTCGACGCCTCGCTCGACTGGCACCTGCTGGACGACCCGCGCCACGCGGGCATCCAGCGCCTCGTGCGCGACCTGAACGCGGTCTATCGCGGCGAGACCGCGCTCCATGCCCGCGACTGCGACCCCGAGGGCTTCCGCTGGATCGACGGCGGCGACGCCGACAACAACGTGTTCAGCTTCCTGCGCCTCGGCCACGAAGGCACGCCGCCCGTGGCGGTGATCTGCAACATGGCGCCCGTGCTGCGCGAGGACTTCCGCGTCGGCCTGCCCTCCGCCGGCCGGTGGCGCGAGGCGCTGAATTCGGATGCCACAACTTACGGTGGAACCGGATCGGGCAACGGCGGGTTTGTGACGGCCGACGGCGCGGAATGGCACGGACAGCCCGTGTCGGCCTCGCTCACCCTGCCGCCGCTGGCGACCCTGATCCTGACGCCCGCAACCGACGACTCCGACTGAGGCCCTCCCCCATGTCTTCCGCACACCGCATCGAACCCGGCTCGGGGGCGCGTCTCGGCGCGACCTGGGACGGGGCCGGCACCAATTTCGCCCTGTTCTCGGCCCACGCCGAGAAGGTCGAACTGTGCCTGTTCAACCGCGACGGCCGCCGCGAGACGGCGCGCATCGCGCTGCCCGAGTACACCAACCAGGTCTGGCACGGGTACCTGCCCGACGTGCGGCCCGGCCAGCTCTACGGCTACCGGGTCCACGGGCCCTACGCCCCCGAGGCGGGCCATCGCTTCAACGCCAACAAGCTGCTGCTCGACCCCCACGCCCGCGCCCACTCGGGCGAGGTGCGTTGGCACGACAGCCTGTTCGGCTACAAGGTCGGCTCGCCCCGCGAGGATCTGAGCTTCGACCGCCGCGACAGCGCGCGCTCCATGCCCAAGTGCGTGGTCACGCCCGACGCCTCGTCCTGGGGCGCCGACCGGCGGCCCCGCACCGACTGGTCGAAAACCGTGATCTACGAGGCCCACGTGGGCGGCATGACCATGTCCGCGCCCCACGTCGACGAGCCCCTGCGCGGCACCTTCGAGGGCCTCGCCCAGCCCGGCACCATCGCCCACCTAAAGCGCCTCGGCATCACCGCCATCGAGCTCCTGCCGATCCACGACTTCCCGGACGACCGGCACCTGCTGGACCGGGGGCTGGTGAACTGGTGGGGCTACAACACCATGGGCTTCTTCGCGCCCGCCACCCGCTACCTGATGCAGCCCGGCGCGCTCGACGAGTTCCGCGTGATGGTCCGGCGCCTGCATGACGCCGGCATCGAGGTGATCCTCGACGTGGTCTACAACCACACCGCCGAGGGCAACCAGATGGGCCCGACGCTCAGCTTCCGCGGCATCGACAACGCCAGCTACTACATGCTCGGCGACGATCCGCGCTACTACTACGACACCACGGGCACCGGGAACACGCTGAACCTGTCGAACCGGCGCGTGAACCAGATGGTGCTCGATTCCCTGCGCTACTGGGTCGAGGACTGCCACGTCGACGGCTTCCGCTTCGACCTCGCCTCCACGCTGGGCCGCCGCCGCGACCACTTCGACCCGCACCACGCCTTCCTCGACGCGGTGCTGCAGGACCCGGTGCTCTCGCAGGCCAAGATGATCGCCGAGCCTTGGGACACCGGCAACGACGGCTACCAGGTGGGCAACTTCCCCCCCGGCTGGTCGGAGTGGAACGACCAGTACCGCGACACCGTGCGCGCCTTCTGGAAGGGCGACGCGGGCCAGGCGCCCGCGCTGGCCGACAAGCTGCTCGGCTCGGCCTCGACCTTCGAGCACGACGGCCGCCGCCCCCAGGCGAGCGTGAACTTCGTGACCGCCCACGACGGCTTCACGCTGATGGACACGGTCAGCTACAACGACAAGCACAACGACGCCAACGGCGAGGGCAACCGCGACGGGCACTCGCACAACCTGTCGTGGAACCACGGCCACGAGGGCGCCACCGACGACGAGGGCATCAACGCCCTGCGCGACCGCCAGCGGCGCAACCTCATGGCCACGCTGATGCTGAGCCAAGGCACGCCGATGATGCTGATGGGCGACGAGTACGGCCGCACCCAGCACGGCAACAACAACGCCTACTGCCAGCCCGGCGAGATGAACTGGTTCGACTGGGACGGCGTGGACGACCCCATGGTCGACTTCACCGCCGGCCTGATCGCCGTGCGCCAGTCGCGCCCGATGCTGACCTACGAGCGGTTCCTCCACGACAGCAACGGCAACCCCGAGGGTCGCTACGTGCACTGGCACCGCATCCAGGGCGACGACATGAATCCCGACATCTGGCAGGATCCCGAGCGCCGCGCCGTGGCCATCTCGTTCCACGGCAAGGCCGACCGCACGCTCTACCTCGCCATGAACGCCGGGCCCGAGCCGCGCGAGCTGCACCTGCCCGAGGGCCGCTGGCACCGTCTGGTGGACACCGCCGCCGACCTCGCCACGCCCGACCCGAAGGGCGAGCCGGTGGAGGGCGAGGTGCCGCTCGAGTCCCGGTCGCTGATCCTGTTCGAGGCCGCCGAATGAGCACGCTGCCCTCCTGGGGCGCCGTCCCCACCGACCGCGGCACCCGGTTCCGCCTCTGGGCGCCGGGCGTCGCGTCCCTGCAGGTCCGCGTGGCGGGCACCGACCACGCCATGCAGGCCGAGGGCGAGAGCTGGTTCTCGGCCACGCTCGACGCGCCCGCGGGCACGGAATACCTGTTCGTGCTGCCAGACGGCACCGCCGTGCCCGACCCCGCCTCGCGGCGGCAGGCGGGCGACGTGCACGGCGCCTCGGTCGTGGCCGAGGCCGAGCACCGCTTCCGCCACCCCCACCCCGAGCGCCCCTGGCACGAGGCGGTGATCTACGAGATGCACGTGGGCACCTTCACGCCCGAGGGCACGTTCCGCGCCGCGGTGGCCAAGCTCGACCACCTCGTCGACCTCGGCGTGACGGCGATCGACATCCTGCCCGTGGCCCAGTTCGGCGGCCGCCACGGCTGGGGCTACGACGGCGTGCTGCTCTACTGCCCCCACGAGGCCTACGGCACGCCCCAGGACCTCGCCCATCTGGTGGACGAGGCACACGGGCGCGGGCTGAAGGTCATGATGGACGTGGTCTACAACCACTTCGGCCCCGACGGGAACTACATCGGCGCCTACGCCCCCGGCTTCTACGACGAGGCGCGGCACACCCCCTGGGGCGCCGCCATCGACTACACCCGCGCCCCCGTGCGCCGCTTCGCGATCGAGAACGCGCTCTACTGGCTCGAGCACTTCCGCATCGACGGCCTGCGCATGGACGCCATCGACCACGTGGTCGACCCCTCGGACCCGGACGTGCTGACCGAGATGGCACGCGAGATTCGCCAGCGCGTCCCCGACGCCTGGCTGATGACCGAGGACAACCGCAACGTCACCTACCTTCACGAGCGGGGCGAGGACGGTGCCACGCCGCTCATGGACGGCGAGTGGAACGACGACTGGCACAACGCCGCCCACGTGGTCGCCACCGACGAGACCGAAGGATACTACGGCGACTTCGCGGACGACCCCGTGGGCCACCTCGCCCGCGCCGTGGCCGAGGGCTTCGCCTACCAGGGCGAGACCGGGCCGGGCGGCGAGGCGCGCGGCAAGCCCTCGGGGCACCTGCCGCCCGAGGCCTTTGTGAACTTCCTCCAGAACCACGACCAGGTGGGCAACCGCGCCATCGGCGAGCGGCTGACGAAGCTCGCCCCCGCCGCGCGGCTCGATGCGCTGCAGGCGCTGCTGCTGCTCTCGCCCGGCATCCCGCTCCTGTTCATGGGCGAGGAGTGGGGCGCGACCGAGCCGTTCCTGTTCTTCGCGGACTTCGAGGGCGACCTGGCCCGGGCCGTGACCGAGGGCCGCCGCCGGGAGTTCGCCTCGTTCGTGGGCTTCGAGGGCGCCGTGCCCGACCCGATCGAGCGCTCCTCCTTCGAGGCCTCGAAGCTGAACTGGGCGCGCGCCGAGCAGGGCGATCACCAAGACGCGCTGGCCCGCACGCGAGAGCTGATCGCCCTGCGGCTGGAGCGCATCGCGCCGCTGCTGCCCGGCACCCGGCCCCATGCCGGCCGGCGGCTCCACACCGACCGCGAGGCCATCGCCGTGGACTGGCGCCTCGGCGGGGGCCTCCTGCAGGTCCGCGCCAACTTCGCCCACCACCCCGTGGCGATGCCGCCGGTGTCGGGCGAGACGATCCACCTCACCGGGCCCACGATGGGTGCCCCGAACTCGACCCTCTTCGCGGTGGACGCATGAGCCTTCACGACCTCGCCCGACATCACGGCCTGACCCTCGCCTACGAGGGCCGGCCCGTGCCCGACGCCACGCTCCGCCTACTCTTGCGCGACCTCGGCGTGGACCCAGTGGGCACCCCCGAGGGTCCGCCCGCCGCCACCGAGATGCGGGTGCCCGAGGACGGGCGCTGCTTCCTGCCGCAGTCCTTGCGCGACGCGCCCGGCTGGGGCGTGTTCGGCCAGCTCTACGAGCTGCGCTCGGCGCGGAACTGGGGCATCGGCGACTTCGCGGACCTCGCCGTGCTCGCGCGCACCTGCGGCGCGGCGGGGGCCGACTTCCTCGGCATCAACCCGGTGCACGCGCTCTTCACCGCCGAGCCGCGCCACACCTCGCCCTTCTCGCCCTCGAACCGGCGCTTCCTGAATCCCCTCTACATCGCTCCCGACCTTCTGGGTTGCCCACGCCCCGAGGGCTTGCCCGACGGCGACGAGGTGGACTACGTCGCCGTGGCCAAGGCGAAGCTTGCGGCCCTGCGCGCCGCCTTCGACGCCGCCGCGGAGAGTGCGGACTTCGACGCCTTCCGCGCGCGCGAGGGCGAGGCCCTGCGCCTCCACGCCCTGTTCGAGACGCTCAGTTACCGCTTCGGCGGCGGCTGGCTCGGCTGGCCCGAGGCCTTCCATCGCCCCGATGCCCCTGAGGTGCGCGAGCACGCCGAGGCGCACGAGGACGACATCCGCTTCCACGAGTGGCTCCAGTGGATCGCCCGCACCCAGCTCGCCGCCGCCCAGCGCGCGGCCGAAGGCTCGGGCATGCGCCTCGGGCTCTACCTCGACCTCGCCGTGGGCGAGGCGCTGGACGGCTCGGCCACGTGGTCGGGTACGGCCCACGCGCTGGAGGGCGTGACCGTGGGCGCGCCGCCCGACGTGTTCTCCGAGGACGGCCAGAACTGGCAGCTCGCCGCCCCCTCGCCGCGCGGCGGTCACGGGGACTTCGACGCCATGATCGAGGCGCAGCTCCGCGACGCGGGCGCGCTGCGGATAGACCACGCCATGGCGCTCTGGCAGCTCTTCCTGATCCCGAAGGGCGAGCCCGCCGCCAACGGCACCCACCTGCGCTACCCCATGGAGGCCCTGCTCCGCACCCTCGCCGCGCGCTCCAACGGCTCGGGCGCCGTGGTGATCGGCGAGGATCTGGGCTGGGTGCCCGAGGGCTTCCGCGATGCCATGGCCGAGGCCAACGTCTTGGCCTACCGCATCGTCTACTTCGAGCAGGACGAGCGCGGGTTCCATGGGCCGGACGCCTACCCCCGCACCGCCATGGCGTGCCTGTCGACCCACGACCTGCCGCCCCTCGCGGGGTGGTGGCGCGGCGACGACATCCGCCTGCGCGCCGAGAACGGGCTGATCTCCGAGGGCGCCGCAGCCCAGCAGCGCGAGCACCGGGTATGGGAGCGCCGGGAGCTGGCGAAGGCGATGGGCGCCGACGTGGACGCCGCGGCCGACGCGCTGCCCGAGGCCATGCTGGACGCGGCCCACCGCTTCATCGCCGCCACGCCCTGCCTGCTGGCCGGCGTGCGGCTGGCCGACCTCGTGGGCCCCGACCGGCCCACCAACATGCCCGGCACCACCGACGGCTACCCGAACTGGCGCCCCCGCGCGCCGGTGGCCGTGGACGACGTCGCGGACCATCCCACCTTCCGGCGCATCACCGCGCTGATGCGCGACGCGCGCCCGAGGCCCAACGCATGACCGCCCTGCCCACCGCCACCTACCGCCTGCAGCTGCGCGAGGGCATGGACTTCGCCCGCGCCGAGACGCTGGTGCCCTACCTCGCCGACCTCGGCGTGTCGCACCTCTACCTCTCGCCGATCTTCACCGCGGCCTCGGGTTCCACCCACGGCTACGACGTGGCCGACCCCAACGAGATCGAGCCCTCGCTGGGCGGGCGCGAGGGGCTGGAGTCCCTCTCCGAGGCGCTGAAGGCCGCGGGCCTCGGCCTGATCCTCGACATCGTGCCCAACCACATGGCGTTCGGCCCCGACACGCCTTGGCTGATGGACGTGCTGCGCCACGGGCAGGACAGCCGCTACGCCCACCACTTCGACATCGACTGGAGCCGCCGGCGCCTGCGCCTGCCGTGGCTGAGCGACAGCTTCGAGGCGCTGGCGAGCGCGGGCGAGATCACCGTGGACGGCGACCACATCGCCGCGCCGGGCCTGCGCATCCCCCTCGCCGTGCCGGCCGAGAAGGGCCAGGACGTGCGCGCGGTCCACGCCGCGCAGCCCTGGCGCCTGACCCACTGGCGCACCGAGGCCTCGGCCATCTCGCACCGGCGCTTCTTCACCGTGACGGGCCTCATCGGCCTGCGCGTCGAGGACGAGGCGGTGTTCGAGGATGTCCACCGCCTGACCTTCGAGCTGGTCGAGGCGGGCATCGTGGACGGCCTTCGCGTGGACCACGTGGACGGGCTGGCCGATCCGGCCGAGTACCTCGACCGCCTGCACGCCCGCCTGCCCGGCACCCCGGTCTGGATCGAGAAGATCCTCACCGGCGACGAGGGCCTGCCCCCCGCCTGGCCCGTGGAGGGCACCACCGGCTACGTCGCCGGCCGCGCCATCTCGCAGGTGCTGACCGACGGCGCCGGCGCCGAGGCTCTGGCCGAGGGCTGGGCGCCCTTCGCCCGCGCCCGGGACGACGCCAAGACCCAGATCGTCACCACCGAGCTGCAGTTCGAGATCGAGCGCCTCGCCGACCTCGCCGATGTCACGGGTGGCGAGTGGGGCCGCGCCGCCTGGCGCGAGGCGCTGCTGGCCTACATCCGCGCCTTCCCGCGCTACCGCACCTACACCACGCTGGACGCCGTCGGGGACGAGGATGCCGCGCTGATCCGCGACGCCGCCGTCCGCGCCGCCAGTCGCTTCCCCCATCCCGGCGCCCTGCCCGACCTCGCGGACCTGCTGACCGATACCGCCAACCCCGAGCTGCGCCTGCGGCTCCAGCAACTCACGGGGGCGGCCATCGCCAAGGCGCAGGAGGACACGGCGTTCTACCGCTACGTGCCCTATCTCGCCGCCAACGAGGTGGGCGCCGAGCCCGACCACCCTGCCCTGGACGCCGCCGGCTTCCATGCCGCGATGGAGCGGCGTGCGCGCGAGATGCCCCACGGCCTCACGCTCACCTCCAGCCACGACACCAAGCGCTCCGAGGACGCGCGCGCGCGGATCATGGCGCTGTCGCACCAGCCCGAGGGGCGCGAGATGCTCCTGGAGCTCGTGCCCGACCTGCCGCACCCGTGGCGCTGGTACCTCGCCCAGTCGGCCTTCGCCGCGCAGCCCGACGGCGACCTCGCCGAGCGCCTGCCGGTCCACATGGAGAAGGCCATGCGCGAGGCCAAGCGGCGCACCTTCTGGGCCGCTCCGAACGAGACCTTCGAGGCGCGCATCATCGAGGGCGCGCTGGAGGCCGCCGAGCGGTTCGACCCCCTGCCCGATGCCCTGAAGCCGCTGGCGAAGCGTGCCGACGGGCTGGCGCTAGCGCAGGCGGCCCTGAAGCTGACCGTGCCCGGCATCCCCGACATCTACCAAGGCACCGAGGTCGGCTCGCACCTGCTGACCGACCCCGACAACCGCGCCGCCGTGGACTTCGACGCGCTGGCCCGCCGCCGCGAGATGCGCGCCTTCGACCGGCGCAAGATGGACCTGACGCGCACGCTCCTGCGCCTGCGCCGCGACGAGCCGGAGGCGTTCGCCTCCGGGTACGAGCCGCTGGAAGCCCCCGAGGGCCAGCTCCGCTTCGCGCGCGGCCCCTTCGTGGTCACCGTGGACCTGCGCGGCGAGGATCTGGAGGGCGCGCCCGAAGGCGAGGTCGTCTGGCCCCGCGAGGGCGCGGCGCCGGCGCGGGTGGAGCGGCGGTAGGAAGCATTCCCGGCACGCCTCGGACTCGATCCGGGGCCTCCGGCCGACGTCGATGCTACCCTTGCGGAGCGAAGCGCGGGTCGCGGGCAGAGGCCCCGGATCAAGTCCGGGGCGTGTGACGCGCTCCCCTAACCGATCAACCCCAGCAGCGACCGCTCCGCCACGCGCAAACCGTCCGGCCCCTCGGGTGCGTCCAGCGGGCGCCATCGCTCTGCCAGCGCGATCACGTCCGGGTGCACGTAGCTCTTGCGCGCCACGGCGGGCGTGTTGTGGAGCCGCGCGCTGGCCGCGTCCGCCATCGCCTTCACGGTGACGTCCTCGCCCGCCTCAAGCGCCGCCTCCAGGGCCGCGACCGAGCCGTTCCAGGTACGGAACGTCTTGGCCGAGGCGCCGTCCACGCCGCTGGCCTCGCGCAGCCAGTCGTTGACGTGCTCGGCGCGCACGGCGTGGCGCTCGCCTCCCTCGATCCACTCGAACAGGGGCGCGCCCGGCAGCTCCGAGAGCTGCTCCAGCGCGCGCGCGAGGGTGCGGTCCGACAGGCGCCGGCGCACGCGGATGCCGCCCTTGGCCTTCCAGTGCAGCCGCACGCCGCCGTCGTCGAGCCGCAGGTTGCGCGCCCGCAGCGTGGTCGCGCCCTGGGTGCCGTTGAGGCGGGCGTAGATCGGGGCGCCGACGCGGATGCTCTGGCGGTCGATGAGGCGCAGCACGGCGGCGATGGCGAAGTCCCGCTCGCCCGCCTCGCCGCGCAGCGCCTCGGCGACCCGGCGACGCAGGCGCGGCAGCCCCTCGCCGAAGGCGGGCAGCTCGTCGAACTTCTGGCGCTCGCGCCAGGCGCGGAACAGGTCGTGGTAGCGGTACTGCTTGCGGGCCTTGGCATCCCGCCCCGTGGCCTGCAGGTGCCCCCGGCGCCGGGGCGAGATCCACACGTCCTCGTAGGCGGGCGGCACGGCCAGCGCGTCGATGCGCGCCCGCTCGGCCGCATCGTCGATCGTGGTGCCGTCGGGCGCGCGGTAGCTCCAGCCGCGGCCCGCCCGCCGGCGGGTGATGCCGGGGCGGTCGTCGGCGTAGAAGACGATGTCGGGCCGTGCCATGCGCCCCCAACGCCCCCGGGCCGCTCCGGTTGCACGCCCCCGCCGTGCGTGACACCCTGCGCCATGACGCCCGAGACCCTTCCCTCCTGGCCCGACTGCGCCGCCGACCTCGTCGCCGTGGCCGCCGGACGCTGCCCCGCCGACACCGTGATCCGGGGCGCCCGCGTGGCGCTCGTGCAGACCCGCGAGGTCGTGGAGTGGGAGGTGGCCATCGCCCGCGGCCGCTTCGCCTACGTCGGCCCCGACGCCGCGCACTGCATCGGCGAGGGCACCGAGGTGATCGACGCCGGCGGGCGCCTCTTGGTCCCCGGCCTTGTGGACGCGCACATGCACGTGGAATCGGGCATGCTGATCCCGGCCGAGTTCGCCGCCGCCGTGATCCCCCACGGCACGACGGCGATGTTCACCGACCCCCACGAGATCGCCAACGTGCTCGGCCTGCGCGGCGTGCGCCTGATGCACGACGAGGCGCGCGGCCTGCCCTGCTCGATGTTCGTGCAGATGCCCTCCTGCGCGCCCTCGGCGCCGGGGCTGGAGACCACGGGCCACGAGCTGGGCCCCGAGGACGTGGCCGAGGCGATGGGCTGGCCCGGCGTCATAGGCCTCGGCGAGATGATGAACTTCCCCGGCGTGGTGGCGGGCGACCCGAAGATGCTGGCCGAGATGGCCGCCACTGCCCGTGCCGGCAAGACCATCGGCGGGCACTACGCCTCGCCCGACCTCGGGCCGGCGTTCCACGCCTACGCCGCCGGCGGCCCCGCCGACGACCACGAGGGCACATGCGAGGACGACGCCGTGGCGCGGGTGCGGCAGGGCATGCGCTCCATGATGCGCCTCGGCTCGGCGTGGTACGACGTGGAGCGGCAGATCACCGCCGTCACCGAGCGCGGCCTCGATCCGCGCGGCTTCGTGCTGTGCACCGACGACTGCCATTCGGGCACGCTGGTGAACGACGGCCACATGGACCGCGTGCTGCGCCACGCGATCCAGTGCGGCTGCGACCCCCTCGTGGCGCTGCAGATGTGCACCATCAACGCCGCCGAGCACTTCGGGCTGGCCCGCGAGATCGGCGCCATCGCGCCGGGGCGCCGGGCCGACTGCGTGCTCACGGCCTCGCTCGAGGACTTCCGCGCCGAGCGGGTCATCGCCATGGGCCGTACCGTGGCCGAGGACGGGCGGCTCGTGGCGCCCTGCCCCCACGGCGACTGGCCCGAGGATGCGCGCGCGACCGTGAATCTGGGCAAGCGCCTCGCCGCCGCGGACTTCGCCGTCCCAGCCCCCGAAGGCGCGACCACGGTGCGCGCGAACGTCATCGGCGTGGTCGAGAACCAAGCGCCCACGAAGGCCCTCCAGCGCAACCTGCCGGTGCGCGGCGGGCTGGTGGAGCCCGAGGGCGCCGTCTGCCGCATCGCGCTGGTGGAGCGCCACCGCGGCACCGGCGGCGTGGTCAACGCCTTCGTGGAGGGCTTCGGCTACCGGGGCGCGATGGCGCTGGCCTCCACCGTGGCCCACGACAGCCACCACATGATCGTGGTGGGCACCGACCCCGAGATGATGGCCGCCGCGGCCAACCGCCTCGGCGAGGTGGGGGGCGGCGCCACGCTCTGGGCGGACGGCGCCGAGCGCGCCCTCGTGCCCCTGCCCGTCGCGGGCCTCATGTCCGACCGCCCCGCCGCCGAGGTCGCCGCCGCCGCCGACGCGCTGGGCGCGGCGATGCGCGCCGCGGGCTGCGCGCTCAACAACGCCTTCATGCAGCACTCGCTGCTGGCGCTCGTCGTGATCCCCGAGCTTCGCATCAGCGACCTCGGCCTCGTGGACGTGCGCCGCTTCCAGATCACCGACCTTCTCGAGACCCCATGACCGACAAGCGCTTCATGCCCATCTGCGCGCCCGACTCGCGCGAGCACACCGCCCACACCGACGCCGCCGAGGCGGTGGCGGCGCTGCAGGCGCTCTACGCCGAGGCCACGGGCTTCCTGCGCGAGCACTTCCAGCGCGCCGTGACCGAGGGCATGCCCGACTGCCGCTACCGCGCCTTCTACCCCGAGATCCGCATCGTCACCGCCTCGTTCGGACGCGCCGACTCGCGCCTCAGCTTCGGCCACGTGGCCGAGCCGGGGCACTACGCCGCCACGATCACGCGGCCCGACCTGTTCGAGGGCTACCTCACCCAGCAGGTAGACCTGCTGATCCGCTCTCACGACGTGCCGGTGCAAGTGGGCTGGTCGCGCACCCCGATCCCGATCCACTTCGCGGTGCTGAGCGACACCGCCCTCGAGGTGCCGCAGGACGGGGTGCTGCCCTTCCTGATGCGCGACGTGTTCGACGTGCCGGACCTCGAGTCCACCAACGACGACATCGTCAACGGCACCGGCTTCCACTACGAGGACGGCGCCCGGCCCCTGGCCCCCTTCACGGCGCAGCGCGTGGACTACTCGCTGGCGCGGCTGGCGCACTACACCGCCACCGACCCGGCGCACTTCCAGAACCACGTCCTGTTCACGAACTACCAGTTCTACATCGACGAGTTCATCGCCTACGCCCGCGAGGCGCTGCGCGACCCCGCGTCGGGCTACGACGCGCTGGTCGGGCCGATGAACCAGGTCGTCACCGCCGAGGACCCCGACGCGCCGATCGTGGAGCCGGCGAAGATGCCGCAGATGCCCACCTATCACCTGTCGCGGCGGGGCCAGCAGGGCATCACCCTGGTCAACATCGGCGTCGGCCCCTCGAACGCCAAGACGGCTACCGACCACATCGCAGTGCTGCGCCCCCACGTCTGGCTGATGGTCGGGCACTGCGCGGGCCTGCGGAACTCGCAGTCCCTGGGCGACTTCGTGCTGGCCCACGCCTACCTGCGCGAGGACCATGTGCTCGACGACGACCTGCCGGTCTGGGTGCCGATCCCGGCGCTGGCCGAGGTGCAGGTCTCGCTGGAGCAGGCCGTGGCCGAGGTCACGCAGCTGGAAGGCTACGAGCTCAAGCGGATCATGCGCACCGGCACCGTGGCCACCATCGACAACCGCAACTGGGAATTGCGCGAGCACTCCGGCCCGGTGCAGCGCCTGAGCCAGTCGCGCGCCGTGGGGCTCGACATGGAGTCGGCCACCATCGCCGCCAACGGCTTCCGCTTCCGGGTGCCCTACGGCACGCTGCTCTGCGTCTCCGACAAGCCGCTGCACGGCGAGCTGAAGCTCCCGGGCATGGCCAGCGAGTTCTACAAGACGCAGGTGGCGCGCCATCTGCTGATCGGCGTGCGCGCCATGGAGCGCCTCCGGGAGATGCCGCTGGAGCGTTTGCACAGCCGAAAGCTGCGCAGTTTCGAGGAAACCGCCTTCCTGTGATGCAAAATGCCCACGATTCGCAGCATTTTGCGACAAGATCGCGTGTTGTGGTGCCTCGGAAGCCCGGAGTAGGGTTTCCTGAAGAAATCGTTAGATTCCTCCGGAGGGAAAGCCGAATGGCGCAGAAACCGTTGACCAAGACGCAGCTCGTCGCCGCGCTGGCCGAGAAGATGGACAGCGACAAGAAGCAGGCGACCGCGGCACTCGAGGCGCTGACCGACGTGATCACCGAAGAGGTGTCGAACGGCGGTGCCGTGACGCTGCCCGGCGTCGGCAAGATCGCCTGCCGCGAGCGCCCCGAGCGCATGGTGCGCAACCCGGCCACCGGCGAGCAGTTCAAGAAGGAAGCCGACAAGGTGGTGAAGATGACCATCGCCAAGGCCCTGAAGGACAGCGTCAACAGCTGATCCCGCCCCGCGGGACGCGAAGGGGCCGCGCCATGCGCGGCCCCTTTCTTCGTGCGCCCGCCCCGGCACGCGATCCGCGCATGGCCGCGTCCCGCCGCGGGGCCTTGCCTCCCGACGCGCGATCCGGCCCAAGGGACGCATGGATCTCCGCGCCCTTGTCCTCGGCCTCCTGTTCGCGCTCATGTGGTCGTCGGCCTTCACCTCGGCGCGCATCATCGTGGCCGAGGCCCCGCCGATCCTGTCGCTCGCCCTGCGCTTCGCCATCTCGGGAGCCCTAGGCGTCCTGATCGCCCTCGCCATCGGCGAGCGGATGCGCCTGACGCGGGGCCAGTGGCGCGCGGTGGTCGTGTTCGGGATATGCCAGAACGCGCTCTACCTCGGGCTCAACTTCGTGGCGATGCAGTGGATCGAGGCCTCGCTGGCCGCCATCGTCGCCTCGACGCTCCCGCTCCTCGTCGCCCTCGCCAACTGGGTGCTGTTCTCAGAGCGCACGCGGCTCCTCGGCGTCGCGGGCCTGCTCGCGGGCACGGTGGGCGTGCTCCTGATCCTCGGCACGCGTCTGGAAGGCGGGGCCGACCCGCTGGGCCTCGCCTTGTGTATCCTCGGCGTCGTCGCCCTCACGGCGGCCACGCTCGCCGTCCGCGGCGCGTCGGGGGGCGGCAACCTCCTGATGGTGGTGGGCCTGCAGATGCTGGTGGGGGCGCTGGCGCTCCTGCCCGTGGGGCTGGCGACGGAAGTGTGGGACGTGACGTGGACGCCGACGCTTGTGGCGGCGCTGGCCTACACGACGCTGGTGCCGGGGTTGCTGGCCACGTGGATCTGGTTCCGGCTGGTGGCCCGCATCGGCGCGACGCCGGCGGCCACGTTCCACTTCCTCAACCCGTTCTTCGGCGTGGTGATCGCGGCCCTCCTCCTCGGCGAGCGCATGGGGCCGGTGGACGCGGTGGGCGTGGCAGTGATTGCGGGAGGCATCCTGGCGGTGCAGGTCTCGCGGATGGGCGCGCGGGGGGCGGCGGTGACCGGAGCCACGCCCCGGCCCTGAGCCGGGGCGTGGCTCCGGGTGCAGCGGGCGACGCGGTCGCTGAGGGAGCGGGCGGCCGGCACGCCTTCCGCTCCACCATCCAGAACAGCGTCGATGGCACCCCGAGGCCCCGGCGCGAGGCCGGGGCGGGGCATCGCCCCCTACGCCCGCATCTCCGGCCCGAAGCCCAGGTCCTCGACCAGCGCGTTCCACGCCTCCGGTCCCAGCGTCCCGCCCGCCGCGCGCCGGTGACCGTTGCCGTAGAGCAGCGGATCGGCGCCCTCGGGACGGTGCCGGCGCAGGAACGCCACGAGGTCAGCGTCCCCCCGCGCGCGCCCCGACATCGCCACCTGCCCCGGCAGGTACCCGAAGTTGGCTGCCAGCACGAAGTCGGCCTTGAGCCGCCCGACCCAGCTCTGTGCCACCACCGGATGCACCTGGCAGGGGCTGTCGATCCGGACCATCGCCACGGTGCCGCCGTAGCGCGACCCGAAACGGGGCGGCTGGCGGCGGGCCTCGGCGAGCGCGGCCTTCACCTCCTCGCGGGCCGCCTGGCACGCCTCCAGCCCCTCGTGGCGGCCCGAGAGGGCGTCGGCGGGATCGTCCGCCGCCAGGAGGAGGCGCAGCGCCGGCGTCCCGTCGCCCGAGGCCGAGCGGCGGGGCGCGTTCACCAGCGTGGTCAGCTCGCGCAGCTTGCCCGCGCCGAAGCGCTTCTTGGCGAGCGGGATGGCGTCGAACGGAGCCTTGTCGCCCAGATCCCCGATCAGCCCCACGGCGGCGAGCCACAGGAGGTCGTCGGCCTCGCCCAAGCCTTGCGCGCACCACCACGCCAAGAGCGACGAGGAGGGCGTGGGGTCCAGTCCGTAGCCGTGGACCACGCAGGCGCCCTCGGGCGTCCCCGTGGGCACGTGGTGGTCGACCACGGCCATGCGGGAATGAAGCACGCGGCCCCGCATCCCGAGGTCCGAGACCACGAGGCCCGGCGCCTTCGCCTCGGCCACCTCGGCGGCGGTGGCATCCGACCAGGCGTTGCGCCCGCGGCCCACCAGCCGCACGTCCGGCATGGCCCCGCGCCGTGCGAAGGCCCGCGCCAGCAGCGCGCCCGAGGATAGGCCGTCGGCGTCGTCGTGGCTCAGGATCAGCGGCGGGCCGTCCAGCCCGTCGGCGAAGGCGCGGAAGCGGGCGCGGGCGGCGTCGATCCATTCGTCGTCGAGGGGGCGGGAGGCATCGGTCATGGGCGGGCAACGCCGGGCCCGCGGGAAGGTTCGCGTGGAACGGCACGGCGCCCCGCCCGTTGCCCCCCCATGATCCACGACACCCCCCTCCGCCTCGGCATCCCGGTCAAGGTCCTCGGCCGCCCCGACCTCAAGTCCAACGACACCCGGCGGTGGCAGAACGCGCCGCACCTCCATGTCTCGCTGGACTACGTCGACCAGATCCTCGACCACTGCGCGAAGCTCGGCGTGCGCATGTACCGCATGAGCTCCGACCTCGCGCCTTACGCCACGCATCCCGACATGCCGCAGTTCCACGGCATGGTGGAGGAGAGCGCCGAGCGGCTGGCGGAAGTGGGAGCGAAGGCCCGCGCGCTCGACGTGCGGCTGTCGTTCCACCCCTCGCAGTTCGTGCTGCTGAACGCGCCCGACGACGGGCTGGTGGACCGCTCCATCAACGATCTGCTGTCCCAGTCGCGGATGCTCGATCTCATGGGGATGGGCCCCGAGGCGGTGGTCGTGACCCACGTGGGCGGCGTCTACGAGGACCGCGCCGCCTCGCGCGAGCGCTGGGTCCGCAACTGGGACCGCTGCCCCGAGCCGGTTCGGCGCCGTCTGGTGCTGGAGAACGACGACCTGCGCTTCTCGGCCGCCGACACTTTGTGGATCAGCGAGCGCACCGGCGTGCGGCTGATCTTCGACCACCAGCACTTCTGGTGCCTGCACGAGCCCGACGCCGACCTCGTCGAGACCTTCGCCGCCTGCCTCGCCACGTGGCCCGAGGGCGAGCGGCCCAAGATGCATTTCTCCTCCCCCCGCACCGAGATGCGCACCATCGAGCGCAAGGACCGCAAGACGGGCAAGAAGGTCGCCGGGCAGGCGCCCCCGATCTGGACCGGCCACGCCGACTTCGTGCAGCCCTTCGAGTTCATCCGCTTCATGCGCGATGCCGCGCACCTCGAGTTCGACGTGATGCTGGAGGCCAAGCGCAAGGACGAGGCGCTGCTGAGGCTTCGGACGGACCTCGCGCGCTATGCGCCGGACGTGGCCGCGCGGTTCGGGATCGAAGCGGCGGTGCGGGAGAGCGCGTGAGGGGGCGGGCCACGCCCCGAACCCGATCCGGGGCCTCCGGCGGCCGTTGGTGATGCCGCTGCGGAGCGAAGCACCCGTTGCGGGCAGAGGCCCCGGCTCAAGGCCGGGGCGCATACGTTTGAGCCTCGTCACGCCCCGGACCCGATCCGGGGCCTCCGTCCGCCATTGACGCTTCCACTGCGGAGCGAAGCGCCCGTTGCACGCAGAGGCCCCGGCTCAAGGCCGGGGCGGGCCGTTCCCGATTTCACGCCCCGGACTTGATCCGGGGCCTCCGGCGGCCGTTGGCGCCTCCGTCACGGAGCGAAGCGCGCACGGCCACCGGAGGCCCCGGCGCAAGGCCGGGGCGAAGCGCGCCACCCCCTACCCGATCTGCCCCCGCACGCCGCCCGTCTGGCCGCGGTCCAGGAGCAGGTGATCGAGCAGCACGCAGGCCATCATCGCCTCGGCCACGGGCACGGCGCGGATGCCGACGCAAGGATCGTGGCGGCCCTTGGTGACCAGCGTGGTGTCCTCGCCGGACTTGGTGACGGTCCGCCGCTCGGAGAGGATCGAGGAGGTCGGCTTCACCGCGAAGCGCACCACCACGTCCTGCCCGGTGGAGATGCCGCCCAGGATGCCGCCCGCGTGGTTCGAGGAATACTCCGGCCCGTCCGGCCCCATCGCGATCTCGTCGGCGTTGTCGCGCCCCGTGAGGCGCGCGGCGTGCATCCCCTCTCCGATCTCGACGCCCTTCACGGCGTTGATCGACATCATCGCCGCCGCCAGATCGGTGTCGAGCTTGGCGTAGACCGGCGCGCCGAGGCCGGGGGGCACGCCGCGCGCGGTGCACTCCACGATGGCGCCGACCGAGTTGTGGTCGTCCCGGCGGAGCCAGTCGAGGTGGTCCGCGAAGGCCTTGGCCGCCTCGGCATCGGGGCACCAGAAGTCGTTGCGCCCGATCTCGTCCCAGTCGAAGCGCGCGGGGTCGACGTCGAGCGGGCCCATCGCGGTCATGTAGCCGGTGATCCGCAAGGAGGGCGCCAGCTCGGCCAGCGCGGCCCGCGCGATGCCCCCCGCCGCCACGCGCGCCGCCGTCTCGCGCGCCGAGGAGCGGCCGCCGCCCCGGTAGTCGCGGATGCCGTACTTCTGCCAGTAGGTGATGTCGGCGTGGCCGGGGCGGAACTTCTCGGCGATCTCGCCATAGTCCTTGGACCGCTGGTCGGTGTTGCGGATGGTCAGCTGGATCGGCGTGCCGGTCGTACGCCCCTCGAAGACCCCCGACAGGATCTCGACGGCGTCCGGCTCCTTGCGCTGCGTGGTGTGCTTGGACTGCCCCGGCTTGCGGCGGTCGAGCCAGTGCTGGAGCGCGGCCTCGTCCACGGGGATGCCCGGCGGGCAGCCGTCCACGGTGGCGCCGAGCGCGGGGCCGTGGCTCTCGCCCCAGGTGGTGACGCGGAACAGGTGTCCGAAGCTGTTGAACATGGGGCGCGGTCCTCCGGGGGCGGGGGTAGCCAGCCCCCGCCCCGCGCGCAAGGCGCCCGCCGCCGGCGGCCCGGTCAGGCCTTGCCGTAGGGGTCCTTCGGCCCGCGGTCCTCGCTCAGCGAGCGGCGGTTCCGCCGCGACAGGCGCACGATGGCCTCCGCCAGATGCGCGTCGGCGATGTGGTCGTCGCCGGCGTCCACGCGAATCCCGTGGGCCTCGAACAGCACGTCGGCGTGGGTCGCGCCCTCGGGCGGCTCGAAGCGGTAGCTGGCCAGCTCGATCAGGAGCCCCAGCGGGTCCTTGAAGTAGATCGAGTTCATGAACCCCCGGTCCTTCTCGCCGGAGTTGCCGATGCCCCGCGCCTCGAGCTTCTCCTTCAGCCCCCAGTAGGTGGACTGGCTGACCGCGAAGGCGATGTGGTGGACGCAGCCCGCACCCGTGGGGGTGCGGGAATGCTCCTGCCCGCGCGCCTCGCTGGTGAAGATCGTGATCATCCGCCCGTCGCCGGGATCGAAGTAGAGGTGCCCCTGGTCGGGGTCGTCGAGGTTGGGCTGCTCGAACACGAAGGGCATGCCGAGCACGCCCTCCCAGAAGTCGATCGTGGCCTGCCGCCCCGCCCCCATCAGCGTGATGTGGTGCAAGCCTTGCGTCTGTAGGATGTCCATCGGTGCGTCCTCCTCTCCGCCCACACATAGAAGCGCGGGCACACTCCGGCGAGCACGGGGTCGGTGCACCGGTGCACGGCTGGACTGCGCCCGCCGCGCGCGCTAGGTCCCGTGTCACCTCGGGGAGCCCGTCACGGGCTGAGACGCGCAAGCGGACCCGTCGAACCTGAACCGGTTAGGACCGGCGGAGGGAAGGTAGCGCACGCTCCCCGACTCCCGCCCGTCGCCATGGAGCTTGCTATGAAGACCGCCATTGCCACGGGACTGACGCTGATCGCCACCTCGGCTTCCGCCGAGACGCTCACCGTCTATGCCCCTGACTACTTCGCCTCCGAGTGGGGCCCCGGCCCCGCCATCGCCGAGGCCTTCGCCGCCGAGACCGGCGCGACGCTTGAATACGTCACCGGCGACCTCCTGCCCCGCCTGCGGCTGGAAGGGGACGCCACCGAAGCCGACGTGGTGATCGGGCTGGCCACCGACACCATGCAGGCCGCCCGCGAGACCGGCCTCTTCGCGCCCCACGGCGTGGACCTCTCGGGCCTGACGCTCCCGGTCGAGTGGACCGACGACACCTTCCTGCCCTTCAACTGGAGCCACACCGCCTTCGTCTACGACACGACGAAGCTGGATGCCGCGCCCGAGAGCTTCGAGGCGCTGCGGAACGCCCCCGACGATCTGCGGATCGTGGTGCAGGACCCCCGCGCGTCCGTCTCGGGCTTAGCCTTGGGCCTTTGGATCGACGAGGTGTTCGGCGACGAGGCGGAGGCGGTCTGGGCCGATCTGGCGGACAACATCGTGACCGTCACCAAGGGCTGGTCCGAGGCCTACGGCATGTTCACGGAAGGCGAGGCCGACATGGTGCTCAGCTTCACCACCTCGCCAGCCTACCACATCATCGCGGAAGGCGACGACACCAAGCGCGCCGCGATCTTCCCCGAAGGGCACTACGTGATGGTGGAGACCGCCGCGCAGGTGGCCGGCACCGACCAGCCGGAGCTGGCGCAGCGGTTCATGGACTTCGTGCTGTCCCCTGCCTTCCAGCGCATCATCCCCGAAGGCAACTGGTCGTTCCCCGCCGCCCAGGCGGGCGACCTGCCCGAAGGGTTCGAGCAGCTCGACCTGCCGGAGACGGCCCTCCTCCTCACGCCCGAGGAAGCCGAGGCGCGCCGCGCCGCGGTGGTGGCCGCCTTCGAGGCGGGGCTCGGCCGCTGACGGGAGCGCGCCTCGGCGCGGCGGCGGCGCTCGCGCTCGTCGCCGCCCTCGTGCTGCCGCTCCTCGCCGTGGCGTGGCGCGCCGAGGATTGGGGCGGCCTGCGCGCTTCGGACTGGGGCGCCCTGCGCTTCACGCTCTGGCAGGCCGCCCTGTCGGCGGCGCTGTCGGTGGCGCTGGCCGTGCCGGTCGCCCGCGCCCTCGCCCGCCGCGCCTTTCCGGGGCGCGGCGCGGTGGTGCTGCTTCTCGGCGCGCCCTTCATCCTGCCCACCATCGTCGCAGTGCTGGGGCTGGTCGCCGTGTTCGGCCGCTCGGGCTGGCTGGGGGCCCTGGGGGTGGAGGCCGACATCTACGGCGCCCACGGGGTGATCCTGGCGCATGTGTTCTTCAACATGCCCCTCGCCGTGCGCCTCCTCCTCCAGGGCTGGAGCGCGATCCCCGGCGAGCGCCTGCGCCTCGCCGCCTCGCTGGGCTTCCGCGCCCGCGACACGTTCCGCCTGCTGGAGTGGCCGATGCTGCGCGCCGTCGCGCCCGGCGTCTTCCTGGTGATCTTCCTGATCTGCACCACGTCCTTCGCCGTGGCCCTCGCCCTCGGCGGTGGCCCGCGCTCCACCACCGTGGAGCTGGCCATCTACGAGGCGTTCCGCTTCGACTTCGACCTCGGCCGCGCGGCCCTGCTCGCGGCTCTCCAGCTCGCCATCGGCGTGGCGGCCGCCATCCTGACCCTGCGCGTGGCGTTGCCGTCCGGTTTCGGCGCGGGGCTGGACCGCACCGTGCCGCGCTGGGACTCGGGCGGCTGGCTGCGCTGGCAGGACGCGGGCGCGGTGGCCCTCGCCCTCCTGTTCCTCCTCGCCCCCATGCTCGCCGTGCTGGCCGAGGGCGCGCTGTATTTACACGCCCTGCCCGCCTCGGTCTGGTGGGCCGCGCTGCGCAGCCTGCTGATCGCCCTCGTCGCCGCCGTGCTGACCGCTGCTCTCGCCCTGCCCATGGCCCTCGCCGTGGCGCGGGGGCGGGCCTGGGTGGAGGTGGTGGGCACGCTCGCCGTCACCGCCTCGCCGCTGGTGCTGGGGGTGGGTCTCTACGTGCTGATCCTGCCCCTGGCGAACCCCGTGAGGCTGGCCCTGCCCGTGACGGCGGCCGTCAACGTGCTCCTGTCCGTCCCCTCCGCCCTGCGCGCCCTCGTGCCGGCGGTGCGCGACCTGGATGCGGGCTACGGGCGCCTCTCGGCCTCGCTGGGGCTCCGTGGCTGGACGTGGCTGCGCCTCGTGGCCCTGCCGCGCCTGCGCCGCCCGCTGGGCTACGCCATGGGACTGGCGGCGGCGCTGGCGGCGGGCGACCTCGGGGTCATCGCCCTCTTCGCGCGGCCGGGGGACGCGACGCTGCCCCTCGCGCTCTACCAGTTGATGGGGAGCTACCGCATGGGCGAGGCCAAGGCCGCCGCCCTGATCCTCGTGGCCCTGTCGCTGGGCCTCTTCTGGCTGTTCGAGAGGGGGGGCCGTGCCCGTGCTTGAGTTCGACCGCGTCGCTGTCACCCTCGGCGCCTTCCGGCTGGAGGCGGATACCGCCATTCCCGCGGGCGGCATCACCGCGCTGATGGGCGCCAGCGGGTCGGGCAAGTCCACGATCCTCTCGCTCGCGGCGGGCTTCCTCGCCCCGGACCGCGGGGTGGTGCGCATCGCGGGACGCGACGTGACCGCCCTGCCGCCGGGCGAGCGGCCCGTGTCGATCCTGTTCCAGGAGGGCAACCTCTTCCCGCACTTGACGGTCGAACGGAACGTCGGCCTCGGGGTCCGCCCCGACCTGCGCCTCTCGGCCGAGGAGCGGGCGCGGCGCGACGCGGTTCTGGCGCGGGTCGGGCTGGAGGGCATGGGCGCGCGCCTGCCGCGCGACCTGTCGGGCGGGCAGCGTAGCCGCACGGCGCTGGCGCGGGCGCTGCTGCGGCACCGCCCCTGGCTGCTTCTGGACGAGGCGTTCTCGGCCCTCGGGCCGGCGCTGCGGGGCGAGATGCTGGATCTGGTGCGCGACACCGCGGCGGCCGAGGGCGTCTCGGTGCTGTTGGTGACCCACGACCCCGAGGACGCGCGGCGCGTGGCGGACCGGCTGGCGCTGGTGGCGGAGGGGCGGCTGATGGCGCCGGTGCCGATCACCGAGGCCTTCGCGGCCCCCTCGCCGGAACTGCGCGCCTACCTCGGAACGTGACGGGGGCGCCCGAAGGCGCCCCCGAAGCCTTGCGGCTGGCGGAGCATCAGCCCTCGCCGTCGCTCCGGCGGCCCTTCACGGACGCCCAGATGCGCTTGTTGGTGAGGTAGAGCAGCACCGACAGGACGCCGAGCATGATGAAGGCCACGAGGCCCATCTGCTTACGCGCGGCGAGCTTGGGCTCGGCGGTCCACATCAGGAAGGCGGCCACGTCCTGCGAGGCACTCTCGATGTCGGCGGGGGCGCCGTCGTCGAAGGCCACGTCGTCGCCGTAGAGGGGCGGCGCCATGGAGATCCAGCCGCCCGGGAAGGCGGTGTTCTCGTAGAGCGTGGTGCCCGCCACCGTCTGCTCCTCGCCGGTGTAGGAGACGAGGAGCGAGGCGATGTACTCGGCGCCGCCCATGCCGTTCACGAGCTGGTTGAGGCCGAGGTTGTAGGGCCCGTGGAAGCCCGCGCGCGCCTTGGCCATCAGCGTCAGGTCGGGCGCGTTGACCGCGTTGTTCTCGGGGAACTGGTCGGGCAGCGAGGCGGTGCGGAAGTCGTCGATCTCGGGATCGAAGACCTCGAACAGGGTGGCGTACTCCTTGGCCTGCTCCTCGGTGAAGCCCACGCCGTTGCCGTCCGCGAGGTTGCGGAAGGCGACGTACTTGATGCCGTGGCAGGCCGAGCAGACCTCGGTGTAGACCTTCAGGCCCCGCTGGAGCTGGAGCTGGTCGTAGGTGCCGAACGGACCCTCGAAGGGGAAGTCGAAGTCGATGATGTGCCCCTCGCCCCCGGCGGCCAGCGCCGCCGAAGGTGCGAGGACGAGGGCCGCGAGGGCCGACTTGATGGTACGGAGCATGGTCGTCCTCATTCCGCGGGCGTGGCCGACTTCTCGCCGGGCAGGCGCATTCCCGTGCCGGGCGAGCCGCCGTCTTTGTCGGGGCCGTAGTGCTCCGCGAAGTCCTGCTCGATGGTGAGCGGGCGCGGCAGCGGCTTCTCGATCACGCCGAGCAGTGGCAGGATCACCAGGAAGTAGGCGAACCAGTACACGGCGGCGATCAGCGAGAAGGTGGCCCAGGGCTCGGCGGCCGGCATGGAGCCGAGCCACATCAGCGCGAAGAAGTCGACGACCAGCAGCCAGAACCACCACTTGAACATCGGCCGGTAGCGGCCCGAACGCACCGACGAGGTGTCGAGCCAGGGCGCGAAGGCCATGATCGCGATGGCGCCGAACATCGCCAGCACGCCGAAGAACTTGGCGTCCACGATGCCGCCGGTGATCCACGACGAGAACTGCACGATCCACACGTCGGCGGTGAAGGCGCGCAGGATCGCGTAGAACGGCAGGAAGTACCATTCGGGCACGATGTGCGCCGGCGTCGCCAGCGGGTTGGCCTCGATGTAGTTGTCGGGGTGGCCCAAGTAGTTGGGCATGAAGCCGACGATTGCGAAGAACACCAGGAGGATCACGGCCAGCGCGAACAGGTCCTTGATGATGAAGTAGGGCCAGAACGGCAGGGTGTCGGCCTTGGCCTCGGCCTTCGACGTGCGCCGCACCTCGACCCCCGAGGGGTTCGAGTTGCCGGTCGAGTGGAACGACCAGATCTTCATGATGACGAGCCCCAGGATCAGGAACGGCATCAGGTAGTGCAGCGAGAAGAAGCGGTTCAGCGTGGCGTTGTCGACCGCGGGCCCGCCCAGCAGCCAGGTCTGGATCGGCTCGCCGATGAAGGGGATTGCGCCGAAGAGGCCGGTGATCACCGTGGCGCCCCAGAACGACATCTGCCCCCAGGGCAGCACGTAGCCCATGAACGCGGTGCCCATCATCAGCAGGTAGATGACGATGCCCAGGATCCACGTGATCTCGCGCGGGGCCTTGTAGGAGCCGTAGTAGAGGTTGCGGAAGATGTGCGCGTAGACGGCGACGAAGAACAGCGAGGCGCCGTTGGCGTGGATGTAGCGAAGCGCCCAGCCGCCGTTCACGTTGCGCATGATGTGCTCGACGGAGGCGAAGGCGAAGTCCACGTGGGGCGTGTAGTGCATGACCAGGATGATCCCGGTCACGATCTGCAGCACCAGCGTGAAGGTGAGGATGATGCCCCAGATCCACATCCAGTTCAGGTTCTTGGGCGTGGGGATCATCAGCGTGTCGTAGAGCAGCGACAGGATCGGGAGCCGCTTCTCGACCCACTTCTCGCCCTTCGTGGAGGGCTCGTAGTGGTCGTGGGGAATGCCTGACATGGGGCTCTCTCCTTAGCCGAGCTTGATGACGGTGTCGCTGGTGAACGCGGCCACCGGCACCGGAAGGTTGGTGGGCGCGGGCCCGCGGCGGATGCGGCCGGCCGCGTCGTAGTGCGAGCCGTGGCAGGGGCAGAACCAGCCGCCGAAGTCGCCGGCGCCGTCGCCGAGGGGCACGCAGCCGAGGTGCGTGCACACGCCCATCATCACGAGCCACTCGCCGCCCGCGACGGCGTCCTCGGCCACCTCGACGCCCGGGGGCGTGAGGGTCCGGTTGGCGTCGATCGCAGGCGCGGCGCCGTCGAGGTTGGCGTTCTGCGCCAGCGGGTCGGGCAGCTCCGCCGGGTCCACCGCGGCGGCCTCGGCGATCTCCTCCTCGGTGCGGCGGCGGATGAACACGGGCTTGCCCAGCCACTTCACGGTGAGCTGCGTGCCCGGCTCGAGGCCCGACACGTCCACGTCGATCGACGACAGCGCCACCACGTCCGCCGACGGGTTCATCTGGTTCACGAGCGGCCAGATCGCCGCCCCGGCGACCACGATCCCCGCGCCTGCGGTGGCGTAGTAGAGGAAATCGCGGCGGGTGGCGGAGGAATGGTGGTCTTCAGCGTGCGACACGGCGCTCTCCGGGATGCGTGCGGTTCGTGGTGCGCGGGAACGGGCCCCGCGCGGCATTGCAGGGCATATAGACCCAGAGGCACGCGATGTGCCAGCGGGCAATCGTCGCACCCGGGCCGCGGATCAGCGCGCCAGCCGCATCGCCGCAACACCCCCGAGCGTCACGAGCACGGCGGCGATGCGCGCCGTCTCCACCCGCTCGCGCAGGACCACCGCCCCGATCAGCACCGCGAACACGATCGAGGTCTCGCGCAGTGCCGTCACCAGCGCCAGCGGGGCCTCGGTGAACGCCCAGACCACGATGGCGTAGGCCGCGAAGCTGGCCCAGCCGCCGCCCCAGAACGCCGCCGGGACGCGCACCGGAAGGCGCAGGACCAGGCCGGGGCGGCGCCACTCGGTGAAGATCGCGAAGGGCACGGCGCCGAGCACGGCGATCCAGCCGAAGAAGGCCACCGGCGAGCCCGACAGGCGCGCGCCGGTGCCGTCGGCGAGGCTGTAGGCGGCGATGAACCCGCCCGTACCCAGCGCGGCCCAGACCGCGCGGGGATTCGCCCGCCCCGCCCGCGCGAGGCCGACCCCGAGGATGCCGGCGGCGATCAGCCCCACGGCCAGCCATTCCGCGCCCGACAACGTCGCGCCCAGCGCCCCCACCGAGACCGCGGCGACGATCAGGGGCGCCGACCCGCGGGCCAGCGGGTAGACCTGGCTGAGGTCGCCCAGGCGGTAGGCCACCAACAGGAAGCACTGGTAGCCGAAGTGCAGCAGCACCCCGAGTGCGATCCACGGCCACGACGCGGGCGCGGGCGCCGGCAGCAGCGCGACCGCCAGCAGCCCCGGCACCGCGTGGCCGATCGCCATGCCGGCCATGCCGGCGAGCTTGTCGTCGCCCCCCTTCACCACCGCGTTCCACCCCGCATGAAGCAGCGCGGCCAGGAGGACGGCGAGGAAGACGCCGGGGCTCACGGGGCACGGCGCATGGTACGGTGCGGAATCCCGGCGTCCATGTAGGGCGCGCCCTCGGCGCGGAAGCCCTGGGCCTCGTAAAACGCCACGGCGCTCTCCTGCGCCGAAAGTACGACGGCGCGGAGCCCCCCGGCCTGCGCCTCGGCCACGGCCGCATCCATCAGCGCCCGCCCGTGGCCGCGCCCGCGTGCGTCCGCCAGCGTTGCGACGCGGCCCACGTGCATCTCGCCGTCCGTCACCTTCGAGCGCAGCGTCGCCACCGCGCGCCCGTCCGCCTCGCGCAGGAGCCAGTGCGCGCAGCCGCCGTCGGTGCCGTCCAGCTCGTCGGCCTCGGGCACGCCCTGCTCCTCCACGAAGACGCGCCAGCGGATCGCCAGCGCCTCGGGCGGGGGGGCATCGAAGCGCTCGATCACGGGGCGGTGGCCGCCATCGCCTCGCGCGCCGCGAACCGCTTCTCCCACGCCGCGAGCGCGTCCCGCCCCTCGCGCCAGTTCCGGTCGCCGTGGCGCAGGTCGAGGTAGCCCAGCGCGCAGCCCACCGCGACCTGCCCCATGTGGAGCGGCCCCTCCAGCAGCGGCATGGAGCGCGATTCCATGGCATCGAGCGAGCGCGCGATCTTCGTCCATTGGGCCTCGAACCACTCGGGCCACCAGAGGTCTTCGGGGCGCAGGCGCTTCTCGTAGGTGATCGTGATGGCCGCCTCCATCACCGCGTGGGCGTTGGCCTCCAGCGCCAGCACGTCCCACAGGCGCGCGTCCGGGTAGAGGCCGGCCCCCGCGCGGTGGTCGAGGAAGCGGCAGATCACGCGGCTGTCGTAGAGCGTCGGCTCGTCGTCCTGCACCAGCGCGGGAATCTTGCCCGAGGGGTTGGCCGCGTTCAGCGCCGGCTCGCCGCCCAGGGGCGAGGCGCTCACGTCGCGCACCTCCACGTCCGCCTGCCCGGTCTCCAAGAGGACCACGCGGCAGGTGCGTGCGAAGGGCGAGGCGGGGGAGCTCAGAAGCTGCATGTCGGGTCTCCTTGGTGAGCCGCGACAGAAGCACCGTCTCCCCTCCGGCGCCAGAGGCGGCCATGGGCGCGGCGACGGGGCGAGGGGTTCGTGCCGACGGCCGGGCCGACGTCCCGCCCGCGGGCCCCGCCGCGAAACGCCCGGCCCGGATGCATGGGCGGTTTTCCCCCGCGCGGCGGGCCCGCGACCTTGCCGTCGCCCTCCGCCGCCCGCAGTGTCCCGCTCGATGTCCCAGGTCGCCTTCGACAGCCGCACCGACCGGATCGGGTCGGCCATCGCGCTCCGCGTCACCGCGGCCGCCTTCGCCACCGGCATCGGGATCTGCATCCACGGCGCCTCGAAGGCGGGGGCCACCACCGGGCAGGTGGTGCTGATGCGCGCGGCCCTGTCGATCCCGTTCCTCCTGCTCTGGGCCTCGTTCGCCGGCCCCCTCGCGGACCTGGTGCCCCGCGCGCCGCGCAAGCACCTGCTGCGCGGCGCGGTGGGCGGCGCGGTGATGGCGCTGAACTTCTACGCCCTCGGGCAGCTCCCCGTCGCCCACGCCCAGACCCTCAGCTACCTCACGCCCGTCCTCATGGTCCCCGCCGCCGTCGTGCTGCTCGGCGAGCGCCTGTCGGTGCGCGCCGTGCTGGCCGTCGCCATCGGGTTCCTGGGCATGCTGGCGATGCTCTACACCTCGGTGGCCCGCCCCGAATGGGGCGCGGCGGAGCTGTCGGGCATGGCGGCGGGCATCCTGTCGGCCTGCCTCATGGCGCTGCTGCGGGTGTTCGTCCGGGCCATGACCGCGACCGAGACCACCATCTCGATCGCGCTCAGCTTCGCGTTGATCGCCAGCGCGGTGGGCCTCGGCGTCACGATGTTCACCGGCTGGACGCCGATGACGGTCACCCTCTGGGCCTGGCTGCTGGGAGCGGGCGCGTTCGGGGCCGTGACCCACATCGCCGCCACCGAGGCGTCCGCGCGCGCGCCGGTCACTACCCTGGCCGCCTACGACTATACCGGCCTCGTCTTCGCGGTGGCCTTCGACTTCGCGCTCTTCGCGCACCTGCCCGAGGCGTGGGGCTGGGTCGGCATCGCGCTGATCGCCTCGGCGGGCCTCATGTCAGCGTGGACGCCTCGGCCCGAAGGGACGTTCCTTCGACTGAAGTGACGCTGGCGGGCACGACCGCGCCCTCGGGCTGGTCCGCATCGAAGCGCACCTCGGCGAACTGCTCCGTCCGGCCCATGCGCGGGCTCTCCATCAGCACGCGGTGCGCCCGCCCCACCTGCGCGGCGAGGTGCCGCGCCACGGCGGCGTCGCCGCCGGCGCGCAGGCGAGCCGCCCGCTCGCGGATCGCGCGTCCGTCCACCGGGGGCATCTTCGCCGCCGGCGTCCCCTCGCGGGGCGAGTAGGGGAACACGTGCAGCCACGTCAGGTCGCAGTCCTCGACCAGCCGCAGGGAGTCGGCGAAGTGCGCCTCGGTCTCGGTCGGGAAGCCGGCGATGATGTCGGCTCCGAAGGTCATGTCGGGGCGCAGGCGCCGGGCCTCCTCGCAGAAGGAGACCGCGTCGCCCCGCAGATGCCGCCGCTTCATGCGCTTGAGAATCAGGTCGGCCCCGTGCTGGAGGCTCAGGTGCAGGTGCGGCATCAGCCGCGCCTCCTCGGCGATGCAGCGCATGAGGGCCGGGTCCGCCTCGATCGAGTCGATCGAGCTGATCCTGAGGCGCGGCAGGTCCGGCACGAGGCGGAGGATGCGCGCCACCAGGTCGCCCAGACGCGGCGTGCCCGGCATGTCGGCGCCCCAGGAGGTCAGGTCCACGCCCGTGAGCACGACCTCGCGGTAGCCCCGCTCGACCAGCCGCCGGACCTGCTCGACCACCACGCCCGCGGGCACCGAGCGCGCGTTGCCGCGGCCGAAGGGGATGATGCAGAAGGTGCAGCGGTGGTCGCAGCCGTTCTGGACCTGCACGTAGGCCCGCGAGCGGGTGCCGAAGCCGTCGATCAGGTGGCCCGCGGTCTCGGTGACGGACATGATGTCGTCGACCTGCACCGGCTCGGTGCCTCCGGTGGCCAGACCCTTCCACGTCGCCGGGCGCATCTTCTCGGCGTTGCCGACCACCGCGTCCACCTCCGCCATCGCGGCGAAGCCGTCCGGGTCGGTCTGCGCGGCGCAGCCCGTCACGATGAGGCGCCGTTCGGGGTGCTCCCGGCGCAGGCGGCGGATGTCGCGGCGGGCCTTGCGGACGGCCTCGGCCGTGACCGCGCAGGTGTTCACGATCACCGCGTCCACGCCCGCCTCGCGCGCCATCGCCTCCATGGCGTGGGCCTCGTAGGCGTTGAGCCGGCAGCCGTGGTTCGAGAGGATCGGCGCCTCAGCCATGCCACACCCCGTCGAACACGTGCGCGGTCGGCCCGCGCATCCACACCCCGTCGTCCCGCCAGTCGATGTGCAGGCTGCCCCCATCGAGCACGATCTCCACGCTCCGCCCCGAGACGCCCCGCCGGGCTGCGGCCACCGCCACGGCGCAGGACGAGGAGCCGGAGGCCAGCGTCGGCCCCACGCCCCGTTCCCAGACGCGCATCCTGAGGCGGTCCTCGCCGAGCAGGCTCACCACCTGCACGTTGGTGCGCTCGGGGAACAGGGGATGCGTCTCGAACCGACCCCAGGCGGCCAGATCCTCGGCCTCGGCGTCGGCCACGAAGAAGGTGCAGTGCGGGTTGCCCATGCCAGTGGCCGCCGGGTCGCCCTCGATCGGCAGGTGCAGGGTGTCCACGTCCTGGGCCAGCGGGATCGCCCGCCAGTCGAGGATCGGCGCGCCCATGTTCACGGCCACCGCGCCGCCCTGCATCTCTGCACGCAGCAGACCGCGCTCGGTGCGGATCGCGAGCGCGTCCGTGCCCCGCCGCGCCATCTCCCACGCCGCAACGCAGCGGGTCGCGTTGCCGCAGGCGCCCGCGGTGGAGCCGTCGCTGTTCCAGAACGCGAGGCGCAGGCCCTCGCCCTCGGCCTCGATCAGCGCGAGCTGGTCGAAGCCCACGCCCCGATGCCGGTCGCCCATGGCCCGCGCCAGGGCGGCATCGACGCGCACGCCGTCGCGGCCGTCGAGGACCACGAAGTCGTTGCCCAGCCCGTGCATCTTCATGAACGGGAGGCCGGAGGGGGAGCGCGTCGCCATGGGCGCCCCCATAGGCCCATCGGAAGCGACGTTCCAGACCGGGCGCGATCCTCCCTTGACCCCCTCCGCCGCCCCCGCTACGTCCGCCCCCGAGTGGGCCGGTAGCTCAGTTGGTTAGAGCATCTGACTTTTAATCAGAGGGTCCTCGGTTCGAACCCGAGCCGGCTCACCACTCCCTTCTTAGCACGATCCGAGGCGTCAGGCCGCCGACGGACACCCCGATCCGCGCAGCGCCGCCGCCAGCCCCGTGCGCGGCTCGCAGGCGGGCTTCGCGGGCTCGGGGGGCAGGAGGTTGCCGGCCTCGTCGATGGGGGGCATCTGGGCCTCGCCCCGGTCGTGGCGCTGCCAGAGGCTGCCGCGCAGGCCGGTCGCGAACAGGAGGCCCCTGCGCTTGGCCTCGTAGTAGTAGCCCCGCGCGTACCACATCATGGCCTCGTGCTCGTCGCCGTCCGAGACCATCCACGCGCCGCGCAGGTAGCGGGCCGAGTACTTGATCGCGGTGTCCGCATCGAGGAGCTGCTTCGGCTCGCCCTGCATCCCCATGTTGCGCGCCGTGGCGGGCAGGATCTGCATCATCCCCCAGTAGGGGCCGTTGCGCGCGCCGGGGCGGTAGTCGCTCTCGCGTTGGATCACGCGGTGCAGCAGCGTGCGCGGCAGGTCGTAGTGGTCGGCCCACTTGTTCACGAGGCTGCGCACCCGCGGCGTCTCGCCGGGAAACAGCGGCAGCGCGGTGGGCGCGGCCTCGGCCATGGTGGCCTCGGGCGGCGGCGGGGCGGCGCAGGCGGCGAGGGCGAGGAGGGGGGCGGCGAGGAGGATGCGGCGCATCGGAGGGTCTCCGGGTGGATCGACGCGGGCGGCGTAGCGCGCCGGCGCGCTCCGGGCGAGGGCGGCGCCTTGCCGTCGGCGGGTTTCTGCGCCACGCCGCTGCCATGACATACCGTCTCCAGGCCCTCGCCCTGCGCGTCCTGCTCGCCGTGCTGCGCCCCCTGCCCTACGCCGTGCGCGTCGAGGGGGTGGGGCGCGTGGTGCGCACGCTCGCGGCTCTGGTGCCCTCGCTGCGCGCGCGGGCCGAGCGCAACCTCGCGCTGGTCTATCCCGGCTGGCCCGAGGCCGAGCGCCGCCGCGTGGCCCTCGCCGCCGCCGCGAACGCCGGGCGGGCGCTGGCGATGATCTGGTTCGCGCGCGATGCCCGCGCGGCCCTGTCCTCCTTGCGCGCCGAGGGCGAGGGGCTGGACGCCCTGCGCGACGCCCAAGCTGAGGGACGCCCCGCGATCCTCGTGACCGGCCACTTCGGCCCGTTCGAGGCCATGCGCCACGCGCTGCGCAACGAGGGCATCGAGGTGGGCGGGCTGTATCGGCCCAACAACAACCCCCACTACGACCCGATCTTCGTGGCCGGGCTGGAGGAGACGGGCCGCCCCGTGCTGCCGCGGGGCCGCGCCGGCCTGCGCGGCATGATCGCGCACCTGCGCGCGGGCGGCGTGTTCGAGATCCTGGCCGACCAGGCCATGGAGGACGGCCCCGCCCTACCCTTCCTCGGCCACCCCGCGCACACCTCGCTCGCCACCGCCGAGCTGGCCCTGCGCCACGGCGCACCGCTCCTGCCCGCCTTCGCGGTCGAGGGCGCGGACGGCCTGCGCGTGATCGTCGAGGCGCCGATCCCGCCATCCGACGCGGCGACCATGATGGCCGAGTTCAACCGCCGCCTCGGGTCGCGCGTCCGCGCCGATCCGTCGCAATGGTACTGGTTCCACCGGCGCTGGAAGACCTACGGGTAGCCGATGTTCCTCAGCCTCTTCGACATCTTCAAGCCGGGCGTCGGCCCCTCGTCCTCGCACACCATGGGGCCGATGGTGGCCGCGGTGCGCTTCCTCGCCATGCTGCGGCACGGGGAGCGCGAGCCGGGCGCAGGCGCGCCGGCGCACGTGACGGCCACGCTCCACGGCAGTCTCGCCTGGACCGGCAAGGGGCACGCGACCGACCGCGCCGTGCACCTCGGCCTGCTGGGGTTCGACCCTGCGACGGTGAAGGCGGAGGCGGCGGAGGAGGCTCTGGCGCGCCTTGCGGAGACCCGGACGCTGGAGCCCGAGGGCCTGCCGCCCCTGCGCTACGATCCCGAGAGCGATCTGATCTTCGATTGGGGCCCGCCGCTGGAGGGGCACGCCAACGGCATGGTGCTGCGGGCCTTCGACGGCGCGGGCACGCTGGCGCTGGAGGAGACGTTCTATTCGGTCGGCGGCGGCTTCGTGGTCACCGAGGCCGAGCGCCGCGCGCCACCCGCGCCCGCCACCGGCGAGACCGAGGTGCCGTTCCCCTTCTCGACCGCCGCGGAGATGCTGGGCATGGGCCAGCGCACGGGGCTCACGGTGGCGGAGATGAAGCGCCGCAACGAGGAGGCGGCGATTCCGCCCGCGGAACTCGACCGCCGCATCGACGCCGTCTGGGCCGCCATGGACGACTGCATCGAGCGCGGGCTGCGGGCCACCGGCATCCTGCCGGGCGGGCTCAAGGTGCGGCGCCGGGCGCGGGCGATCCACGAGCAGCTGCTGGCCGAGGCGGGCCTGAACCTCGCGCAGCCGCACGTCGTGAACGACTGGCTGTCGGTCTACGCCATGGCCGTGAACGAGGAGAACGCCGCCGGGGGCCGGGTCGTGACCTCGCCCACCAACGGCGCGGCGGGCGTGGTGCCGAGCGTGATCCGCTACTACCGCGACCACTGCGTGGGCGCGACGCCGGAGGGCATCCGCACCTTCCTGCTGGCGGCCGCCGCGATCGGCGGGCTGGTGAAGCACAACGCCTCGATCTCGGGCGCCGAGGTGGGGTGCCAGGGCGAGGTGGGCAGCGCCTCGGCGATGGCCGCCGCGGGTCTGTGCGCAGCCCTGGGCGGCTCGAACGCGCAGGTGGAGAACGCCGCCGAGATCGCGCTGGAGCACCACCTCGGCATGACCTGCGACCCCGCCGCGGGCCTCGTGCAGGTGCCCTGCATCGAGCGCAACGGGCTGGGGGCGATCAAGGCCGTGTCGGCGGCGTCGCTGGCCCTGCGGGGCGACGGCTCGCACTTCATGCCGCTCGACAACTGCATCGAGGCGATGCGGCAAACGGGCCGGGACATGAGCGAGAAGTACAAGGAGACCTCTCAGGGGGGCCTCGCGGTCAACCTGCCCGAGTGCTGAGCCGGTAGGCAAAACGGGGGGCGCCCCCCCGTGCACCCCCCGTACACCCCCCGTGCATACGGGAAGGCACCCTCACCTTGCCCGAAATACCTCGGGGGGAGCGCGAAGCGCGGGGGGCGGCGCCCCCTACGCCGCCAGCCGGATGATGTACTGCTGGCCCATCACCTCCAGCGACGCCCGCTCGCCCAGCTTCTCGACCGTCTTCGCCACCGCGTCCTTCACCGGCGTGCCCTCGCCGTCGGACCAGTGGTAATCGTCGCCCGCGATCACGCCGCCGGGGCGCACCTTCTTGCAGGCGAGGGCGAGGTCCATGCCAACGAAGGGCTCGTTGTGGTTGCCGTCGATGTAGATCCAGTCGAGCGCAGCGTCGTCCATCTCCAGCAGCGCCTCCTGCGAGGTCGCGCGGTGCAGGACCACCCGCTCGTCGCCCGCGAACTTCGCGGCCACCTGCTTGTGCATCTGCGGCATCCGCTCGGCGTTCTTCTTGCGCCCGAAGCCCGTGTTGTTGAAGCGCGGGTCGTACTCCCACGGGTCGATCAGGTGCAGGCGCACCGGCGCGCACACCTCCAGGATCGTCTCCGAGAACCGTCCCTCCCAGACGCCGACCTCGGCGCCCGTGCCGCCCTTGGGCAGCGCCTCCAGCATGGCGCGCCGCGTGTCGTCCCTCTTGCCCATGTCGCTCCTCTCAGGCGGCCGCGCCGCTCTCGGTGTCCTCGTCCGCGCCCGCGGCGCGCAGCTCGTCCCACAGGGCGCGGTAGCGCGGCTCCCGCATCAGCGCCTCGAACTGGGCCCGGTGCCAGGCCACGCCCTCGCGGTGCAGGCGCCGCAGGGTGCGGTCGGCCATCAGCCGGTCCAGCTCCTCGCGGAAGCCCGGCACGCCGCGCGCGAGCCCTGCGTCGCGGCCCGCGTTCAGGTTCCACTTGTCCCAGTACGCGCGGCCCAGGTCCTCGCCCACGTGGTTGGCGCGGCCGCGGTTCTTCTTGAGGATGTAGGCCTCCAGGGAGCGCAGCGGGTAGTGATGCATGTAGCCCGCCGCCTCGCAGCCGTCCCAGCGCATCAGCCACTGCGAGCCGCGGTTCATGCGCGCCGAGATGTCCTCGCCGGCGGGCGACTTCCAGACGATGCGGTCCTTCCACTCGTCCCGCACGCGGGGGCGGTGGAGGCCGAAGTGGTACATGGCCTCGGGCCGCCGGAACAGGGTCTTCACGTCGCGGTAGCGCCGCCCGCCGCGCCGGGGCGCGGGCTCGCAGCGCACGAACTGCTCGGTGACGGGGCGGTCCTCGAAGGCCTCCACCCCGCCGTTGCCGAACACCTTCCACGGAAAGCTCACCACGTCCGTGTCCGGCCCGAGGGCGTCCAGCATGGCGGGGATCGTGCCGTGGCCCGGCAGGTCGATGAACTCGTCCACGTCGGCGATCAGGATCCAGTCGGCCCGCAGGCGCGCCACGTGGTCGCGCGCCCACTTCAGCGCCGACTTGTGCGGCCCGCGCTTGAGCACCGTGTTCGTCACGTGGGTCGCCAGCCCCATCTCCTGCAGGCGCTGCAGGATCGGGTCGGTGGTGTCGTCGCAGTCGTTGGTGAGGACCAGGAAGTCGGTGAAGCCGATGGCGCGGTTGTGGGCGATCCATTCCAGGATGTAGGGCGCCTCGTTCTTCATGGGCGCGATCACGAGGTATCGCGCGCGCGCGTCGCGCGGGGCGAGGCGCACGGTCGCCGGCAGGCGCAGCGCCCAGAAGTGCCCCTCGCGCGCGATCTCGACCCCGAGCCGCCCGGCCACCTCGCGCACCGCCTCGCGCACGGGCCAGCCCAGCTCGCGCCCGTGGTGCCAGCCGCCGCCCGCGACGACGCCGCCGGGCGCCACCACGCGCACCGCCGCCTCGAGGTCGGCGAGCAGCACGTCGAACTGCTTCTCGCCGTCCAGGAACAGCCAGTCGAGCGCGCCGTCGCGCATCCCCGCCAGCGCCTCGGCGGAGGGGCGGCGCAGGATCTCGGCCTCGGAGAACTCGGCGCGCACGGCCGCGTGCATCGCGTCGCGCGCCGCCTGCGGGGCCCGGTAGGCGTGGGCGCGGGCGTCGCGGCCCTCGTCCTCGGCCCAGGGGTCGATCAGCGTCAGCGAGGCGGGCGCCGCCACGTCGCGCAGCGCGCGGGTCCAGCGGCCGTCGTGGGTGCCGACCTCGGCCCCCCGTGCGCCCCGGGGCAGGAGGCGCATCACAGCGAGCGCGTTGTCGCGCACCGGACGGGGTGCCGACCGGGTCTCGGCGCTCATGCCGCGGCCTCCCCCGCGAGGCCGGCGCGCATGCGCTCGATCTGGGCGCGGATCGCCTCCTCCTGCTCGGGATGGCGGGCCACCTTCCGCTTGGCGAGGATGCGGTCGAGCATCCGCCCGTTGCCGTCGCGCAGCGCCGTCTCCAGCCGGTCCGATACGAGGCCGGCGGCCGACAGGGCGGTCAGCCAGTGGCGCGTCATCTCCTCGTCGGTGGGCTTCTCCACGCACCACACCTCCTCGAAGAGCATCATGATGAAGTCGAGCACGCCGCGCGGCAGGTGCCGCCGGTCCTGCTTGAAGGGCGAGTGGAACACGTCCGTCACGATCTCGTAGGAGGGCCAGTAGTGGAGCACGCCCTCGGGGCCCAGCTCGCGCATCAGCTCGTCCAGGGCCACCCGCAGCACCGCCTTCGAGACCGAGTTGGCCGAGATGCAGGACACGGGCCGGAAGGTCGCGATCAGCGGCACCGGCGAGAGCGTCGCCAGGATCTTGGCGTCGGGGCGGTGCTTGCGGATCAGCGCGTAGATCGCGCGGATGTTGTCCTTGTTCTCCTCGACGGTGGTGACGCGGAACTTGTGGCGCGCGGGGTCGTAGACGTCCTCGGGGATGGAGCGCCAGAACACGCCGCCCGAGACCTCGTCGTACCACACCTCCGAGAGACCGAAGGTAAGGATGAACAGGTCGGTGTTCGAGAAGATGTCGAGCGTCGCCTCCCGCACCGCCTCGTCGTAGCCGTAGCTCTCGGCCGAGTAGCCGTGCCACAGCTCCTCCTCGAAGCGCTTGCCCTCGAAGGCCCATTCGAACTGCTGGCGGATCACGAAGGAGTTCACCATCCCCTCGCCGCACTTCACCACGTAGGCGTTCGATCCCTGGTCCTTCGTCAGCACCGAGTAGTTCCGGCTGGCGAGCCAGTTCGAGATGTTGGCCGCGAAGCACGATCCGAAGGCGCAGATGCGGGTCTCGGGCGTGACCATCGGCGCCTCGGGCGCCCAGCCGTCGACCGCCCACTTCAGGGCCGAATCCGCCCCGGCCATGCGGGCGAAGTCGGGGTTGAAGTTGGTCTGCTCGCCGCGGAACCACGTCCGCAGCACGCCCTCCTTGCGGGTGTGCTGGAACTCGAGGGTGTTGGCCTTCCTGCTCATGCGGCCCTCCTAGCACGGGCGCCGGCATCCTCCAGCGCGGCATCGGCGACCGGCGTGGGCCCCGCGCGGCGCGCGTCCGCGCCCGCCGGCGCCTCGAACCCGCGGCGGGCGAAGCGCCGGGCGGACATCTCGTCGGGAAGGGGCATCGTCTGTCGTCCTGCTCTGCTCGGGCGCGGACGGCCCCCGGATGGCGGAGAGGACGGCTCGCGCGTGTCAGCCCGCCTCGTTGGAATCGGGCCGGGTCCGCATCGTATCTCCAGCCAAGAAATGCGGCGTTAATTCGACCCGGCGGTCGGATCCGTCGAATTCCCAGGATCCCGTGATGATCCGGGCAGCCATCTGCCCCGCCTCGCGGCGGCGGCTGTCGACCGTGGCCAGCTTGCGCGGCAGCCCGTCGAGCAGCGTGAAGCCGTTGAAGCCCACCAGCCCGATCCCCTCGCCCACGTCGAGCCCGCGCTCGAGGCACAGCAGCATCCCCCCAGCTCCGGTGAGGTCGTTGGTGTAGAAGATGAAGTCGAGGTCGGGCGCCCCGTCCAGAAGCGCGGCGGTCATCTCGCGGCCCTTGCCGAAGCCCGAGACGCCCGCGTAGTCGGCGCGCGCCGCGATGCCGATCCCCGCCTCGGCGAGCGCCCGCTCCACCCCTTCCAGCCGCTTGCGCGCTCGGTGGTCGCCGTCGACCTTGGTGCCGATCACGCCGATGCGCCGGTAGCCGCGCGCCACGATCTCGCGCCCCACCTGGTAGCCTGCGCGCCAGTGGCTGATGCCCACGGCCGCGTCCACCGGGTCGCCGTCCACGTCCATGACCTCGACCACCGGCACCCCCGCGGCGGCGAGCATGGCGCGGGCGGGCGCGGTGTGCTCCAGCCCCGCGATCACCACGCCCGAGGGCCGCCAGGACAGCATCTCGAAGAGCGTGCGCTCCTCCTTGGCGGGATCGTAGTCGGTGGCGCCCACGACCGGTTGCAGCGGCGTGTCCTCCAGCCCGTCCTGCAGGCCGGCCAGCATCTCGGGGAACACGAGGTTCGACAGCGATGGCACGATCACGCCCACGAGGTTCACGCGCTGCGAGGCGAGCGCGCCGGCGATCTTGTTGGGCACGTATCCCAGGGCGCGCGCGGCGGCCTCGACCTTGGCGCGGGTGCGCTCGCTCACGTCGCCCCGGCCGCGCAGCACGCGGCTCACGGTCATCTCGGAGACGCCCGCGGCCTCGGACACGTCGCGGAGCGTGAGGCTGCGCCTGCGGGGATTGTCGGACAAGGGGGCCTCCGTGCTCCTCGCCCCGTGCTAGCCCGCGGGCCGGCCTGTGGACAAGCGCCGCGCCCGCCCGCTATGGCACCGCCGGGGGTCCCGTGGCTCAACTGGATAGAGCAATCCCCTCCTAAGGGATAGGTTGCAGGTTCGAGTCCTGCCGGGACCGCCACTATCTTCCAGAATGCCAAACTCACGGGAAGCTTGCGCAAAACGCATCAGAAGTCTGCGCAAGAAGGCATGGCAGGAGGCTCGAGCGCGGTCGTCGAGGCAACATTGCTGTTTCCTTACAGCGCCTTGCGGTGAACTTCTGGGAATCAGGCATGCCGCACGAAGTGAACGTCGGGGGCACCCAGATCCCCTGCGCCGGCGCAGGGCATCCTAGGCAGCGGTCGCGGAGCCTGAAGGGGATACGACCTTCCATCCGGGACTTGTCGGCGTAGCCATTCGAGACGGAGCCCGATCACGTCCGTCAATGAGGTGTAATTTCGGTGTGGCTCCGAGTGCATCGGTTCGGGCGGCTTTGGGTGTAGGGGGCGGTGTGATCTGGGGTGCTGTGCCGCCCTCGATCTCGGGTGTGGTTTCGGCGTCGAGCTCGGCCATTCCTTCGATCTGCATGTAGCGGTGCTGGAGTTGCCAGTCGTCGTTCTGCTCGAGCAGGACGGCACCGACGAGGCGGGTGATGGATGCCTCGTTGGGAAAGATGCCCACGACGTCGGCGCGGCGCTTCACCTCCTTGTTCAGGCGCTCGAGCGGGTTCGTCGAATGCAGCTTGGTGCGGTGGCGGGCCGGGAAGGCCATGTAGGCGAGCACGTCGGCTTCGGCGTCGTCCATGAGTTTGCCGAGCTTCGGCCAGCGCTCGCGGAGCTGGTCTGCGACGTGGCGCCAGGCAGTGGTGGCGCCAGCGTGGTCGGGCTGGACGAAGACCTGGCGGATGGCAGCAGCCACGACCGTGTTCTGGGAGCGTGGGACGTGGGCGAGCGCGTTGCGCATGAAGTGGACGCGGCAGCGCTGCCAGGCGGCCCCGGCCATGGTGCGCGTGATGGCGGCCTTCAGGCCCCATGGGCGTCGGAGATGACCAGCCGGGTGCCCGACAGCCCGCGCTTCACCAAGCTGCGCAGGAAGCTCGTCCAGAACGGCTCGGCCTCGGAGGGGCCGATGTGCAGGCCGACGATCTCGCGCCGGCCATCGGTGTTCACGGCGACCGCGATTATGGCGGCGACGCTGACAATGCGCCCGCCCTCGCGGACCTTCAGGTAGGTGGCGTCGAGCCACAGGTAGGGCCACTCCCCGTCGAGGGGGCGCTCCAGGAAGGCCTGCACGCGGTCGTCGATCTCGCGGCAGAGCTTGGAAACCGAGGACTTCGAGATCCCGCTCATGCCCATGGCCTGGACGAGTTCGTCGACCTTGCGGGTCGAGACCCCAGCGATCCACGCCTCCTGTATCACCGCCACCAGGGCCTTCTCGACAGGCTTGCGGGGCTCCAGGAAGCCCGGGAAGTAGCTGCCCTGGCGCAGCTTCGGGACCTTCAGGTTCAGAGGGCCCAGGCGGGTCTCCAGCGTCCTGTCGCGGTAGCCATTGCGCCAGGTCGTGCGCCCTTCGCTGCGCTCGTGACGGCCGGCCCCGATCAGGCCCTCGACGTCGGCCTCCATGATGATCTGAAGCACGGCCTCCGCGACGGAGCGCAAGAAGTCGTCATCCCCGCTCTTCGCGAGCAGTTCGGCTATGGGTAGTCTGTCCTCGGTCATCGGGTTCTCCTCGGACTCTCTGGTGAAGCTCAGCAACTCCACCTTAACCCGATGCGCCCGGTGGCCACCGCGGATCGAGCAGCCGGGGGTGGGGCATGCCCCACCCCCGGCTGCACCGCGATCTGCACCAGAAATTACACCACCTGCGAGGACGCTAACCGGAGCACCTACGCGAAAAACCCCTCAATCTTGGCAACGAGGTAAACCGTACCCTGGGTTCTGGCTGTCGAGCCTACCTACGGCTGGAAGCGATGTACGCCTTTCGCCCCAAGGCGGCTCATGACCTACTGCGCGGAAACGGCTCTCGCGACAGAAGCATGATGGTCGTGAAACGCGCCCGGAACGCGGTGCTGTCGGCCTAGGTTTTGTACCGTCCCTCGCACCGGTAGCGAGGATCGAAGACCGTGGTCGCCGTGACATGCCCATCGGCGATCAACGCGGCGAGGCCGCCCTCGCGGTGCAGACCGACAATGGCCGCGTACTTCAGACCGTCGGGACGTCCGTTGCGGCCGGGCGCATGACGTTCAGGGCGTCCTCCCGGACCGGCAGAGCCGGGTAGGCGCCTTCTCCCAAATGGCTTGCCTGGATCGATGCGATTCCAGGCCACGCCGTTGCGGTCGGCCTACATCAGGATCGCGGCGCTGGTGAACTCCGCGCCGTTGTCCGACACGATGCCGTCGGGCATGCCGTAAACTCGGACGAGAGCATCCAACTCGCGCGACCCGGTCCCCGGCAATGCTGGCGTCGGCGACGAAGCAAAGGTCCTCCCGGCAACAGTCGTCGTTCACCGCGAGGATGCGCGAGCGGCGGGACGCGCCGAACGTGCCGGACAGGAAGTCGAACGACCAGTGCGCGTTTGGTCGAGCGGCCTGGGGCATCGGCGCCCGGGTCCCGCGGGCGCGCTTGCGCCCTCGCCTCCGCTTCACCGCCAGCCATTCCTCACGGCGAAGCCGGGGGAGCGCTTCGCTGGGGAAACGGTTCCCCGGACCGTTCCCTGGTCCGGCTCGCTGCGGTTCATCGCCGTGTCTCCGCGTTCGAGCAGGATCTCGGTCTGGCGATAGCCGAGGGCGCTGCCCCTCGCCCGGAATCTCCCGCATGGCCGCGCATGCGTCCTCGTCATTCGATGAGCGAGTCGGACCGTATTGGGGTCCACCCCCTCGCGGGACATCGCCGCGGCAACGCCCTTCCGGACAGTGGACGAGCCGACACGCCCGGCGCTTTGAGATCTCGTGATCCCGCATCGCACGGAGCGCCGCGTCCCGCCTCTCCTTCGTTCGCCATCGGTCTCGAACGCATGGCGACGCGATGCCTCGCCGCCAGCGCTATTTCAGCAGATTCTTGAGAACGACGTTGTCGAGCATCGTATCCGCCAGCGGCCGTTTGAGACTCGCGTTTTCGGCCTCGAGCACCTTCAGCCGCTAGGCGCCCGACAACTCCATACCGGCGAACTTTGCCTTTGGCTTATGGAACATGGCCGGGCTCAAGCAGTGCTCGCGACAGAGATCCGTCGTCGCCACCCTGGCTCCCTACACCTCGATCAACTCCATGATCCGCGCGTCCGTGAAATAGCTCTTCCTCATGTCGTCTGCTCCTTCGAGGTGAAGAGACTTCACATTGCGGCGAGAAATTTCGCGGGGGGCCAGGTCAGCCTGGTTCCGGCAAGACGGGGATCTTCAGCTCAGTGACGCGGTTAGAGAAGGCAACGCGCGCACGTTTCTCCGCAGCCTACCTTTCCAGGTCGCGAGCAACGAGCTCCATTTCAGTAGCTTCGCACAGCGGACCTTCAGCTCCCGGTTTATCCGAGTCTCAGTGCTGTTCCAGAAGTGATTGCTGCCTTACTTTCGCAAGATCATCCGATTGTCCCGCACGATGGCGCGAAGGGCTTCGTTCCGGCTGGCCGCGCAGGGACTGTCCTCCATTCATGGTCTTGCACCGCGGGGCCTCGGGATAATGGGTTCGGCCACACAGGTCGCGATAGCTTCCCGGCCGTCGGGGTCCCATCCGCAGGCACCGACGCGATCTCAGCGCCGGACCTCCAGATGGAAGCGGTAGCGATCCGGGCGGAAGCTGAGGATCACGTATTCCGCTGGCTTGTCCTGCGCGTCGAAGGACTGGCGGCGCGCGATCAGCAGTGGCGAGCCGCGGGGCACACCCAGTGTCCGCGCCAGCGCGCCGTCCGTGGCCGCCGCCTCGATGTACTCGCGCGCGCGCTGGACGGTCACGCCCCTGCGGTCCCTGAGCCAAGCATAGAGCGACCCAGTCTCGAGTTCCTCGCCGGTGGGATAGGGATGGCTGCGGAACAGACGGGGCGGCAGCCAGGACATCGCCGTGCCGATCGGCTCGCCATCCGCGAGCAGCAGGCGGTGCGAACGGAACACCTCAGTTCCGATTGCGACCTCCAGCGCCTCGGCAGCCTCCGCCGCTGCTGGCACATGGCCGGTCCCCAGCACACGGTACGACGGCTCCAGTCCGCGCCGGCGCATGTCCTCGGAAAATCCCGCCATCTCCTCGGCGGGCTGCTCGACCCGCGCGCGCAGCACGATCGAACCCTTGCCCGAGCGGCGCACGATAAGCCCTGCCGACTCCAGTTCGTTCAGCGCCGCCCGGGACGTGGCGCGGCTGACGCCGAACTGCCGGTTGATTTGCGCCTCCGAAGGCAACGTCTCGCCGGGTGGGAACGTACCGTCCTCGACCGCACGACGTAGGCGCTCAGCGATCTGGAACCAGAGGGGAGCGGGGCTGTCCGCCGCCAGGGGGCGTTGCCAATCATCCATGCTAACGTCCGAACGTCATATCATTTGCATTGCCTCCTTCGAGCATGCTTAGTGAGTCGTGTCGCGGCAAGCAGCGAATGCCCCGCATCACCTCGGGAGGAGGCCGATGCACGCCGCGCGGGGGCGCCGACGCGCTGCCGGCAGACGGCGGCCGCCACCAGAACGACAGGGAGTTCATATGAGATCCTCGATCGCCACCACCGCGCTCCTCGCGGCCATGGGCGCCACGTCCGGTGCCGCCGCCCAGGAGACGATGCCCATCTCCGGCAAGACCTGCGAGCAACTGCTCGAGCAGTACGAAGGCCTGCCGTTCACCGACATCCTGCCTCTGGAGGCAGGCCCCGTCGCCGTCGATGGCGCCGAGGACGAGATCGTCGTCGGTTTCTCGCAGACCGGATTCAACCACCCCTGGCGCATCTCAATGCTGGAGGCGGCGCAGGCCGAGGCATGCCGGCATCCGAACGTCAGCATGATCGTGCTCGATGGCAACGTTGACGTTGCAAAGCAGAGCAACGACGTGCGCGACCTGCTCGCACGGGGCGTCGACGCCGTGCTGCTAAGCCCGGTCGAGTCGGCTGCGCTCATCCCCGCCTCTCGCGCGGTGATGAACGAGGGTATCCCGCTCATCGTCATGGACCGCGACGTGCCAAGCGAGAAGACACTCTTCATCGGCCAGAGCAACGTGACCATGGGCGAGAAGGTGGCCGAGAAGATGGCTGAAGACCTAGGCGGGACCGGCAAGATCGTCGTGATCACCGGCCTCCAAGGCTCCTCGCCGGCGGTGGACCGCGACCAGGGCATGAAGAACGTCCTCGCCGACAACCCGGACATCGAGGTGTTGGCCGTCGGCGACGGGGAGTGGATCCGCGAGCCTGCCGTGCCGATCATGGAGGACTTCCTCACCGCCTATCCGGAGATCGACGCCGTATTCTCTCATGCCGAGGAATCCTCGTGGGGCGCCCAGCTCGCGATCGCCCGGGCCGGCCGCTGCGAAGACGGCATCAAGCACTACACGTTCGACGGCTCGAACGCGGGCTTCAAGTCGGTGCGCGACGGGACCTTCCGCGCCGACGGGAACTACACGCCGTTCATAGGCGACATCGCGATGCGTGCCGCGCTCTACACGCTGACGGGCCGCGAGATCCCCGGAGCCGAGGCCTACGGTCAGCCCGGGCAGCAACTCGCGCTGCCGGACTCGCCCACTGTTGTCGCCGAGAACGCAGAGGAGTGGATCGGCCGCGGCTGGGGCGACTTCGAGCCGTCGCTCGATCCCTGCAAGTGACGGCACAGGGGCGCCTCGGCTCCGGCCGGGCGCGCCCCGGGCCCCGCGACATGGCAGACCGGCTCCTCCAGGCAGCATCGTTGCGAAAGCAGTTCGGCGGCAACGTCGTGCTGCGCGACGTGGACCTCGCCGTCGACCGCGGCGAAGTCCACGCAATCGTGGGCGAGAACGGGGCCGGCAAGTCGACACTGATCAAGATCCTCGGCGGCGTGCACCGCGCCGACGGGGGCACCGTGCACTTAGGCGGGCACGCGGTGAATCTCGGCTCGCCGCAGGCCGCGCTCGATCAGGGCATCGTCGTGATCCATCAGGAACTGTCGCTCGCCCCCCACCTGACGACCGAGGAGAACATCTTCCTCGGGCACTTCCCCCGCAACGCTTTGGGCCTGATCGACCATCGCCGAATGCGCGTACGCACGCGCGAACTCTTGGACCGCCTGCGAATAGAGATCGACCCAACAGTGCCGGTCGGTCGCCTAAGCATCGCCCAGCAGCAGATGATCGAGATCGCGAAGGCGATCTCGGTCGAGGCGAAGCTGCTGGTGCTCGACGAGCCCACGGCGGTGCTCGACGCGGACCGCGTCGACACGCTCTTCGAACTGGTAGGGCGACTGAAGGCCCAAGGCATCGGCATCGTCTTCATCTCTCACCACCTCGAGGAGATCTTCCGCATCGCCGACCGTGTGACCGTCCTGCGCGACGGAGAGCGCACCGGCACGAGTGCCGTCGCAGACGTGGATCAGGACTGGTTGGTCTCGAAGATGATCGGCCGAAAGTTCGAGACGCATCATGCGCAGGGACGCACCGCCGGCGCGGTGGCGCTGGAGCTAGAGGGCCTATCGAGCGACGGAGCCTTCAAGGACGTCTCGTTCTCGGTCCGCGAGGGCGAGATCGTCGGCCTCGCCGGTTTGATCGGGGCCGGCCGCACCGAGGTCGCGCAGGCGATCTTCGGCGTGCGGCCCATCACGGCCGGCCGCCTGAAGCTGCTCGGGCGCCCGGTCCGCTTGTCGGGACCGGCGGCGGCGCGGAGCCACGGGATCGCCTACCTGAGCGAGGACCGGAAGGCCTACGGCCTGCTGCCCAACCGGCCGGTGCGCGAGAACGTCACCATTTCGAACCTCGCCCGCTTCCGACGGTTCGGCTTCCTGAGGCCGGGCCGGGAGCGGGCCTTCGTGCGCGAGCAGATCGCGCAACTCGACATCAGGCCGGGCGACATGCAAGCTGAGATCGGCACCCTGAGCGGCGGCAACCAGCAGAAGGTCCTGCTCGCCCGGGCGCTTGCGGGGAACCCGCGCGTTCTGATCTTCGATGAGCCTACCCGCGGCGTCGACATCGGTGCAAAGCGCGAGATCTACCGCTTCATCGAGGCGCTCGCCGAGGACGGCGTGGCCGTCGTCGTTATCTCATCGGAACTAGAAGAAGTGCTGCGCTTGTCCGACCGCGTGGTCGTTATGCGCGGGGGACGTCTCGCGACCGAGCTGCCCCGGGGCGAGGCGACCGAAGATAGCGTGATGCGTGCCGCATCGCTCGACGGAACATGACGGAGACCCCTCCATGACGGAATCGCCCACTTCCCCCGCGGCCGGATCCGATGCCCCCGCGCCGGGCGACCGCACGGTCGTCCTCCGCGGCCTTCTGCGCAGGACCAGCGTCCTGGCGGCGTTGGTCCTGCTGGTGATCGTGTCGTCCTTCCTCAACGATCGATTCCTCAGCGTGCCAAACCTGATGAACGTGCTGCGGCAGGTCTCGATTGTCGGCATCCTCGCGGTGGGCATGACGTTCGTTATCATCACCAAAGGAATCGATTTGTCAGTGGGATCGATCCTTGGCGTCTCGGTGGTCCTGTTCGCCGGCCTGCTGGAAACCCAGAGTATGGCGGTAGCGATCCCGCTCGGCATTCTCGCAGCGATGGGACTTGGGCTGGTCAACGGCGTCGGGGTCGCCCTCGCGGGCATCCCGCCCTTCATCATGACGCTGGGCACGCTGTCCTTCGCGCGGGGGCTGGCGTTCATCTACACCGGCGGCACGCCGATCCCGATCCTCGACGAGGCCTTCTACGACCTCGGCAACGGCTACACCTTCGGGGTGCCGAACCCGACCTTGATCCTGATCGCCACGCTGGTGATCAGCGGCGTGGTCCTTGCGTTCACGCCCTTCGGCCGCTCGGTCTACGCGATCGGCTCGAACGAGGACGCCGCGCGCCTGTCGGGCGTTCCCGTGGGAGCCTACAAGACTGCCGTCTACGTCATCTCGGGCGGCGTGGCAGGGGTCGCCGGGTTGGTCTACGCCTCGCAGCTCAGCGTCGGCACGCCCATCGCGGGGCAGGCCTACGAGCTCGACGCCATCGCCGCGGTGGTGGTCGGAGGGACCAGCCTGTTCGGCGGCAAGGGCTCAGTGGCGGGAACCTTCGTGGGCACGCTCATTATCGGGGTGCTGGCGAACATCCTGAACCTGACCGGGGTCGATCCGTTCGTGCAGCAGCTCTTCAAGGGCGCGCTGATCGTGGTCGCGGTCTTCATCATGGCCCGGTCGAGCCGGACGTGAGTGCCCCCGCCGCCCGACGTCGGCTCGTCCGCGCCCCCACCGCGCGGCAGATCGAGAGGGCGCTCCGGCGCTGCGACGGCAGCCGCACCGCTGTTGAGGCGCACGTCACGCCCGAGCGAATGCTGCGCTACCTCCGGGCGCTGAGCGACGCGCCCGCTCCCTCCGGCGCCGCCTCGCTCCTGCGCGCGCCTGTCCTGCGTGCGCTGCTGGAAGACGACGACGCGCTTCGAGCCAACCTCGCGCTCGACCCAGACTATCGTGGCACGGGCACGGCGGCGCTCTCGGTCGGCACGGGCGCAAACTCAGGGCTCTGGTACGTCGCCCACCTCGACACCATCAGCTACCTTGTCCATCCCGCGCAGGGGGGCAGGCACCCGCTCGTGCCGTTCTGCTATCACCTGACCCAGAGCGGCGAGCGCCCGGCACGGGCGCTGCGCTACGACTTGGACGCGGCGGCCTTCCGCACCGTGGCCGAGGGAACGCTAGTATCCGAGGCCGGTGCCCCGACCTTCCGCAGCTCCCGCGGCACACCGCTGCGACCCGGAGACCGGGTGGTGCCGGTGGCACCCTTCGCGGCGGACGGGAGCGGACTGCTGACGGGGCATTTCGACAACGCCGGCGGCGTCGCAGCCTTAGCCGTGGCCGCGCCGGTCCTGGCTGCGATCGGCGCGGACGCCTTTCTAGCGATGCCCGACGAGGAGGAGGGACCGGCGGCGACGGGCAACCAGTCGATCGGCCGTGGCTCCGCCCGCCTCGTGGCGGCCGCGCCGGCGCCGCGCCTCGCGGTGGTGGTCGACATGCAGCAGACGGCCGCCGAGGGGAACGGTGGCCCGGAGGGGGCCGGCGTTCCCGGCGCCGGCGCGGTGCTAAGCGAGTTCTCGAGCCTCGCGCGAGGCGCGGTCACGCCTCCGGCGCTCTATGCAGCTGTGCGTACCTTCGCCGGTGCGCTCGGCTCGCGCGGGGCGAACGTGAAGGAGACCGCGAACCTCTATACCTCGCGCAGCGACGACGTGAGCGTGATGCAACGCAGCGACGCGATTGTCCTCCTGGGCTTTCCCGGGGCCGACCGGCACTTCGACCGTGCCTTCCCGACGGCGCACCTGGACGACCTGGTCAGCCTGTCGCGGGCGATCGTGTACATGTCCATGCTCGCAGCCGAGCTAGAGGAGGAGGCATGATCGACCTCGTGACCGTGGGCTGGCTCACGGTGGACGACATCGTCCTCGAAAATGGTACGTGCCGCAAGGCCATGCCCGGCGGCGGCGCGCTCTACTCGGCGATCGGGGCGGCCATCTGGAACCCGAACGTCGGCGTGCACGCGCCGGCGGGCCGGCCCCATGCCGAACGCAGCCGGGCCGGGATCGCAGGCTGGGGCCTCGACGTCGCCGGGATCGCCACCGCCGAGGGCAACGGGTTGGAGCTGTGGATGCTGCACGAGAGCGATGCGCACAAGCAGCAGATCATGAAGCTCGGCTCCTCCACGCCCCTCGACATGGATGCCGCACGGGGCGCCATGCCGGAGGCCTATACCGAGGCTTCGGGCATCCACGTCGCGCCTCAGGGACCGGAAAGCTCGATCCGCACCGTCGAGGCCCTGCGCCGTCCAGGTCGCAAGCTCACCATGGACATCCTCGCCGACGGGATGATCGACGCCAGCCGCTACGCTGACCTCTCCTACTTGGACAGCCTCGATGCGTTCCTGCCAAGCGAAGCTGAAATCGCACGCATTTGGGGGCCTGCCCGGATCGAGGACTGGCTCGCCGCCACAGCGCGGCGGGCCGGGGCTCACGTCGTCGGCAAGATCGGTGCCGAGGGCTCGCTGTTGGCCGAGGCGGGCAGAGGACGGATCGTCCATGTGCCGGCGCTCGAAGTCGACCTAGCGGACGCGACCGGTGCCGGCGACGCCTATTGCGGCGGGTTCCTTGCCGGGCTCGCGACCGGGCGGCCGCTCGTGGAATGCGGAGCGATGGGAACTGTGTCGGCCTCCTACGTGGTCGAGGCCTACGGCGCCCTGGCGACCCAGCGTCCGGACCCCGAGGCGCGGAACGCCCGCTATGCACGCGCGCTCGCCGGCGCCGCACCCATCTGAACGCGAGGATCATCCACCATGCCCGGAACTTCCAACGCCCTCCGCCGGATCTTCGCGTGCGAGCGCCCGCTGATCGGCAACGTCCACCTGCCCCCCCTGCCCGGCACGCCGCGCTACGCCGGCGCCCCGGTGACCGAGCTGCGTGAGATCGCACTCGCCGACGTGCGCGCCTACGAGGAGGGCGGCATGGACGGCTTGATGCTCGAGAACCACGGCGACATCCCGTTCCTCAAGCCCGAACGGATCGGCCCCGAGATCATCGCAGCAATGGCGGCCATCGTGGCGGCGGTGGCCGAGCGCACGGCGCTGCCCTTCGGCATCAACCTCTTGGCCAACCACGCCATGGGCGCCCTAGCTGTCGCTCACGCCACCGGCGCGCGCTTCGTGAGGGTCAACCAGTGGGTCAACGCCTACGTTGCCAATGAGGGTTTGGTAGAGGGTCCCAGCAGCGAGGCGCTGCGCTTCCGCCGCTGCATCGGCGCTGATGCCGTGGCGATCTTCGCTGACGTGCACGTTAAGCACGGGGCCCATGCCGTGACCGGCGACCGGGACGTCTCGGAACTGGCACGCGACACCGAGTTCTACGACGCCGACGTCGCCATCGCGACCGGCAACCGCACCGGCGATGCCATTCCGATTGAGGAGATCGCGGCGATCCGCGCCGGAACCGCGCTGCCGGTGATCGGCGGCAGCGGACTGACGCCCGGGAACGTGGCGGAGATCTTGCCGCATCTAGATGGCGCCATCGTCGGCTCGAGCCTCAAGCGCGGCGGTCACTGGTCAGGGCCGGTGGAGCGCGGTCGGGTCGAGGATCTCGTCGCCAGCGCAACGGATCTGCGCGACTCAAGGGACCGGGGCAGACGAACCGAGGACGATCGCGACGTAAACGCTTTGCGTAAGGCGACCTAGGCAACGTCGTTCCATGATCCGAACCCGGCTTGGCTAGCCATGGAACCTTGCTAGGTTTCAACGACGTGCGGCGACGGCTTGGTCAACCCTCGGCTGGAACTCCAGCAAGAGCAGGGATCCCGCCGAAATCATGCAGCTGCCGGGGCGGAACTGCTCCCCCGCCCCGTTCGCCTGGGTCTCAGCTGACCTCGAACAAAGCCGCCGCGCCCATGCCGCCGCCCACGCACATTGTTGCCACGACACGTTTGGCGCCGCGGCGCCTGCCCTCGATCAGCGCGTGGCCAGCGACGCGGGCGCCGGTCATGCCGTAGGGGTGGCCGATCGAGATGGCGCCGCCGTTCACGTTGAAGATCTCCGGGTCGATGCCGAGTTCGTCGCGGCAGTACAGGGCCTGGCAGGCGAAGGCCTCGTTAAGTTCCCACAGATCGATGTCGGCGACCTTCAGGCCGTGGCGCTCCAGAAGACGGGGCACCGCGAAGACGGGGCCGATGCCCATCTCCTCGGGCGCGCAGCCGGCGACCGCCATGCCGCGGTAGACGCCCAGCGGCTCGAGGCCCCGGCGGGCGGCCTCGGCGGCCTCCATCAGCACCATCGCGCTTGCCCCGTCGGACAGCTGGCTGGCGTTGCCGGCGGTGACCGTGCCGCCCTCGAGTACGGGCTTGAGCCCGGCGAGGCTGTCCAGTGTGGTGGAGGGCCGGTTGCCCTCGTCGCGGTCCAGCACGACCTCGTGCTTGGAGATCTCGCCGGTGGCCCGGTCCTTTACGGTCATGCGGGTCGTGAACGGCACGATCTCCCTGTCGAACCGCCCCGCCTCCTGCGCCGCCGCCGTCCGTTGCTGGGATTGCAGCGCGTACTCGTCCTGCCGCTCACGCGAGATGCCGTAGCGCTCGGCAACGACCTTCGCCGTCTTCAGCATTGGCATGTAGGCGTGGGGCACCTTCGCGGTGACGTTCGCGTCCTTCGCGGCCATGGCGGCGTCGAAGTAGGGGCCTTGCACGGCGCTGATGTTGTCCTGCCCACCAGCCAGCGCCACGCGCACGCCCTCGCACATGATCTGCCGCGCGGCGATTGCGATGGCGGCGAGGCCGGACGCGCACTGGCGGTCCACCGTGGACGCGCTCACCGAGTGCGGCAGGCCGGCGGCGAACACCGCGTTGCGCCCGAGGTTCATGCCGGCGGTCCCTGCGGCCAGCACGGTGCCGATCGTGGTGTCCTCGATCTCGGCGCCCTCCACGCCGGCGCGCTCCACGGCGTGGGCGATGGCGTGGCCCATCATGGTCGGGGACTTCGTGTCGTTGAGCGCGCCCTTGAACGCGCGGCCGATGCCGGTGCGGGCGGTAGAGACGATGACGGCTTCCTTCATGGGAGGCTCCTTCGGAAGGGGGACGGGGCCGGTCAGAAGACCGACGGGATGAACGTGACGATGCCGGGGAACGCGATAAGCAGGCCCAGCAGCACGATGTCGGCGACGAAGAACCACATCACGCCGCGGAACACGGTGGCGGCGGGCGCCGCGCGCCCCACGGTGGAGGAGAGCACGAAGACGTTGAGGCCGATGGGCGGGGTGATCATGCCCACCTCCAAGAGCTTTGCGACGAATACGCCGAACCAGATCACCTCGATGCCCGCGCTGGCCACCAGCGGCAGGAAGATCGGCAGGGTGATCAGCATTGCGCCGATCGGCTCCAAGAACATGCCAAGGATCAGGTAGACGGCCGCGATCATGACCAGCAGCAGCACCGGACTGGTGCCGAGCTGGTCCACCGCCCCGGTGATCGCGTCGCCCACGCCCGAGAGCGTCAGGAAGCGCGTCAGCATGCTGGCACCGATGGTGACGATAAAGAGGCTGCCGCAGGTGACGAGGGTCTCCACCACGGAGGTCTTGAAAGTGCGCCACGAGAGACTCCGCCGCGCTGCCGCCACGACCAGCGCCATCAGCGCGCCCACGGCGCCGGCCTGGGTGGCGGTGAACAGCCCGCCGAACAGCCCGCCGAGCACGGCGGCGATCAGCACGATCACCGGCAGGGCGCCGCCCAGGGCGGCGAACTTCTCGGCCCAGGTGACGCGCTCGGTGACGCGAGGCGCGAGCGAGGGGTCGAGGCCGACGCGCAGGAGGATCACGGCCACGTAGGCGGCCGCCGTGGCGACGCCTGCGCCGATGCCGCCGAGGAAAAGGTCGGTGATCGAGACCTGCGCGATCACACCGAACACGATGAGGAGGATCGAGGGCGGGATCAGCGCGCCCACGGTGCCCGCGGCGGCCACGGTGCCGCAAGCCAGGCTGGCGTCGTAGCGGTTGCGGAGCATCTCGGGGACCGCGACCTTGCCCATCGCCGCGGCGCAGGCGACGCTGGAGCCGGTCACGGCGGCGAAGCCCGAGCAGCCGAACACGGAGGCGATCGCCAGCCCGCCGGGCAGCCGCGCGAGCCACAGGCGGGCGGCGTCGAACAGGCCCCGCGTGAGGTCCGCGTTGTAGCAGACGTAGCCCATGAACACGAACATCGGCACCGACGACAGCGTCCAGTTCGAGATGAAGGTGTAGGGCACGACCTTTAGCATCCCCCACGACGCGCCGGTGCCGACGATGGCGACCAGCCCGGCGTAGGACACGAGGATCAGCGCGATCCCGATGTGCATGTTGGCGGCGATCAGGACGATCAGCCCCGCGATGCCGGCCACTCCGATCATCGCGTCAGACATGCTCCACCTCCGGGGCGTCGCCGTCAGCGGCGGCGGGCGCGAGGGCGTCCTCGCCCGTGGCGAGGCGCAGCGCGACCTTGAGGGCGAGCAGCAGCGCCATCGCGCCGAAGCCCGCGGGCAGCATGAAGAAGGTGGGCCAGACCGGGATCTTGAGGCCCTGCTCCACCACGAAGGCGCCCAGCGCGAGCTTGGCGAGGGCCTGCTCGAGGGACTGCCACAGCAGCATCGCGTAGGCCGCCGCCATCAGCGCGAGCACGAAGGTTTCCAACCCGAACCGCGCGCGGGGCGGCATGAGGTCGGTGAGGAGGCTGACGCCGATGTGGGCGCCCCGCCGCTCGGCGGCCAAGATCGGCAGGAAGGCCACCGCGATCATGTAGACGTTGGTGACCATCGCCGAGGTGATCGGGACGGGGCGGTTGAGGAGGAGGCTCGACAGGATGTCGAGGCTGATGTGCAGCATCATCGCCACCAGCCCCACAGCGGCGACCGCCAGAAGGGCCCGGTCCAACGCCCGGACGAGCCTCCGCGCGACGGCGGTGATCCGATCGGAGGCGCTGGACACGGGCCCGACCCTCACATGCCGTAGGTGGCGGGATCGAGCTTCGAGAAGATCTCGGCCCGGTACACCTCGGCGATCTCCTCGGGCGTCCACTCGCGGTCGAGCGGCAGCAGCCCCTCGTACTTCGCGACCAGCTCGCGGAAGCGCGCGATCTTGCTCTCGGCGTCCTTCAGCCCGTGGGTGTCGGTGGCGATGGCGACGATGTTGGCGAGGTCGGCCTCGATGGCCGCATCGGACTTCGCCAGCATCTCCGGCGAAGCCTCGTGCAGCGCGATGCCCTGCTCCTCGGCCATGGCCAGGTTCTCGGCCACGTCGCTGGCGAACTTCCAAGTGGTCGCGGCGTTGCCGAGCGCGGCGGCGTCCATGTAGGCGCGCCGCTCCTCGTCGGTGAGCGAGCGCCAGAAGTCGCGGTTCACGCTCATCACGTCGAGCCCGTGCACGGTGCCGCCGGGCATGTTCACGGTGACGTCCGTGGCCACGTCGATCAGGCGGATCGAGGTCAGCTCCGAGGGCGCGTTGAAGGCGCCGTCGATGGTGCCCTGGCTGACGGCCTCGAAGATCTCGTTGCCCGGCAGGCTGACGCCCACGGCGCCCATCGCCTCGGCCCAGCGGCTCCAGGCGCCCGAGGCGGCGCGGATCTTCTTGCCCGCCAGCTCCTCCTCGGTGGTCATGGGCGCGGTGCCGATGATCGCGTAGGCGCCCGTGGAGGCGTTGCCCAGCGGCACTTGGTTGTTGGCCATCCGCTCGGCGACGCAGGCCTCGCAGGTGAGGATGTACTCGCTCATGGCGCCGGCCATGGCGTAGGGGTTCTGGCCCAGCATCGCCATCTCGATGGGCAGCATCGCCTCGGGCAACTCCGAGGGGAAGTAGTTCAGCACGAGGTAGCCGCCGTCCACGATGCCGTCGCGGATGCCGCCGAAGGTCTGCACGAGGTCGAGCAGCGAGGGCGGGAACACCTTGACCTCGAGCTCGCCGCCGGTGCGCTCGGCCAGATCGGCGGCGAAGGCGTCGACGCCGTAGTGCGCGCCCGAGCCGGGCGGCACGCCGACCACGATCTTCACCTCGCGCGCCTCGGCGGCGGTGGTGGTGGCGGCGGTGGCGGCGAGGACGGCGAGGCCCAGCGCCGCGCCCGTGCCGCGAAGGTATGCGTTCAGTCTCATGGGTTGGTCTCCTCCCTGATGCGGCCGCCGTGATGGCGGGCCGGTCGTGCTCCCTTCGCCGCGGGGGCGGGCGTCACGTGCCCGTCCACCGCGGCGATCTCTTCTCGGCGAAGGCGCGGGCGCCCTCGCGCGCGTCCCCCGAGGCGATGACGCGCTCGAGGATCCCGTTCTGGCGCGGCCACAACTCGCCTTCCGGCCAGCGGCCCGCCTCCGCCACGATCCGCTTCGTGGCCGCCAAGGACAGCGGCGCGCCCTCGGCGACCTCGGCGGCCAGCGCGCGGGCGGCGTCCAGCGCCCCGCCCGGCGCCACGAGGCGGTTCACCAGCCCCCAGCGCTCGGCTTCGGCGGCCGGGATCGTGCGCCCGGTCAGCGCGCACTCCATGGCCACCGCGCGGGGCATCCGCTCGGGTAGGCGCACGAGGCCGCCCGATCCGGCAATCAGCCCGCGCCGCACCTCGGGCAGGCCGAAGCTCGCCGTCTCGGAGGCCACGATCATGTCGCAGGCCAGCGCGATCTCGAAGCCGCCCGCGAGCGCGTAGCCCTCCACGGCGGCGATCAGCGGCTTGGCGGGGGGCGACTGCGTCAGCCCGGCGAGGCCGCGTCCCGGCAGCTCCACCCGCTCGCCGGCGGCGAAGGCGTGGAGGTCCATGCCGGCCGAGAAGTGCCCGCCCGCGCCGGCCAGGATCGCGACCGAGAGGTCCCCATCGGCGTCGAGCGTGTCGAGCGCGGCGGCCACCGCCTCGGAGGTCTCGCGGTCGATGGCGTTGCGCCGCTCGGGGCGGTTCAGGGTGACCACGAGGATCGCTCCCTCGCGCTCCACGAGGACCTTCGCGCTCATGCCGCGGCCCTCAGGCGGGACCACAGGCCCATGCGGTCGCGGATCACCCGGCCCCCGACCACCTCTCCGTCCCGCACCCGCACGAGGCCGTTCACGTCCAGCGTCGCGATCGCGGGGCCGCTCGCGGGGGCGGGCAGGCCGCCGCGGAAGATGCCGCGCTGGCGGACCGAGAAGGCGACGCGGTCGCCCGCCGAGACGAGCTCGACCACCTCGGTGCCGGCCACGTCGAAGGCGAGCGGCTCGCCGGTGACGTGCTCGTCGTCGCAGACCACCGCGCCGGGGCGCGGCCAGCCGACGCCCACCCACTGGAGCACGGCCCGCTCGGCGGCCTCGTCGCGCGGGGCCGGCTCGACGTCCCAGGGCGCCACGGCAGGCCGGTCCACGGGGTCGACCGTGCCGGCCTTCAGCTGGCGGCGGCGGGTCATGTAGTCCTCCTGCGCCACGCAGCCCGAGAGGGCCGTGCCATCGCCGCGCCAGATGCCGACCCCGGACCACGCGGCGGCGCGGCCCTCGGTGGCGCCGTGCTCGCTGAACCACGCCGCGGCCCAGCCATCGCCGGCCAACGTCTCGTGCACGGTCATGCCGAGGCCGGGATAGGCCCGCATCTGCGCGTCCACCGCCGGCAGCCATGCCTCGTCGCGCCCCGCGAAGGTGACGTCGCCGATCCGCAGCGCGTAGTCCGGCGCGCAGATCGCGCGGGCCACGGCGGCGTCGTGGCCGTTGAAGTAGCCGACCACCCAGCGGCGCACGAGGGCAAGCACGCTCACCGGGAGGCCCCGTGGGCGCGGCGCAGCTCGTGCTTGAGCACCTTGCCGGAGGCGTTGCGCGGCAGGCTCTCGGCGAACACCACCCAGGAGGGGCACTTGTAGCGCGCGAGCGAGGCGCGCACGTGGTCCAGCAGCTCGGCCTCGGTGGGCGCGGTGCCGGGCTTCGGGACGACGACCGCCAGCGGGGTCTCGCCCCAGCGCGGGTGCGGCACGCCGATTACGCCCACCTGGGCCACGGCGGCGTGCCCGTTCAGCACGTTCTCGATCTCGGCCGGGTAGATGTTCTCGCCGCCAGAGATGATCATGTCCTTGTAGCGGTCGAACAGGAAAACGTGGCCCGCCTCGTCCAGGAAGGCCGCGTCGCCGGTGCGGAACCAGCCGTCCTCCACCAGCACCTCGGCGGTGGCCTCGGGGTTGCGCCAGTAGCCCCGCATCAGCATCGGCGTCCGCAGCCAAATCTCGCCCACCTCGCCCGCGGGCCGGTCGCGGCCCGTCGCCGGGTCGACCACGCGCAGCTCGACCCAGGGCAGGGCCGTGCCGCAGGACTTCAGGAGCGGCGCGAGGGGGCCGTCCGGGTCGTGCTCCTCGGGGCCGAGGCAGACCACGGTGCCGGAGGCCTCGGTCATGCCGTAGGCGTGCATGAAGCGGCAGCCCAGCGCGGTCATGGCGCGGCGCAGGAGCACGTCGCCCATGGGGGCGGCGCCGTACATCAGGAGCTCCATGCTCCCCATGTCGACCTCCGCGGCCTCGGGCGCGCCCAGCAGCGCCTGCACCACGGCGGGCACCATGAAGGTGTGCGTCACCCGGTGGCGCGCGATCCGCTCGACGATGGCGCCCACGTCCACGTCGGCCATCAGCACGGTGTGCCCGCCCGCCAGCATCGTGCTGGAGCCGTAGCCGCAGCCGCCGATGTGGAAGAGCGGCATCGCCACGAGGTTCACGCTGCCGGGCCCCATGCCCCAGGCGTCCGCGAGGGCGCGGGTGTAGCCCAGGCCCTCGTGCGTCAGCATCACGCCCTTGGGGCGCCCGGTGGTGCCCGAGGTGTAGAGGATCAGCGCCACTTCGTCCGGAGCCGCCGCGTGCCCCGGATCGGCGTCGCCGGCCGCCTCGCACATGGCGTCGAACTCGGGCCCCAGCCGCACCGCCTCCGCGTCCCCGGGCAGGAGCGTGGCGCCGGTGTCGTCTGCCAGGACCAGCGCCGGTTCGGCGTCGGCCAGGATCTCGGCGATCTCGCGCGGGGCGAGGCGCCAGTTGAGGCAGACCAGCGTGGCGCCGATCTTGTTGGCGCCGTGGATCAGCGCGAAGTACTCGGCCCGGTTGCGCGCGAGGATCGCCACCCGGTCGCCGGCGCCCACGCCGCGCGCCCGCAGGGCGTTGGCCGCGCGCGAGCTCGCGGCGTCGAGCTCCGCGAAGGTCCAGGTGCGCGCCCCGAAGGTCAGCGCCGGGGCGTCGGGGCGGCTGCGCGCATGGGCGCGCACGACGTCCGCGAAGCTCCCTGCCGCCGGGTTCCGCACCGCGCGCCCCATCTCAGTAGCTCTTGGGCAGGCCCAGCGAGTGCTGGGCGAAGAAGTTGAGTACCATCTCCCGGCTGACCGGCGCGGTCTTGTGGAGGCGGGCGATGAACCACAGGTCGGCCAGCCCATATTCCAGCGCCATGCCGTTGCCGCCGTGGACCTGGATCGCCTGGTCGAGCGCCACGAGCGAGGCGTCGGCGGAGGCGAACTTGGCCATGTTCGACGCCTCGCCCGCCTCGCCCGAGCTCTCGTCGTAGAGCTGCGCCGCGCGCGCCGTCATGAGTCGCGCCTGCTGCACGCCCACGTAGGCGGCGGCCAGCGGGTGCGAGACGCCCTGGTGCGCGCCGATGGGCGTGCCCCAGACCTTGCGCTCGCCGGCTTGGCGCGCGCCCTGCTCGATGGCGTAGCGGGCGATGCCGTTGTTGATGGCCGCCGCGCAGATGCGCTCGGGGTTGAGGCCCGAGAACAGGTGCTTGAGCCCCTCGCCTTCCGTCCCCACCAGAGCCTCGCGCGGGATCTGGACGTTGTCGAAGTAGAGCATGAAGCTCGTCTCGGGCACGTGGAGCGCGGTCTCGATCGGGGTCTTGCTGATGCCCTCCGCGTCCGTCGGCACCAGGAACAGCGACAGGCGCCCGCGTCCCCGCGCGTCCGGCTCCTCGCCGCGCGCCACCACCATGATCGCGTCCACCTCGTCCACCGCCGATGTCCAGTACTTGGCCCCGTTCAGCACCCAGCCGTCGCCGTCGGGACGCGCGACCGTGGAGACGTTGTGGGTGTTCGAGCCGGCATCGGGCTCGGTGATCGCGAAGGCGAGGCGCTTCTTGCCGGACGCCAGACCCGGCAGCCACGCGTCCTTCATCGCCTGGCTGGCGTGCCCCTGGATGATCGGCGCGCAGATCGAGCCGATCACGAGGCTCAGGATCGGGCAGCCCTGGGCGGCGACCTCCTCGACGATGACGTTGTAGTCGGCCATGCCGCCGCCGCCGCCGCCATACGCCTCGTCCACGTGGACGCCGATGAAGCCGGCCTCGCCCAGCGCGTCCCACAGCTCGACCGGCTTGGCCTTCCGGCGCACGACGTCCTGGAAGTACCGGCGCCCGAAGCCGCCGGCGAGCTTGCCGACGCTGTCGCGGAGCATCGCGTGGTGCTCGGCCGTGTCGACGAGGGTGGAGTTGAAGACCTGTGCCATTCGGATGCCTAGCCTGCCTGCATGGGGGCCGCGCCTTGCGGCCAGTCGTAGAAGCCCCGGCCCGACTTGGCGCCGAGATCGCCGCGCGCGACCATCTCCTCCAGGAGGCGGGGCGGCGCGAAGTGCGCGCCCAGCGTGCCGGCGAGCTGGCGCGCGATGTCGAGGCGCACGTCGAGGCCCACCATGTCGCTCAGGCGCAAGGGGCCGACCGGGTGGCGGTAGGCCGCCGTGACGGCGCGGTCGATGTCCTCGGGCGAGGCGACGCCGGCCTCGACCATGCGGATCGCCTCCAGCGCCTGCACGAGGTCGAGGCGGCTGGTGGCGAAGCCGGGGCTGTCGGCCACCACGGCGGTGCCCTTACCGATCGCTTCGGCGAAGGCGCAGGCGTCCGCCACCGCGCCCGCGTCGGTGCGCGGCCCGCGCACGATCTCCACCAGCTTCAGCGACCAGACCGGGTTGAAGAAGTGCATGCCCAGGAAGCGCGAGGGGTCCGCTACCGCACTTGCGAGGTCGTCGATCGACATCGCGGAGGTGTTCGTCGCGATCAGCCGCGGCGCGCGGGCGGCGATGCGGGCCAGCACCTCCATCTTGAGGGCGCGGCGCTCGGGGACGGTCTCGACGACGAGGTCCAGCGCCTCGGGGAGGTCGGCGGCATCGCCGTGCACCGCGATCCGGGCGAGGCGGGCGTCGGACTCGTCCCGCTCGACCTTGCCCCGCGCCACGGCGCCGTCCGCCGCCTCGCGCAGCGCGCCGCGCGCCCGCTCCACGCCGGCGGCGTCCGGCTCGACCAGGTGGACCGCGAAGCCCGCCATGGCGAACACGTAGACGATGCCCGTGCCCATCGTCCCGGCGCCCACGACGCCCACATGGCCCCGCGCGTCAGCCATCCTGCGCCACCTCCTCGGGCTGCGCGGCAGCGGGCGCGGAGCGGAGCGCGAAACCCTCGTAGCCCCCCGCCGCAGTCTCTTCCAGAATCCGGCGATAGGCCCGGATTCCCCCGGAATAGGGCATGAAGACGCGCGGCTTCCCGGCCATCTCGCCGCCATTGTAGAAGCTGTCCGCGGTCATGTAGAGCGTCTCGCGCGCGCGCTCCTGCACGTGCGCCGTCCAAGACTGCTCGGCCTCGGGCGTGGCCTCGATCTCGACCTCGCCCCGGCGCTTCATCCCCGCCAGGAGGTCCGTGAACCAGTCCACCTGCTCCTCGATCGAGACCATCACGTTCGACAGCACCGACGGCGAGCCGGGGCCGGCGACGACGAGCATGTTGGGAAAGCCCGCCGTGGCAACGCCGAGCTGCGTGAGCGGACCCTCGGCCCACTTCTCGCGCAGGAGCTGGCCGCCCCGCCCCGCGATCCGGGGCTTCAGGAGCGAGCCGGTGAGGGCGTCGAAGCCGGTGGCGAAGATCACCAGATCGAGGTCGTGGTGCGCCTTGGCGGTGCGGATGCCGCTCTCGGTGAACTCTAGGATCGGGAACTCCCGCAGGTCGGCCAGGGTCACGTTCGGGCGGTTGAACGCCTCGAAGTAGCCGCTGTCCACCGACGGGCGCCGGGTGCCGAAGTGGTGAGTGCGCGGGATCAGCTTCTCGCGGGTCTCGGGATCGTGGACGCGCTCGCCGATGCGGCGGTGCAGGAAGGCGGAGGCGACCGCGTTGGCCTCCGCATCGAGCAGGATGTCGGGATAGGTCAGTGCGAAGCCGAAGCCGAGCCGGTGATAGGCCGCCTCGAAGGCCGCCTCGCGGTCGGCCTCGGGCACGTCGAGGGTGCGGACCTTCGCCGGCTTGAAGCCCAGCCCCGTGGGCGAGTTCCGCATGAGCGCCCGGCGCGCGGCGTAGTCCGCCTTGACCGCGCGGTCCTCCTCGTCGGTGAGCGGCGCGTTGGCGGCCGGCACGCTGTAGTTGGCGGTGCGCTGGAACACGGTGAGATGCTCGGCCGACTGCGCGATCACCGGGGTCATCTGCATGCCGGAGCTGCCCGTGCCGACGATGCCCACGCGCTTGCCCGCGTAATCCACGCCGCCCTTGGGCCACTGGGCGCTGACCACGACCTCGCCGCGGAACGCGTCCTGCCCCGGATAGTCGGGCAGCTTCGGCGCCGAGAGCTGGCCGAGGCAAAGCAGCAGGAACCGCGCGCTCCAGCGCCGCCCGTCCTCGGTCTTGACGGTCCAGCGGGCGGCGGCCTCGTCGTAGTCGGCGCGCGCCACGCGGGCGTTCAGCACCACGTCGCGGCGCAGGTCGAAGCGGTCGGCGACGTGCTCGACGTATCGGAGGATCTCGGGCTGGGTCGGATAGCGCTCGGTCCAGCGCCACTCCTGCTCCAGTTCGGGCGAGAAGCTGTAGGAGTAGTCGTAGCTCTCCACGTCGCAGCGCGCGCCCGGGTAGCGGTTATGGTTCCAGACCCCGCCGATGCCGTCCGAGGCCTCCAGCACGGTGGCGCCGATCCCCGCCTCGCGCAGCGCGTGCAGCGCCCGCAGCCCCGCGAGCCCCGCCCCGACGATGAGTGTCTCGACCTGCTCCACCGGGCCGCTCCCTGCCGCATCCGGCGCGACTCGGCGCCGCGCCATACTCACCGATACAATCACATACTGACGAGTATTCTGGCTAGAAGTTTTTGCGCCGCCCGTAATCGCGGCAGCTGCGGACCCGGAGCCGGCGGGTGCCCTAGGGCGCGGATTCCACCTCGTCGCCCGCGAGGATGTGGAGGATGATCCCGGTCATCTTCCCGGACAGCGCTTCGGCCGTCAGGGGGCCGTCGGCGTGGAACCAGAACGTCGACCAGCTCACCGCGCCCACGATCGCAAAGGCGGCCACGCGCGGGTCGGGCAGGGCGACGCCGCCGTCGCGCGCCGCCCCGGCCACCAGCGTCTCCATCCGCGCCATGAACGTCTGGCGCAAGGCGGCGAGCTCGCGCGCGTGCTCGGGCAGGAGGTTCTTCTCCTCGCGGATGTTGACCGCGATGTTCTTCTGGGTCCGAAGCACCGAGGCCACGTAGCGCGGCGCGAACCGCTGCATCGTGGCGAGCGTGGGCGCGCCCTCTGCCAGCGCCGCCTCGATCTCATCGAGCGCGCTGCGAATGCCCACGCCACAGATCTCGGCCAAGAGCTGCGGCTTCGAGCCGAAGTTGGTGTACACGAACGGCTTGGTGACCCCAAGCCGCGCCGCCACGTCGTCGAGCGTGGTGTTGGTGTAGCCGCGCTCGTAGAAGAGGTCGGTGGCCGCATCGAGCGTGCGCTGGCGCTTGAGCGCCGCCACCTCGTCGCGCACCTTCGGCCTGCCCCGCCGCGCCGTCGTGTCAGTCATCCGCGCCTCCGCCCGTGTGGAGCGCCCCGGGGGAGCGCCATGCAGACGCTTGCGCGAATGCCTCCGGCGCATCATACCTGCCGGTAGCCACGCGTACCAGTCGGAAGCCGCCGCGATGCCCGTCGATCCCTGCTTCGACGACCTGCTCTCAGACCCCCGCAACACGGTGCGCCCGCCGCCCGCCCACGTGCCACTCGCGCGCGTCCGCGCGGCGGCCGACGCGGCGATGGCGCAGGGGGACGCGCCCGCCATGGCGAGCGTCCGCGACGATGCGATGCCCTGCGGCACCCACCACGTCCCGGTCCGCCACTACCGCCCCACCGATGCGGCCGCGCTGCCGGCGATCCTGTTCTGCCACGGCGGCGGCTTCGTGTGGGGCTCGATCGAGACCCACGACGGCCTCTGCCGCCGCCTCGCCGCCGCCACCGGCGCGGCGGTGGCGAGCGTGGGCTACCGGCTGGCGCCCGAGACCCCGTTCCCCGGCCCCGTGGAGGACGCCCGCGCCGCGTTGCGCCACCTCGCGGGGGCGGACGGCATCGACGGCGGCGCGCTCGCCTTGTGCGGCGACAGCGCCGGCGCCGCGATCTGCGCCAGCCTCGCCAAACTGGCCCCGCGCGACGGCATCGCGCTGCGCCACCTGGCCCTCCTCTACCCCGCCCTCGATCCGGCCTGCGACACGCCCAGCCAGCACGCGCTGGCCGATGGCCCGCTGCTGACCCGCGACGCGATGCGCTGGTTCTGGAGCGCCTACCTTGGGGACGCCGAACCGGGCGACGACCGCCTCCCCCTCCACCCCGCCGGGCTGGAGCACCTGCCCCCCACGATCATCGCCACCGCCGAGTTCGACCCCCTGCGCGACGAGGGCGCGGCGCTGGCCGAGCGGCTTCGCGCCCTCGGCACCGACGTCGTGCTGCGATGCGTGCCGGGCATGGTGCACGGCTTCCTGTCGCTGCCCGCCGCCTCGCCCGTCGCCGATGCGGCGATGCACGAGGTCCACGCCCGCCTCCGCACCGCCCTCGCCGGGAGATCCTGACATGGCCCGCCGCTTCATCGACCTTTCGGTCGCCCTCGACGCCGAGATCGTCTCCGATCCGCCCTTGATCCGGCCCGAGATCGAGTATCTCGGCCACGGCGACACCGCGGACCAAGTGGCCGGGTTCTTCCCCGGCCTGCGCCGCGACCAGCTGCCCCAGGGCGAGGGTTGGGCCATCGAGCGCCTGCGGATCGCCACCCACAACGGCACCCATCTCGATGCCCCCTACCACCATCACTCCACCATGAACCGCCGCCTCGTCCCCGGCGGCGAGCCGGCGGCCACGATCGACGAGGTGCCGCTGGAGTGGTGCTTCGCGCCCGGCGTGCGCATCGACTTCCGCCACCTGCCCGACGGCTACGTCGCCACCGCCGGCGACGTGGAGGCGGAGCTGCGGCGCATCGGCCACGACCTCGCCCCCCTCGACATCGTGGTGGTGAACACCGCGGCGGCCGCCCACTACGGCGCCGACGACTACATCCACCGGGGCTGCGGCGTGGGCCGCGAGGCGACCCTGTGGCTGCTCGAGCGCGGCGTGCGCGTCACCGGAACCGACGCCTGGTCCTGGGATGCCCCGTTCTCGCACACGGCTGCTCGCTGGAAGCGGGAGCGCGATCCCGCGGTCATCTGGGAAGGCCACCGCGCCTCGATGGAGATCGGCTACTGCCACATGGAGAAGCTCGCCAACCTCGACCAACTCCCCGACCACGGCTTCACGGTCAGCTGCTTCCCCTACAAGATCCGCGGCGCCTCGGCCGGGTTCACCCGCGCCGTCGCCATCCTCGAGGACGCCTAGGGTGCGCCTCGCCACCGTGGTCCACGAAGGCGCCGGGATCGTTGTGGCCGCCGCTGGCGAAGATGCGCTGGTGGATCTCACCCGCGCCTGCGGATTCCGCGACATGATGGCGCTGATCGAGGGCGGCCCGGCGGCGCTGGTTGCGGCGCGCGCCGCCCTCCAGCGGGCGCCGCGCATTCCGCTGGACGCCGTCGCCTTCCGCGCGCCCCTCCGCCCCGCGCAGCTGCGCGACTGCCTTGCCTTCGAGGCGCACCTCCTCAACGCCTTCGCCCGCGCCCGCGAGATGACGGGGCGCGCCTTCGAGATCCCCGACGTCTGGTACCGCCAGCCGATCTATTACAAGAGCAACCGTTTCTCGGTGATCGGCCACGGGGAGGACGTACGCTGGCCCGCCTACAGCGGGCACATGGACCTGGAGTTGGAGCTGGCCGCCGTGATCGGCCGCGGTGGGCGCGACATTTCCCCCGAGGAGGCGCCCGCGCACATCTTCGGCTATACGGTCTTCAACGACCTGACGGCCCGCGACGCGCAGATGGCTGAGATGGCCGGCCAGCTCGGCCCCGCCAAGGGCAAGGACTTCGACACCGGCAACGTGCTCGGCCCCTTCATCCTGACCGCCGACGAGGTGCCCCATCCGGCGGCGCTGGAGATGCGCGTCTCGGTGAACGGCGAGCGCTGGGGCGGCGGCAACTCCCGCGCCATGCACCACGACTTCGCGGCGATCATCTCTTATGTCTCCGCCAGCGAGACCCTCCACCCCGGCGAGGTGATCGGCTCGGGCACCGTGGGCACGGGATGCGGACTGGAGCTGGGCCGACGGCTAGCGGACGGCGACCGAATGGAGCTGTGGATCGAAGGGATCGGCACCCTCGCTAACCGCATCGTGCGACCGGGCCGGTGATGCACGGGGGACATCCGGAAACCGTGTGGCGGCGCAGGGCGCCGATCGCTCACCGGACATCTGAAGTGTATCGGATGGTCGTGGTAGATGAGCCTGACAACGAGGGATGCTCCTGGAACCCTGCCGAACCGTTGGACAACATCTTGAAATTGTGAGCGCCACCAATGGCGGAACGGTTGGGGTTGGACACAGTCAACTGATTGAACTAGAACGTCAATTTCTATCCTGCCGGGATCACCACTATCTCCCAGAAGCGCCAGGCACGGCAGTCGAACGCGCGCGTACCGCGCCCCGCCGCTGCCCCCAACCTCCCCCCCACTTCGACGGCTTCCCGCCGCCGCGCGCCGCGCTAGGGTGGCGCCATGACCGCCGCCCCGTCCGATCCCCCCGCCTTCCTCCGGCGCCTCTTCCGCGAGGCCGTGGCCGTGGCCGACCCGATGCGCGTGGTCGCCCCGCACCTGCCCGGGCGTCCCGCGGGGCGCACGCTGGTGACTGGTGCGGGCAAGGCCTCGGCGCGCATGGCCGAGGCGGTCGAGGCCGCGTGGGGCCCCTGCAAGGGCCTCGTGATCACCCGCTACGGCTACGTCCGCCCCACCCGGGGCATCGAGATCGCCGAGGCCGCCCACCCGGTGCCCGACGCCGCCGGGGTCGCGGCCACGGAGCGGATGCTCGCGCGGGTGGCGGGGCTGGCGCGGGACGACCTCGTGCTGGCGCTGATCTCGGGCGGCGGCTCGGCGCTGCTCTGCGCGCCCGCGGCGGGCCTGACGCTGGACGACAAGCGGGCGGTGAACGCCGCCCTCCTCGCCTCGGGGGCGGCGATCGGGGCGATGAACGTGGTGCGCAAGCACCTGAGCCGCGTGAAGGGCGGACGGCTCGCGGCGGCCTGCCACCCGGCCCGCGTGGTCTCGCTGCTGATCTCCGACGTGCCGGGCGACGATCCCGGCGAGATCGCCTCGGGCCCCACGGTGGGCGAGGCGTCCACCCCCGCCGACGCCCTGGCGGTCCTCGCGCGCTACGGCGTGGACGTGCCCGAGGCGGCGCGCCGGGCGCTGGAGCGGGCCCCGGACGCGGTGCCCCCGGGCGACCCCCGGCTGGCCCGCGCGGAGACCCGCGTCATCGCCGCCCCCGCCCGGTCGCTCGCCGCGGCGGCCGCGGTGGCCGGGGCCGAAGGCGTCGACGTCCGCATCCTCGGCGACGCGCTCGAGGGCGAGGCGCGCGCGCTGGCCGCTTCGCAGGCACGCATGGCGCTCGGCCTGCGGGACGAGGCGGCGCGGAGCGGGCGGCCCATCCTGCTCCTGTCGGGCGGGGAGTGCACCGTCACGCGGCGCGGCGACGGGACCGGCGGGCCGAACGCCGAGTTCGCGCTCGCCGCCGCGCTCGCGCTGGAGGGGGCGCCCGGCATCCACGTGCTCGCCTGCGACACCGACGGCGTCGACGGCGCCGCCGAGGTCGCGGGCGCCTGCGCGGGGCCGGAGACCCTCGCGCGCGGGCGCGCCGCCGGGGCGGACCCTGCCGCCGCCCTCGCGCGCAACGACGCCCACGGCTTCTTCGCCGCCGCCGGCGGACAGGTCGTGACGGGCCCGACCCTCACCAACGTCAACGATTTCCGCGCGTTTCTGGTGGCGCCCGGCGCGTGAGCCGCGGCCCGGGGGCGGGTGCCGCCCCGCCTAGTGCGTCCAGGATCCCCGGCGGTGGGTGGCGAAGTTCTCGCCGTAGCCGCCGGTGCGGATGTTGTGCTTGCGGCCCTGGGGGCGCAGCAGCACGTAGTCGATGCCGCGGTCCTTGGCGTAGCCTTCCGCCTCGGCCTGGGTCTCGAAGCGCAGCCGCACCTGGGCCTGGGTGTCGCGCGAGCCGGTCCAGCCCGTGAGCGGGTCGATCTCGCGGGGCACCTCGGGCACGAACTCCAGCACCCAGTCGCGGGTCTTGGCGGTGCCCGACGACATCGCGGTCTTGGCGGGTCTGTAGATGCGGGCGCGCATGGGCAGGCTCCTGGGCGGGGTCGCGCCTCCTTAGCCGCCCGGACCCGGCCCGCGCAAGCGACCGCCGACCGGACCCGAAGAGCGAGGGGTGGGGTGGGTATCGGACCCGGCCGACGTCCGCGCCGCTGCGCCCCGCGACCCTACACGCGGCGGGCGAACCCGGCAAGGAATCGGCCTCCCCGCGCTTTCCCCGCGCCCGCCCCGCCGGCCTTGATTCGAAGGCCCCGAGCGACGACATTCCCGGGGCATCCCCAGCCCGAGAGCCGCCGCCCATGGACGTCGTCGACGACCTGCCGATCCTCGCCCGCAACAAGATCGCCCAGCGCCCCAAGCTCGAGGGCGGCCGCCGCCTGCGCATGGACACCACGTTCGCGCCCGCCGGCGACCAGCCCACCGCGATCAAGGAACTGGTGAGCGGCGTCACCGGCGGCGAGCGAGACCAGGTGCTGCTCGGCGCCACGGGCACCGGCAAGACCTTCACCATGGCCAAGATCATCGAGGAGACCCAGCGCCCCGCGATCATCCTCGCGCCGAACAAGACGCTGGCCGCCCAGCTCTACGGCGAGTTCAAGGGCTTCTTCCCCGACAACGCGGTGGAGTACTTCGTCTCCTACTACGACTACTACCAGCCCGAGGCCTACGTGCCGCGCTCCGACACGTTCATCGAGAAGGAGAGCCAGATCAACGAGCAGATCGACCGGATGCGCCACTCGGCCACCCGGGCGCTGCTGGAGCGCGACGACGTCATCATCGTCGCCTCGGTCTCCTGCATCTACGGCATCGGCTCGGTCGAGACCTACGGCGCCATGACCCAGGACCTCGTGGTCGGCTCCGAGTACGACCAGCGCAAGGTCATGGCCGACCTCGTCGCCCAGCAGTACCGCCGCAACGACGCCGCCTTCTCGCGCGGCACGTTCCGCGTGCGCGGCGACTCGGTCGAGGTCTGGCCCGCGCACCTCGAGGACAGCGCCTGGCGGCTCAGCTTCTTCGGCGAGGAGCTGGAGGCCATCGTCGCCTTCGACCCCCTCACGGGCGCCAAGACCGGCGCGATGGACAAGATCCGCATCTACGCCAACTCGCACTACGTGACGCCGCGCCCGACGATGCAGCAGGCCATCAAGGGCATCAAGGCGGAGCTTCAGGTGCGCCTCGACCAGCTCGTGGGCGAGGGCAAGCTCCTGGAGGCCCAGCGCTTGGAGCAGCGCACCAAGTTCGACCTCGAGATGCTGGAGGCCACCGGCGTCTGCAACGGCATCGAGAACTATTCACGGTACCTCACGGGCCGCGCCCCCGGCGAGCCGCCCCCCACGCTCTTCGAGTACATCCCGGACGACGCCATCGTCTTCGCCGACGAGTCCCACGTCTCGGTGCCGCAGATCGGTGCGATGTACCGGGGCGACTTCCGCCGCAAGATGACCCTGGCCGAGCACGGCTTCCGCCTGCCGAGCTGCATGGACAACCGCCCCCTCAAGTTCGAGGAGTGGGACGCCATGCGCCCCCAGTCGGTGTTCGTCTCGGCCACCCCCGCCGCCTGGGAGCTGGAGCAGACCGGCGGCGTCTTCACCGAGCAGGTGATCCGCCCCACCGGCCTCCTCGACCCGCAGATCGAGATCCGCCCCGTGGGCATGCAGGTCGACGACCTGCTCGACGAGATCAGGCGCGTCACCCAGCGCGGCATGCGGACCCTGGTGACGACCCTCACCAAGCGCATGGCCGAGGACCTGACCGAGTACCTCAACGAGCAGGGCATCAAGGTCCGCTACATGCACTCCGACATCGACACGATCGAGCGGATCGAGATCCTGCGCGACCTGCGGCTCGGCGCCTTCGACGTGCTGATCGGCATCAACCTCCTGCGCGAGGGTCTCGACATCCCCGAATGCGGGCTGGTCGCGATCCTCGATGCCGACAAGGAGGGCTTCCTGCGCTCCGAGACCTCGCTCGTGCAGACCATCGGCCGGGCCGCGCGCAACGCCGACGGGCGGGTCATCATGTACGCCGACCGCATCACCGGCTCGATGGAGCGCGCGATGCGCGAGACCGAGCGCCGCCGCGCCCGGCAGATGGCCTACAACGAGGAGCACGGCATCACCCCCGAGACCGTGAAGAAGAATGTCGAGGACGTGCTCGCGGGCCTCTACCAGGGCGACGTGGACATGAGCCGCGTGACGGCCAAGATCGACAAGCCCATGGCCGGCGCCAACCTCCAGGCCCACCTCGACGGCCTGCGCGAGCGGATGCGGAAAGCGGCCGAGAACCTCGAGTTCGAGGAGGCCGCGCGCCTCCGCGACGAGGTCAAGCGGCTGGAGCAGGTCGACCTTCTGGTCTCCGACGACCCCCTCGCCCGCCAGTCCGCGGTCGCGCAGGCGGTCGAGGACGCGCGCAAGGCGGAAGGGCGGAGCACGGCCGGGCGGCCAGGCCAGCGCGGGGGGAATGTCAAGCGGAGGAAGAACAGGAAGTCGCAGTAGGTCGCGCGTCCCGCCTCCGCAGGTGGGCGATCGTTCGCGATTTTCCGCCCCGGCGACAAATCGGCGCCCCAATTCGGCGAGACCCCGAGTGCGACCGCTTGGGAGCTCTCGTGATGCGATATGGCCTCTTGTTCTCGGACGTCGCCGCCGTCCTCCTGGGCTTGATCGGGCTGGCAGGCTTGGCGAGCTTCTCGGTGTTCGTGAACTGGACGATCGCCTACGAGCTCGGCCGGCTGCACCTCTTCGCAGGCCTTGCGGTCATTCTGGCCGGAGTGACGCTCGTCTATCTCTACCCGCCGCTCCACCAGAGAATCCTGCGGTCCACCTTCCCGGTCGTTCCCCGAGCGATCTTCGCTTCACTGTCGTTCGCCTGGCTGACGCTCTCGCTCGGATACCTGCGCCATTTCGGTCGCTCCGACATGCCGCTCTCCGGGACGTTGGAAGAGTACTTCGGTTGGGTGATGGGCGCGGCCTATGTTGCTCTCGCGCTTCTGATTTTTCCGTTCGGCATCGGATACGGCGAGTTGCGCGCCGAGCACCGGGCCCGGAGGAAAGCAGAGGCCCTTGACCGCCTGAACGCCCAGATCGCCGAGCAGATGGCGATCCAACAGCGACCGGGCGAAACCGGGGCACGACCCGGTGCGGCCCCGGTCGAACGGGGCCCCGGCGCACGGGTGGCGTCCTTCGCGGGCCTGCTGGGGTTGGCGTATTGCGGGTATGTCTATCTCTTCGGCACCGTGAGCCAGACCCTCCATCTCGATGGGGTTCTCGATGCGTATGCCCTGCCCACGATCGCCGGCGGGTCCATGTTGGGCTGGGCATGGGTCTTTGCCGATCGGAAATCGGTGATGGCCCGCGCTCATGCACAAGGCAACGGTACGTGGAAGACCGCCATCTCGCTGATCGCCGGGATGCCCGTGATGGCCGTGACCGCGTACCTCGCGGTAGGGTATTACGCCTTTCCCTACACATGGAATGCGCTGACCGAGAACCCGCAAGTCGTGAAACCCTATCTCGTCACCGGGATCAGCACCGGCCGGAGATCGAAGGGGTGCCTGACGCTCGCGTACATGGAGCAACCAGATCGGACCACGCGAATGTGCCTCGGCAGACAATTCGGCCTGAGCCGCTCCGAGGGCGAGATTCTGCTCATCGAGGGCGAACTCAGCCGGTTCGGTCATTCGATGGAGCGGACACGGGTATTGAGAAACGAATAGGCGTAGGGCGGCATCCATAGCCGATCACTCACCCTTCACACTCCCTCTATGCCCGCGATCGGCCGATCGGTTCCACCAGGGCGGAACTCGTTGCGAGATCTCGGCAAGTGATCTGAACCGATCCCCCCGGCCCGTGTCTCCCTACCCTTCGCCTGCCCGCGACGCCCGCGCCCATCCGTCCCGCGCGCGCGCCTGTGGCAGCGTGCACCGGCTCCACAGGCATACCCCCGCATAGACCGCGCTCGCCACCGGCATCGCGAGCGCGGGGCCGGCATAGTCGCGCAGACGGCGCCGCGCGCCTCCGCCCCCCAGCCCCGGATACCGCCGCCGAAGCTCGCGGTTGCCGAAGTCCCAGCGCCGGCGCACCGCCGCGAGTTCGCGCAGCGTGCCGGGCACCGGCCAGGCGAATCCGGCCTCGACCTCGCGCCGCTCATGGGGCCGGAACAGGAGCCGCACGAACATGTCGTCCGCCACCACGTCCGGGAACGCGCCCCAGCGCCGGCGCCCGGCCGCGTTCACCGCATAGAGCCCGCAGCCCGGGATCTCGCGGCGCGCGAACGGAAGCCGCGCCCAGACGCGGGCGTAGCACCCGGCCGCCCAGCCGCCGGAATGGACCGCACGCACCCGCCCGCTGGCATAGCCCGGCGTCCGCCCGCCCAGCGCCGCCACGAGCGCCCCGATCAGCGAGGGGTCGACCACCACGTCCGCGTCCACGTGGACGAGCACCGCCGCCCCCTCGGGCAGGGCGCGGTTGAGCGCCGCCGTCTTGGAGCCTTCCGCGATCTCGATCAGCCGCAGCGCGACGCCCGCGTCCCCCGCCTCGGCCGCGGCGCGCCGGACCACCGCCGCGCTCCGGTCGCGGCAGCCGTTGGCCACCACGTCGATCGCCAGCCGCCACCCCGCCGGCATCGGGCTGGCCACCAGCGCCGACAGGCACGGCCCGACCACCCGCTGCTCGTCGCGGCACGGAACGATCACCTTCACCAGTCTCTTCATGCCCCCCCGCCCCCGCCCCCGCGTCGGCGCGAGGGTGGCACCGCGCCCCCGCGCGCGCCGAGCGGTTTCGGACCGCGCGCCCGCGCGGGCGGACATTCGCCGCCGGCCCCGCGTCCCGCGAGAGCGCCCCGGTCGCGCGAACGCCCGCCGCCCGTCTCCGAACGCCCCTCCCCGGCGGCCCCCCGCATGCACGGGTGGTGCATGGGGGGTGCACGGGGGGCGCCCCCCTATTTCCGGTGCAGCAGCGTTCGCACCAGTGCCACCACCACGGCCGCGCCTACGGCGCCCACGAAGGCCACCAAGAGCAGCCCTCCGGCCGCCAGCACCGTCACGCCCAGCGCCGCCAGCACGAACGGCGTGGCGATCGCCGCCGCCGCGCCCACCAGCGCGTAGAGCGCCACGCTGCGCCCCGTGACCTTGCCCGCCAGCGCCCCGATCACCAGTCCGATCAGCGCCAGCACCACCAGCGCCGCGATGCCCAGGCCTTCGAAGAAACCTTCCATTCCGTCCTCCATGTCCGACGCCCCGCCACATAGCGCGGCGGGGCGATTAACCCTGCCTTAACCGCGATCCCGTCCAATCGCACCCATGCGCATCCTGCTGCTCGCCCTCTTCACGCTCTTGCCCGCCCCCGCCAATCCCGGCCCCTGGCCCCGCGCCGAGGGCGAGATCTACGCGCTGGGCTTCGTGCAGGGGGGCAGCGATCCGTGGGCCAGGCTCTATGCCGAGGTCGGCGGCCCGCGCCGGCTCACCTTCGGGCTCGACCTGGGCGGGCACCTCCAGGGCCCCGAGGCCGAGCGGCGCGTGCGCGCCTTCCTGCGCGTGCCCCTCGATGTACTGCCCGCGCCGTGGCGGGCGGCGGTCGAGACGGGCTTCGGGCAGGACATGCCCCGCAGCGCACGGCCCGTGGCGCGGGCCTCGCTCGGCGTCTCGGCGGGGCGCGGCTTCGAGACCGCGATGGGCGGCGGCTGGACCGCCTTCGCCCTGCGCGCCGAGGCGGCCGCGGACGGCACCGCGCCCACGCGGCTGACCGCCTCGGCCGTGGCGGGGATCCGGCCCGCCGAGGGGTGGACCGTGGAGCTGGGAGCCTTCGCCGAGTCGGAGGGCGACGACACCTCGGTCACCCTCGCCCCTACGGTGCAGCGCGCCATGGGCGGCATCGGCGACCTGCGCCTCGGGGTGGCCCTGTCGGAGGACGGCGCGGCGCTGCGCCTCGGCCTCGCGCGGGAATTCTGACGCCCCTCGCGATCCCCGCGCACGCGCCGTTGCGCGGACCGCCACGACGGGACGCTTGATCGGTGCGCCGGACGCAGTAGATGCCCGCCATCCGGGCGCGAGGCTCCGTCCGGCGGCTGCAGGAGCGAGGTCTCGCTCCGAGAGCGCGATCCTCTTCCCCAAGGTCCCGCCCCGATGCGCTTTCCCCTTCTCTCCGCCGCCGTCGTCGCGGCCTTCGCCGCCCTGTCCGCCCCCGCCTTCGCGGACGGCGTCACCGGCACAGTCGCCTCGTTCGACCCCGCGACCCGCACCCTCGTGATGTCGGACCGTACCGTGTGGCTGCTGGGCGACGCCGCCCCCGCGACCCTCGCCCCCGGCCAGCGCGTCACCATCGTCTACCGCTCGGCGGGCGAAGATGGCCTGACCGGCGTGGCCCGCGTGACCGTCGACTGACACCCCGCGGTCGAACGGCCCCGCCGCGCGCGTCCCCCCGGCGCGCGCGGCGCCCCTACAGCCGGGCCTCGCCCACGCGCAGGATCACCGGCACCACCAGCTCCTCCTCGTCGGTGAGGTGGCGGTCGAGGAACCCCTCCATCCGCCGCACCGTGTCCGCCATCGGCCCCGCCTCGCCCCCGCCGAGCAGCACGTTGGCGTCCGCGGCGAAGCGCTCCAGCTCCTCGTGGAGGCGGTGGTGGTCCGCGTCGAGCAGCGCGAAGCCCCGCTCCAATGTTGGCGCGTGGGCTGCCAGCTTCGGAAAGTACACCTCGTCCTCCACGCTGTGGTGGCCGTGCAACTCCTGCAGGAACAGGCTGCCGACGCGCGCCAGCCGCGACGCATGGACCTCGGGCGCCAGCCGCCCCGCCTCGCGCTCCGCCAGGTCGGAGCCGAGCATCGCCAGCATGCGCCGGAAGCGGAGGTGCCGCTCCAGCCAGAACCGGGTCAGCGCGCCGAACTCGGGATGCGCCTCCCAGGTCTCGCGGGGAATCTCCTCCACGAGCGCGCGCAGGGTGTCCGGCAGGCCCGCGCGCCGCTCCAGCGCCAGGGGATCCGGGGCGCCCCTCACTCGCGGGGCCGGTCCATGGTCGGCTCGAGGATCTCCAGCACCTGCGCGGCCCAGTCGCCCACCACGGGGATGAAGTTGATCTGCGCCAGCGACCACACCACGACCGACAGGATCACCGTGGCGCCCAGCACCGTGCCGAGGCCGAAGGCCAGCCCGCGGTAGAGCTGGAACGCGATCAGCTTCGGGATCGAGTTGTGGACCTGGATGAACCGGTGCCGGTTCAGCCGCGCCAGCTCGCGGCGCAGCGCCGACAGCTCGTCCATGAGATCGTCGTCCGGGGTCATGGGCGGCGACGCTAGCACCGGCGCCCGTCAGAGCAAGCCGCGGAAGGCGATGTAGGCGGCGGCTGTTGCAGCATTGGCGAGATTCAGGGACCGCACGTGGGGCGAGCGCATCGGCAGGCGCACCGCCCGCGCGCCCTCCAGCGCCTCGGGGGGCAGGCCCACGGTCTCGGAGCCGAACAGGAGCTGGGCGTCGCCGGGCCACGCCACGTCGTAGGCGGAGGTCTCGCCCCACTCCTCGAAGGCGAAGCGCGGGCCGGGGCGGCGGGCCGCGAAGTCGGCCCACGTGTCGTAGCGGTGCAGCGGCACGTGAGGCCAGTAGTCGAGCCCCGCGCGGCGCACCGCCCGGTCGGTGATCTCGAAGCCCAGCGGCCCCACGAGGCACAGGTCGATCTCCAGGGCTGCGCAGGTGCGGGCGATGGTGCCGGTGTTGCCGGGGATCAGGGGCCGCACCAGCACGATCGCGGGGCGGTTCCCGCTCACGCGTGCACGGTCCACCAGCGCTCGATCAGGTCGAACTGCAGCGAGCGCGAGCGCCGCGCCCATTCCCGTCCGCCCTCGGGGCGGTCGCGCTGGGCCACCGAGAGGCCCGCGCGCCGTTCCACGTCGGCGGTGAGCGTGGCGAAGGCCAGCGGCCGGCCCGAGCGGGCGTTGAAGTAGCCCGCAAGGCAGGACGCGAAGTTCAGCGTGCCGGTCTTGGCCTGCACGGGGATGTTGCGATCCGCCTCGATGGTCAGCTCGCGCATCAGGGGCCGCACCCGCGCCTCGGCGCCCGCGGCCGTGAGCACGCGCACGAGGCCCAGCCCGCTGACCCGCGTGGTGCCGTTCAGCCCCGAGTGGTCGTCGAAGTCCGCGCGCCCCAGGCCGGCCCGCTCCTCGAGCCAGCGGGTCATCATCGCGCCCGAGGCGTCGAGCGTGCCTGTGTTCAGCCCCCGGCGCACGCTCGACGCGAGGCCCAGCACCTCGGCGGTGATGTTGGTGGAATAGCGCAGCATGGAGCGCACGATGCGGTCGAGCGGCGCGCTCTGGGTGCGCGCGATCACGGCGCCGCCCTGCGGCCGGCGGAGCACCCGCTCGGGGGCGGGCGCCTCCACCTCCTCGTAGGCCAGCAGCTTCGAGAGCACCTCGCCCGCGTACTGCGCCGGGTTGCGCACCGGCAGCCAGCGCGAGCCGGACCCGCCGAGCTGCGCGCGCGCCACCGTCCACAGGTCCACGTCGCCGCCGTCGCGGTAGGTGTAGACCGGCAGGGTGCGGTTCTCGACCGCGATGCGCGAGGTGGAGACCTCGGGGCGGAAGCGCTCGGTGCGGGCCTCCATCGAGGTCTCGTAGCCGGTGCCCGCACGGCGCCAGGCGAAGTGGACGCGGTTGAAGTTCACGTTGAGGCCCGAGATCGAGGGGTTGTAGCCCACGTGCTCGGGCTGCGTGGGGTCGATGCGCTCGATCAGGGGCAGCGCGCCGTCCCAGATCAGCAGCCGCCCGCCGACGGCGCGCAGGCCCGCGGCCTTGGCCTGCTCCACGAGGTCGTGGAGCCCGTCGGTGTCCATGCCCGGATCGCCCCCGCCCACCAGCACGAGGTCGCCGTCGAGGCGGCCCTCCCGGATCGGCCCGGTGGCCACCAGCGTCGTCTCGAAGCGGTGGTCCGGGCCGAGCGTCTCGAGCGCGTAGAGCGCCGTGACCGCCTTCGCCACCGAGGCGGGCGGCAGGAGGCGGATCGGGTTCACCGACTCCAGCACCTCGCCCGTGTGCGCGTCGGCCACCACGGTCGAGATGTCGCCCCCGAGCCGCGCCGCGGCGATCAGGCGCTCCGCATCCGGCGCGCTGCGCGCCAGCAGGTCGTCGGGCCGCGTCGCCGCACGCATCGAGGTCGCCGGCGCGTCGGCGCAGGCCGGCAGGGCCGACGTGGACATGATGCCGGCGAGGAAGTGGCGTCGATCCATGGGTGGGACCCTCCGAGGCAGTCGAACGCCTCACTGCCGGGGCCGTTCCTCCTTGCCAACCCGCTTCCGCCCATCGGGGGCCGGTGCTAGCGCGATCGTCATGGATCGAGACCTCCTCCTGTCGGTGGCGCTGATGCTGGCGGCCATGACGCTGATCCCGCTGGGGGACACGGCCGGCAAGCTGCTGACGGGCAGCCACGGCGTCGATCCGGGCTTCGTGGCCTTCGCTCGCTTCGCGGTGGGGGCGGCCATGATCCTCCTGATCCTCGGCGGCCGCATCGAGTGGCGCATCTGGCGCGACCCGCGCCTGTGGCTGCGCGCCGCCCTCATCGCCGCCGGCATCGCCTCGATCCTTACCGCTCTCCGGACCGAGCCCATCGCCGACGTGTTCGGTGCCTTCTTCGTGGGGCCGATCGTCTCCTACGCCCTGTCGGCGTGGCTCCTGGGCGAGCGGGCGAGCCTCGCGCGTTCGGCCCTCCTGGCCTTGGGCTTCGCGGGCGTGCTCCTCGTGGTGCGCCCCGGCTTCGGCATGTCGCCGGGGCTCGGCTGGGCGCTGCTGGCGGGGCTGTTCTACGGCGGCTACCTCGCCGCCTCGCGCTGGGTGGCAGGCGTGGCCGGGCCGCGGCAGCTCATGCTGACGCAGACCGCCCTCGGCACGCTGATGCTGCTGCCCTTCGGCGCGACCTCGGCGGTGCCCGCGCTCACCGTCCCCGTGGTCGGCCTGCTCCTCGTGTCGGGCCTCGCCTCGGCCACCGGCAACCTCCTGCTCGTCAACGCCTACGGGCGGACGGGGGCCACGGTGCTCGCCCCGTTCGTCTACTTCCAGCTCGTGGCGGCCACGGGGCTGGGCTGGGCGGTGTTCGGCACGCTGCCCGACGGGCCGGCGACGGCGGGGCTGGCGCTTCTGGCGCTCTCGGGGCTGGCGACGCTGGCGCTGCGGCGCTAGCCCCAGCGCCCCGCGGCCCGGATCGCCGTGGACGAGGCCGGGTGCATCGGCACGTTCACGAGGCACCACGCCGGCGGCGCCGTCCGTCCCAGCGCGCCGGCCTGCGCCTCGGGCAGCTGGAAGCGGCGGAACGCGTGGGCGGCGGGCGACATGCGCCCTGCCATGCGCTCGCCGGGCCGGGCCACCACCCCCACCGGCGTGGTCTCCATGATCCCGCGCCAGTCCTCCCACAGGTGCAGCTGCGCGAGGTTGTCGGCCCCCATGATCCACACGAAGCGCACGCCCGGCATCAGGCCCCGCAGCCGCCGCAGCGTGTGGGCCGTGTAGCGCGTCCGCAGCCGCGCCTCGATCGCCGTCACCTGCACCTTCGGGTGCCGCATGAGCGCGCGCGCGTGCGCCACGCGCCGGGCCAGCGGCGCCGGGCCGCGCGCCTTCAGCGGATTGCCGGGGCTGACCAGCCACCACAGCCGGTCCAGCCGGAACCGCTTGAGCGCCTCGAGGCTGACGTGGACGTGGCCCGCGTGGGCCGGGTCGAACGAGCCGCCCAGCAGGCCGACCACCTGTCCGGGCCGCGTGGGGGGCAGGCCGATGCGCATCCCCGCGCCCTAGCGCGCGGCGCGGCAAGCGGGCAAGCCGCGTTGCGCCGCCCGCCCGCGCGGATTACATCGCGCCCCTGATCCACCCGAGGGGCGAGCATGGCCAAGCATCAGTACGTCTATCACATGGACGGCGTCTCCAAGACCTATCCCGGCGGCAAGAAGGTGTTCGAGAACATCCGCCTGAGCTTCCTGCCGGGCGTGAAGATCGGCGTCGTGGGCGTGAACGGCACCGGCAAGTCGACCCTGATGCGGATCATGGCCGGGCAGGACAAGGACTTCTCGGGCGAGGCCTGGGCCGCCGAGGGCGCCCACGTGGGCTACCTGCCGCAGGAGCCGGCGCTCGCCGAGGACAAGACCGTCCGCGAGAACGTCATGCTCGGCGTGGCCGCCAAGAAGGCCAAGCTCGACCGCTTCAACGAGCTGGCCATGAACTACTCCGACGAGACCGCCGAGGAGATGGCCGCCCTACAGGACCAGATCGACGCGGAAGGCCTGTGGGATCTCGACGCCCAAGTGGATGTGTCGATGGAGGCCCTGCGCTGCCCGCCGGACGAGGCCATGCCCGCCAACCTCTCGGGCGGCGAGCGCCGCCGCGTGGCGCTGTGCAAGCTGCTGCTCGAGGCGCCCGACATGCTGCTGCTCGACGAGCCCACCAACCACCTCGACGCCGAGACCATCGCCTGGCTGCAGCGGCACCTGATCGACTACAAGGGCACCTGCCTGATCGTCACCCACGACCGCTACTTCCTCGACGACATCACCGGCTGGATCCTCGAATTGGACCGCGGCCGGGGCATCCCCTACGAGGGCAACTACTCCGCTTGGCTCGAGCAGAAGGCCGTGCGCCTCGCCCGCGAGGCCAAGGAGGACAAGTCGCGCCAGAAGACCCTGGAGCGCGAGCTCGAATGGATCCGCGCCGGCGCCAAGGCCCGGCAGGCCAAGTCCAAGGCCCGCATCCAGGCCTACGAGGAGATGGCCGGCCAGTCCGAGCGCGAGCGCGTGGGCCGCGCCCAGATCGTGATCCCGAACGGCCCGCGCCTGGGCTCCAAGGTCATCGAGGCGGACGGCCTACGGAAGGCCTACGACGACAAGCTTCTGATCGAGAACCTCAGCTTCGCGCTGCCCCCCGGCGGCATCGTCGGCGTGATCGGCCCCAACGGCGCCGGCAAGTCGACCCTGTTCCGCATGCTCACGGGCCAGGAGCAGCCCGATGCGGGCACCGTAACCTACGGCGACACGGTGAAGCTCTCTTACGTCGACCAGTCGCGCGACGACCTCAACCCCGACCACACCGTGTGGGAGGCGATCACCGGCGGCGCCGAGATCATCAAGCTCGGGGACGCCGAGGTGAACTCCCGCGCCTACTGCTCGTCGTTCAACTTCAAGGGCGGCGACCAGCAGAAGAAGGTCGGGCTGCTGTCGGGCGGCGAGCGCAACCGGGTCCACATGGCGCGGCTCCTGAAGGAGGGCGGCAACGTGCTGCTGCTCGACGAGCCGACCAACGACCTCGACGTGGAGACGCTGCGCGCCCTCGAGGACGCCATCGCCGAGTTCGCCGGCTGCGCCGTTGTCATCAGTCACGACCGCTTCTTCCTCGATCGCCTGTGCACCCACATCCTCGCCTTCGAGGGCGAGGCCCACGTGGAGTGGTTCGAGGGCAACTTCGAGGCCTACGAGGAAGACAAGGCCCGCCGCCTCGGCCCCGACGCGCTGGAGCCGACGCGGGTGAAGTACAAGAAGTTCACCCGCTGAGGACGGGGCGGGGGACTCGACCCCGCCCCCTGTCCCCACCGCGCTGGCCCGCCACATGCCCTCGAGATGCCGCGGGGGGGGGGCGACACCGTTCCCGCATCGCCGCCGTCGCCGCGTGATGGCGGCGCGAGACCCCGTTCCGATGCCGGTGCGGGGTTTCGCACCGGGTCGAATGCGCCGGATCATGTGATTGTCCGGAGCCAAGGCGACGGTCGCACCCGAAGCGGAGGTCGGTCGCCGCCCCGGCGTAGGGCGAACGTCATCCCGATCGGGCACATCGATCACGAGTGGACGTGCGTTCGGCCATGGCCACGCGGAAACGATGCCATCGCCCTGCATGGTGAGTCGCTCAGGTGCCTGACACCGCAGTCCGGCGGGACGCCTATCGAATGCTCCGAGCTGAAGCGCATCGGGCTACGTCGGTGCGTGGTGCGATCCGATCGGAATGCGTCCCATGTCACCGTCGGAGCACCTGTTGCGCGCCGCGCGCGAGCGTCGGCGACGAGCGGCACGCTGCCACGCCGTTCGGGCCGACTACGGTTGCCCGCCGCCATCACGATCGTCGCCGGGTGCCCACCCGCCACGCATTCGAGACCGCGGCCAAACGCATCGACGACGGACGCACCGGGACCGAGCGCGGAGCGAAGGGATGCCGACGCAATCTTCTCGTGTGACCCAGAGCCCGCATGACGCCCCCCCCCGGTCACCGCAGGAGCATCCGGTGAACGCTGCGCGCGAGCGTGGGCGGCAGGCGGCGCAGCGCGGCGGCCTGCTCGGGGCGGCTGCGGTCGCGCAACGCCATCACGATCGTCGCGGGGTGCTCGGCGGCCAGCGTGCCCGCCGCCTCCGCCTCGACGAGGAGGTCCGCGACCGAGACCGGCGTCGCTGGGGGCCGCACCGCCCGCTTCGGGTCGAACGGGGGAACGGGGCGGGGCTGCGCAGACGACGCGGCGGCGGTGGCGGCAGCGGCGGTCCGGATGCCCGCATCCGCCTCTTCGCCCGCACGCGGCGCGGCCGGTGCCTCCGCCCGCACGGCCAGCCGGGACCGGAAGACCGGGCCGGCGCCGTCCGCCTCCTCGAAGGGGTTTCCAAGCGATCCGGAGCCCGCGGACAGCCGCGCCGCCCATCCGCTGGTCGGTGCCGTCGCCGGGTCGAGTTGCTCGGCCTCAGGCTCCACCTCCGCCCGACCCTGTTCGGGTGGTTGCGCCGTCCGCGCGCTCTCCGCTCCGTCCGGCGCCGCCACGGAAGCGCTCCGCCCCTTCGGTGCCGCGCGCATCGCCGCACGCCAGCCGGCACCGGGATCGAAGGCCGCCGGAGGCTCGGGCGTCGCGCCGCCTTTCGCGATCGGCGCAGTCTCCTCGGACCGCGGGCCGGAAGTCGTGCCAGCCGCCGCCTCTCGCGTCGCCGAGCGCGGCGCAGACGCGTCGGTCGCCGTCCCGCCCCCACGGCGCGGCGCCGCCTGCCCCCCTTCGATCCGTCGCACCAGCTCCGCCGCGATGCGCCGCAGCTCGTCCTCGGGCGGGGGCGCGGCGTCCGGCGCGCCGCCCTCGCCGAGCAGGTGCAGCAGGTGCCGCGCGCCGTCCTTGCCCGCCCGCTTGGGGCCGGGCGCGGACGGGGTCTCGCGCCCGGCGGGCCGGATGCGCCGGAACAGATCCCTCATCGCGCCCCCCTTACCCATAGCCGGCCACCAGCGCCCCCGCGACCAGCGCCCAGCCGTCGACCACCACGAAGAACGCCAGCTTGAACGGCAGCGAGACGATCGCCGGCGGCACCATCATCATCCCCATCGACATCAGCACCGCGGCCACCACCATGTCGATCACCAGGAACGGCATGAACACGAGGAAGCCGATCTGGAACGCCCGGGCGATCTCCGAGAGCAGGAACGACGGCACCAGCACCGACAGAGCGTCCGCATCGGCAGGGCGCAGCGCCGCGATGTGGGCCAGAGTGTCGGGGTCGACGCGGGCCGCCATGAAGGCGCGGAACGGGGCCAGCGCCCGGGGCACCGCCTCGGCGAGGGACAGCGCGCCGTCGGTCCACGGCTCGATCCCCCCACTCCAGGCGGCGAGCGCCACCGGCTCCATCACGAACCAGGTGAGGAACAGCGCGAGGCTGATGATCAGCATGTTGGGCGGGGCGGCCTGCAGGCCGATGGCCTGGCGCAGGATCGACAGCACGGTGACGACGAACGGGAAGCAGGTGATCGTGATCACGATGCCGGGCGCGAGGCTGAGCACCGTTAGGAGCGCGACGAGCTGCACCGCGCCGAGCGCCAGCGACTGCCCCTCGATCAGCTCGCGCAGGGGCGCCGCCAGCTCCTGCGCCCCCGCCGGCGCGGCGAGCGGCAGCAGTGCCAGCGCGGCGAGGAGGGGTCTCAAAGCGTTCCATTGAGGTCGGCGATCTCGGTGAGGCGCACCGCGAGGCGGCCCGCGCCCTCGCCCACCGCCTCCTCCAGGGTGCCGCGCGCGATCAGGCGGTCGCCGGCATAGAGCTCCACCGGGTCGGTCGCGGCCTGGTCCAGGGTCATCACCGCGTCGGGCGCGAGGCGCAGCAGCTCGGCCACGGTGGGATAGGCGCGGCCGACGGAGACCGTGACCTCCACCGGCACGCGCGCGAAGGGTCCGCGCTCGGCGGTCTCCGCCAGGGGGGCGTCAGTCATCGGTGCGGCTCCTCTCTGAAGTGCGCAGGGCGTCGAAGGCGTCGTCCATCCCGTCGAGCAGGCCCGCGAGGTCGATCTCGCGCTCGCCGCCCGGGTGGACGAGGCGGGCCTCGAGCGGCGCGAGACCGGCCTCGCCCTCGACCCGCAGGGCGGCGAGGTCGGCGGAGGTGCCCTCGAGATAGGCGTGGAGGGGTCCGACGGCCTCGGGGGCCACGCGCAGGGTCAGCGCGTGGCCCGAGGCGTCGCGCAGCTGCGAGGCCGCCTCCTGGATCACGAGGCCGAGGAACGCGCGGTCCGCGGCGCGCGGCAACATCTTGTCGAAGATCTCGGCGAGCAGCGGCTCGATCTGCGCGAGGCACAGGCTCATGGCGGCGCTCTGGGTGTGGGTCATGCCCTCGAGCCGGGTGGCGAGGCGGGCCGCGGCGCGCAGGTCGTCGGCGCGGATCGCCGCGGCGGCGTCCTCCCAGCCCTGCTGGTAGCCGCGGTCGAACAGGTCCGTGCCCTCGGCGGACTGCCCCCGGGCGCGGCCCGGCGCGACGGCGAAATCCTCGAGCACCATGTCAGGTCGTCTCCTCGGCCATCGCATCCTCCTCGATCCAGCCCTTCAGGACCTCGACCGTCTCGTCGCGCCGCTCGGAGATGAGGGTGCGCAGGCGCTCCACCGGATCGGCGGCGGCGGAAGCGGCCTCGTCGTCGAGCGTGGCCTCGGGGGCGGGCAACTTCGCGCGGCTGGGCGGGGCCTCGGGCCCAGCGACCTGCGGCGGCGCCGCGGCCTCGGGGGGCGCGAGGGCGGCGGCGGCGGGGGGCGGTGCAGCGGCTTCGGGCGTAGCCAGTGCGGCCTGGCCTTCCGCCTCGGCCTCGCCCGCCTGCGGCGCCGCCGCCGTGCCCGCGAGCAGCGGGCGGATCACGAATGCCATCACCCCGAGCGCGGCCAGGATCACGCCGCCCACCGTGGCGAGGCGCACCGCCTGCGCGCCCGACAGCCACGGCGTTCCCGGCGCCTCCAGGCTGGGCGGGGCGAGGGCCTCGAATCGCAAGGTGCGCACGGTGACGACGTCGCCGCGATCCTCGCGGAAGCCCACCGCGGACTGGACCAGCTCGGCGATGGTGGCGAGCTCCTCGTCGGGGCGGGGCGTCCAGTCGGGCTCCGCGCCGCCCTCGGTCGGTGCGTAGGTGCCGTCCACCAGCACGGCAACCGAGATGCGCTCCACCGCGCCGGCGCCGCGCACCACCTGCCGCTCGCGCTCGGACACCTCGTAGTTCACCCGCTCGCGCGAGTCGGCGCTGCGGCTCTCGCCGCCGCCCTCCGCGCCGGCGTCGCCGTCGGGCAGGTTGCTGGCCACGGTCACGCCGCCGCCCGCCGCGGTGCCGCTCGCGGTGCTCTCCTCGGTCTCGGTGCTGATCGCCACGCGGCCCGAGGGGTCGAGCGTGCGCTCGCGCATCGTCTCCTCGGCGAGCGACGTCTCGAGGTTCACCTCGGCCACGAAACGGCCCGGCCCCACGCGCGCGGCGAGGATGCGGTCGATCGCGGCGCGCATCTCGTGCAGGCGCTCGGCCCGGCGCGCGTTCGGGTTCGGCCCCGCCTCGCGCGAGACCACGCGCCCCGAGCGGGCGTCCATCACCGACACGTCGCCGGGCGCTAGCCCCGCCACCGCGCCGGCCACGAGGGTCTGCGCTGCCTCGGCCAGATCCGCGGGCACGTCGCCCGAGCGCATCCGCAACGTCACCGACGCCGTGGCGGCCCGCTCGCGCGCGAAGGGCGAGCGGTTCGAGGCGGCGACGTGGACGCGCGCCGCCTCGACGCCCCGTCCCGCGAGCAGCGTACGCGCCAGCTCCCCCTCGCGAGCGCGCAGGAGGGCGGCGTCGAACATCTGCGAGGTGGTGCCGAAGCCCGACAGCGTGTCGAGAAGCTCGTAGCCCGCGCCGTCGCCGCCGGGCAGCCCCTCGGCGGCCAGGTCGAGGCGCAGGCGGTCGCGCTGCGCCGCATCGACCCAGATCGAGTCGCCCCGCAGCTCGTGCGCGACGCCGCGCGCCTCCAGCTCGGAGAGAATGCCGGACGCGACCGCCGGGTCTAGGCGGGCGTAGAGCAGCTCCAGCACAGGCTCCGAGGCCATGCGCGCGAGCGCGAGGACCAGCGCGAAAGTGGCCAGCGTGGCGCCTGCGAGGATCGCGGGGCGGCGCAGCCGCCGTGCCTTGATGTCGTCGATCAGCGTCTGCACGTGGCGGCGTCCTCTCTCGCTCCGGCCCCCCGGCCGTCGCGGCGCAACTAAGCCGATGGGCGTTAAGAAGCGGTTAGCTGCTTGCGGGTTACAGGCCCTCCCGAGCAGACGGAGGACCGCCGCGTGACCGACACCGCCCCCGACACCGATCCCGGCGCCGAGGACGCGCCGAAGAAGGGCAAGAAGGGCCTCGTCGTCGTGCTCCTCTTGGCCCTCGTGGCGGGCGGCGGCGCGTTCGGCGCCGTCTGGACGGGCATGCTCGACGGCCTGCTCGGCGGCGCCCCCGCCGAGGCGGAGCACGCGGACGCGGGAGGGCCGGGCGAGGACGCGGAGGCCCCCGCGCCCCCGCCCGCCGGCGCCCCTTACGCCTTCCACGAGATCGACCCGATCGCGGTGTCGATCGGCACCGGCGGCGAGGGACGGCAGCTGCGCATCCGCATCGTGCTGGAGCTGGGCGAGGAGGGCGAGGACGCGGTCGCCGGGCTGGAGCCGCGCCTGCAGGACGCCATGCTCGGCTACCTTCGCGCGCTCGACCCCGCGGTGCTGGACGACCCCGCGACGCTGCTCGCCTTGCGCGCGCAGATGCTGCGGCGCGCCCGGCTGATCGCCGGCGAGGAGGCGGTCGCCAACCTCCTCGTCACCGACTTCGTGCTGAACTGAGGAGGCACCGATGGACATCCTGGCGGACATCCTGCTGCTGCTCGGGGCGCTCGGCCTCGCGGCGCACTGCCTCGTGCTCTCGCGGCGCCTGCGGGCGCTGGCGCGCTCCGACGAGGGGCTCGGCGCTACGATCGAGACGCTGTCGCAGCGGGTCGACGCGCTGACGCGCACCGCCGCGCGCGCCACCGAGGAGGCGGAGGCCGCGGCGGCCCGTCTCGCCACGCTCACCCGCGAGGCGGAGCGGCGCGAGGGCGAGTTGTCGTTCCTGCTCGCCGGCCTGGGCGAGGAGGGCGACGAGGCGGACGCGCCGGAGGCCCCCCCGCCCGGCGCCGTGCCGCGCTTCGAGCGCCCGCCCGCGGCCCTGCGCGGCGCCGGAGCGGCCTCGTGAGCCGGCTGCACGCGCTCGTCGGGCGCGTGGCGCTGCTGGGCCTCGCCGCGGTGCTGGTGCTGTCGGCCATGACGCGCCTCGTGTCTGCCAACCTCGCCGGCATCGCCGAGGCCCCCGCCGAGGCGCCGCCCCCCTCCGCGCCCGTGGCCGAGGAGCTGGAGCTGCTGCTCGCCGCCGTGGCGGACCGCGACGAGGCGCTGGCCCGGCGCGAGGCGCAGGTGGCGCTGCGCGAGCAGGACCTGCGCGTGGCCCGCGAGGCGGTGGAGCGCGCGCTCGCCGACCTCGCCGAGGCCGAGGCGGCGCTGGAGGCGCGCATGTACGCCTCGGACGGCGCCTCGGAGGCCGATCTGGGCCGCCTCACCGCGATCTACGAGGGCATGAAGCCCAAGGATGCCGCCGCCGTGTTCGAGACCATGGACCCCGCCTTCGCGGCCGGCTTCCTGGCCCGCATGGCCCCGCCCGCCGCGGCGGCCGTGTTCTCCAACCTCCAGCCGCTCACCGCCTACGCCGTGAGCGCCGCCATCGCGGGCCGCAACGCCGGCGCCGCCACCGAGGAGCCCGCCCAATGACTGGACTGGCCGGCATCGCCATCGTGTTCGTCATGGTGTTCGGCGGCTATCTCGCCGCGGGCGGCAAGATGGGCATCATCCTCAAGGCCCTGCCCTTCGAGATGATCATGATCGGCGGCTCCGCCGTGGGCGCCTTCGTGATCGGCAACTCGATGGGCGCGATCAAGCACACGGTCAAGGACATCAAGAAGGTGTTCAAGGGCTCGCACTGGAAGGGCGACGACTACCGCGACCTGCTGTGCCTGCTCTACCAGCTCCTGCGCCTCGCGCGGCAGAACGCCGTCGCCCTGGAGGAGCACATCGAGAACCCCGAGGGCTCCGCGATCTTCGCGCAGTACCCCCGCATCCTCGCCGACGGCGAGGCGGTCGCCATGATCTGCGACACCCTGCGCGCCATGACCATGAATTACGACGATCCCCATCAGGTCGAGGAGGTGCTGGCCACGCGCCTCGAGGAGAACCTCCACCACGCCATGCACCCCTCGCACGCGATCCAGGGCATGGCCGACGCGCTGCCCGCTCTTGGAATCGTCGCCGCCGTGCTGGGCGTGATCAAGACCATGGGCTCGATCGACCAGCCGCCCGAGGTGCTGGGCAAGCTGATCGCCGGCGCGCTGGTGGGCACCTTCCTCGGCGTGTTCCTCGCCTACGGCTTCGCCGGCCCCTTCGCCGCGCGCCTCAAGGCCGTGGAGGAGGAGGACGCCGCCTTCTACGGACTGATCCAGCAGGTGCTGGTCGCCAACCTGCACAACCATGCCACCAACATCTGCATCGAGGTCGGCCGCCAGGGCACGCCCACCCACATGCGCCCCTCGTTCTCGGACCTCGAGGAGGCGCTGAAGGCCAGCAAGGCGCCCGCATGACGCGCGCGCTCGCCCTCCTGTGCCTCGCGCTGACCTTGCCCACCGCCGCGGCCGCCACCGTGCTGCGCTCGGGCGAGCACGGCGCGTTCACCCGCCTCGCCTTCGCCGCCGGGGGGGCGCTGGTGTGGACGGTATCGCAGGAGGGGGACGCCGCGGCGATCCGCTTCGAGCCGGCGCCGGCGTTCGACCTCGCCCGGATCTACGAGCGCATCGACCGCGCGCGAATTGCCTCGGTGGAGCAGGACGGGGATGCGCTCGTCCTGCGGTTCGGCTGCCGCTGCGGCGTCGAGGTGGTACGCGCCGGCGGGGGCATGATCGCGATCGACGTCGCGCCGCTGCCCGAGGGGGTCGAGATGCCGCCCGAGGCCCCGGAGGCCGTCGCCGCGGTCCCCCCGGCCGAGGCGGTGCGCGCGGCCGACCTGTCGCCCGTCACGATCCCGCTGATCCTGCCCCCCCGCGACTTCCCGCTCGCGCCCCGCCTCGCCCGCGCCTCGCGCGAACGGTTGATCGCTCCCGGTGCACCTGCGCGCGCCGCCCCGCCCCCGCCGGAGGGTGCGACGCCTCCCGAGCAGGTTCGCCTGCGCGACGGCCGCTCCGCCGACCGCCGCGCGGACGCTCCCGATCCGCTGGGACGGGGCGAGCCCAGCGCCTGCGTGGGCGCGGGCCGCTTGCCCGCCCTCCTCGCGCAGACGCCCGAGGCCGCCGAAGCCGCGCTCGCCGACCGGCTCGCTGCCTACGATCCCGCCGACGGGCGCAGCGCCGCGATGCTGCGCGACGCGCTCCACGCCGCCAGCCGCCCGCTGGAGGCTGCGCATCTCGCCCACGCGCGCGGGATCCACGACCGCTGGTCCGCGCTCCTGCTCGCCGCCTCGGGCGAGGGCACGGCCCCCCCGGGAGGGGCGCTGGTCGACGGGTGCGGTCCGGCGGCGCTCCTGCTCTCGCTCGCCGCCGCGCCGCCCGACCGGCGGCTGCCCGAGGAGGCGCGGCGCGCGCTCCTGGAGCTGGTGCAGGACATGCACGCCGCGCGGCGGACCGCCCTGCTCGCCCGCGCCGCGGCCCATGTGCGCCTCGTCGGGATGGACGGCCTCGCCGCCGAGATCGAGACGCGCACGCCGCCCGAGTACGAGGGTCCACCCGTCTACGACCCGGCCGCCCATGGCGCGGCGCTGGCCGCCCGCCTCGGCCCCGACCGCGCCGCGGCGGCGCTCCCGCCCCGCGCGCTGGCCGAGGCGGAGGGCCTCGTGGGCGAGCTGCCCGAAGGCGACGTGCGGGGCACCCTGGAGACCGCGCTGATCCGCGCCGCGCTGCACGGCGGGGACTGGAGCGCCGCCGCCGCACGGCTGGAGCGGGCGGCGCCCGAGCTGCGGGCGTCCGCCCTCGGCCGGGCCGCGCGGGACCTGCGCGCGGCGTCCGGCCCGGAGGCGGTGGTCGCGGCCACGGCGCTCCTGCGCTGGCGCGAGGCGATGCCCGCGCAGGGGCGCGCCGCGCTCGCGGCCCTCGTGCGGGACGCAGGCTACTCCTCGATTGCGGACCGCTGGCAGCCTGCCGGACCCGACGCGCCGGTGCTCGTCACGGTTGCCTCCCCGCCGGGGCCGGAAGCCGCCGCCTGGCTGTCGCGCGACCTCGCCGCCGCGGCTGCCGCGGGCGATGGCCCCCGCTCGCGCATCGCGGCGCACCTGCTCGCCGGCGACCCCGAGGCGGCGCCGGGCACGATCGCCGGCGCGCGGGCCCGCCTCGACCGCGGGCGCACGGCGGCGGCCCACGTCGCCGCCCTGCTGCGGGACACGGGCGGGGAAACCGATCCTTAACCACCGCGCGCTAGCCATGCGCCGACCCGCCGCGAGAGGATGACCATGCGCGCGCTGTTCCAGCCAACCGTGCTCTTCGCCCTCGCGCTGATGTCGGTGATCGTGATGATGGTGGTCCCGATCCCGTCATGGATGCTCGACATCGGGCTCGCCTCCTCGTTCGCGCTGGCGATCCTGATGTTCACCACCGCGCTCTTCGTGGAGCGGCCCCTCGACTTCTCATCCTTTCCCACGGTGCTCCTGGCCTCGCTGATGCTGCGGCTGGCGCTCAACGTGTCGTCCACCAAGCTCATCATCGGCCAGGGCCATACCGGGACCCACGCTGCCGGCCACGTGATCGAGGGCTTCGCCCGCTTCGTGATGGGCGGCAGCGTGTTCCTCGGCGTGGTGATCTTCTGCGTGCTCCTGATCGTGAACTTCGTGGTCATCACCAAGGGCGCCACGCGCATGGCCGAGGTGGGCGCGCGCTTCGCGCTCGACGGTATGCCGGGTCGCCAGCTCGCCATCGACAGCGACATGGCGGCCGGCGCCATCGACCACGCCGAGGCCAAGCGCCGCCGCGAGACGGAGCTGGCCGAGACCACCTTCTTCGGCTCGCTCGACGGCGCCTCGAAGTTCGTGAAGGGCGATGCGGTGGCGGGCCTGCTGATCACGCTCCTGAACCTCGTGGTCGGCCTCGCCGTGGGCCTCCTGGTGCACGGCATGGCGGTGGGCGACGCGCTGCAGACCTACTCGATCCTGACCGTGGGCGACGGGCTGGTCAGCCAGATCCCGGCCGTGATCATCTCGATCGCCTCGGCGCTCTTGCTCGCGCGCGGCGGGGCGACCGGCAAGATGGACCTCGCGATCCTAGCGCAGATCGGCGGCAACCCCTTTGCCTTGGGCACCGTGGGCGTGATCCTGGCGATCTTCGCCGCCGTGCCGGGCCTGCCGGTGGTGCCCTTCCTGCTGGGGGCCACGGGCATGGGCTGGGCCGCCTGGCACCGCCATCGCACGCTCGCCCGCGCCCGCGCCGAGGCGGACCGCCCGCCCGCCGATCAGCCGCTGCCGAAGAAGTCCATGGGCGACGTGCTCGACCTCGACGACATCGGCGTCACCTTCGCCCACGACCTCGTGGGCCTCGCGCTCGACCCCGCGCGCGGGCTGGAAGGGCGCATCGAGGGGATGCGCAACCACATCGCCCAGGGCTTCGGCATGATCCTCCCCGAGATCCGCCTGACGGACGACGCGGGCCTGCCGCCGGGCACCTACGTGATTCGGGTGCAGGGCGTGGAGATGGCACGCGACCGCCTGCAACCGGGTCACCTCCTGATCCTCAAGGGCGACGCCCCGCTGCCCGCGGCCCCCGGGACGGACGTGGCCGAGCCGGTCTACGGTGCCCCGGCCCGCTGGGTGCGCGAGGGCGCCGCGCAGCCCGAGACGCTGGCCGAGCTGACCGTGGTGACCCCCGACGAGGTGCTCGCCACCCACCTGATGGAGGTGGTGAAGTCCGCGTTCCCGCAGCTGATGGGCCTCAAGGCGCTGCAGCGCATCCTCGACGCCCACCGCGGCGTCAGCGACCCGGCCCGCGCCGCCGAGAACCGGCGCCTGATCGACGATCTGGTGCCCGCCAAGGTGCCGCAGGACCTGTTGCTCGCCGTGATGCGCCTCCTGCTGTCCGAGCGGATCTCGATCCGCAACCTCGCCGTGATCCTCGAGACCGTGGCCGAGGGGCGCGAGGCGAAGATGCCGCCCGACATGATCGCCGAGATGGTGCGCCAGCGCCTCGGCGCGCAGATCGTGGCCGAGCTGCGCCGCGCCGACGGCACCGTGCCGCTGATCCAGCTCGCCCCCGGCTGGGAGGAGTGCTTCGAGCGCCACCAGATGCAGGGCGGCCTCTCGGACGTGGCCCTGCCCGCCGAGACGGCCCGCAAGCTGCGTCAGGGCGTGGCCGACCTCGTGGCGCGCGCCGCCGAGAACGGCACCTACCCGGCCGTGGTCACCTCGGCGCGCCGCCGGCGCTACGTCCACGGCCTCCTGCGCGACGCCGGCCTCGGCAACCCCGTGCTCTCCTACGAGGAGGTGGGCCACGGCGCGCGCCCCGCCATGCTCGGCTCCGTGGCGGCCTGAGGGTGGAGGCGCTGGCGCAGGTGGCCGCCGCGATGGACGCCCCCTTCGGCGCCGCCGCCGCGGTGTTCCTGCGCGTCAGCGGCCTCATGCTCCTCCTGCCCGCGATCGGCGAGCGCATGGTGCCCGCGCGCGTGCGGCTGGTGGCCGCCGCCGCGCTGACGGCGGTGCTCGCACCGCTCCTGCCCGCGGCGCAGGTGCCGCCCGCGATCACGCCCGCGCTCGCCTTGGGCGAGGTGGCGGTGGGCGCGGCCCTCGGCGCGGCCCTGCGGTTCCTGGCCCAGGCGCTGCTGGTGGCGGGAACGATCGCGGCGCAGGCGGCCTCGCTGTCGCAGCTCTTCGGCGCGCCCTCGGCCGAGCCGTCCTCGGCGATCGGCGTGCTGCTCCACGTGGCGGGGCTGGCGCTGCTGATGGCGTCCGGCCTCCACCTTGCCGTGGTCGAGATGCTCCTGCGCAGCTGGGACGTGTTCCCGGTGGGCTTCGCCCTGCCGGGGGGCGCGCTGGCCGAATGGGGCGTCGCGCGGGTGGGCGACGCCTTCGCGCTGGCGGTCGGCCTCGCCCTGCCCTTCGTGATCGTCTCGACGCTCTACAACCTCACGCTCGGCGTCATCAACAAGGCCATGCCGCAGCTCATGGTGGCCCTCGTGGGCGCGCCCGCGATCACCGGCCTCGCGCTGGCGACACTGGCCGCCACGGCCGCCACCATCCTCACGGTCTGGCGCGAGCGGGTGATGGGCACCCTGGCCGACCCGCTGCTCCTGCCGTGAGCGAGGAGGCCGACAAGCCGCACGAGCCGACGCCGCGCAAGCTGCAGAAGGCCCGCGAGAAGGGCGAGATCGCCCGCTCCGCCGAGCTGAACGCCTTCGGCCTCTACTGCGGCGGCGCGGCGGCCCTCTTAGTGGCCGGCCCTCCGGTGGCGCGCCGTCTCGTCGACGTCGGGGCCGCGATGCTGGCGGGGGGCAGCGCCGTCTCCATGGCCGCGGCGGGGTCCACCGCCCTGCGCGAGGCGGCGCTGGCGAGCGCGTGGCTCGCCGCCGCGCCCGCGCTCGCGGTGGCCGGCGCGGTGGCGGCGCAGCGCGCGGCGGTGATGGCACCTTCGCGGCTAGCGCCCAAGGCCGCGCGCGTCTCGATCCTGGCGAACGCCAAGAACAAGTTCGGCCCCACCGGGCTGTTCGAGTTCGCGAAGTCCGCCGCCAAGATGACGCTCTACGGCGCGCTCCTCGGCGCCGTCCTCTGGAGCGCGGCGGACCCCATCATCGCCGCCGCCGCGCTGCCGGCGGCGCAGGGAACGATGCTGCTCGGCCGCCTCGTGCTGGCCTCGCTGGCGGTGGTGGTGGGCGTCGCGGGGTGCATCGCCGCAGTCGACGTGACCTGGCAGCGCCACTCCCACGCCTCGCGCAACCGCATGTCCCGCCAGGAGCTGCAGGACGAGATGAAGGAGTCCGACGGCGACCCGCAGTTCAAGGCCCAGCGACGCCAGCGCGCGCAGGAGATCGCGATGAACCAGATGCTCGCCGACGTTCCCGACGCCACGGTGGTGGTCGTCAACCCGACGCACTACGCGGTGGCCCTGCGCTGGTCGGCCGCGGAGCCCAGCCCGCCGGTCTGCCTCGCCAAGGGCACCGACGCGATCGCGCTGCGGATCCGCGAAGCGGCCGAGGCGGCGCGCGTGCCGATCTTCAGCGACCCGCCCACGGCGCGCGCGCTCCACGCCACCGTGGAGCTGGGCGACGCCATCCCGCGCGAGCACTTCCGCGCCGTGGCGGCCGCGATCCGCTTCGCCGAGGCGCTGCGCCGGGAGGCCGGACGGTGACGGGCCGCGCGAGGCAGCGGGCGCGCGAGCTGCGCGCGCTGGCCGACCTGGCGGCCCTCGTGGCCGAGCGCCGCCGCGCCGAGCTGATGCGCGAGGAGCGGCGTCACCAGCCCGTGCGGGCCGAGCTGTCCCGCCTCGAGACGCCGGCGCCTGCCCCGGACGGCGCGACGCTGGCCGAGGCGCACGACCGGGCGGCGTGGGAGGTGTGGCGCGCGGGCCGCCGCCGCGACCTCGCCATGGCGCTGGCCCGCGCCGAGACGACCCTGCGCCCCCTGCGCCACCATGCGGCCCGTGCCGTCGCCCGCGAGCGCGTGCTCGACCGGCTCGCGAAGGAGGGGCGCTAGGGGGAGGGCGCGCTCCGTCCGGCGGCGCCCCCGGATCCCGCGCCTAACGCTCGCGGCGGTCGATCGCCGTCACCAGCACCGTCGCCGCGTCGGGGTGCAGCGCCGCGCGGATCGCCTCGTTCAGCGCGAGGCGGAGGCGGTTCATGGGCAGCGCGTCCGTGAAGCGCCCGTCGAAGCCCCCGAGGCCCGCGTGGCGGAACAGCGCCTCGAGCAGGCGGTCGCGCAGCACCGCCTCGCGGCGCAGCAGCACCTCGCTCGGCAGGGTCTCGCTCTGCAGCGCGAGGTTCAGCACGACGTGCCCCCGCACCCGCCCGTCGTCGACGATGGGCACGATGAACTCGCGCGTGAGGTTCACCAGATCCGGCTCGGGCAGCGGCTCGGGCGGGGGCGGCGCGGCGGCGGCCTCGGGGGGCGGGCGCAGGAACACCGCCGCCGCCCCGCCGCCTGCGGCGAACAGGAGGATCGCCACGATGCCCAGCACCGCCTTCACGTCAGAACGGCAGCAGGATGTCGGCCACCTGCTGACCGTAGCGCGGCTGCTGCACGTCGGTGATCTGCCCGCGGCCGCCGTAGGAGATGCGCGCCGAGGCGATCTTGTCGTAGGTGATCTCGTTCTGCCGCGTCACGTCCTCGGGGCGCACGAAACCCGTCACCAAGAGCACCCGCACCTCGTTGTTGACGCGCACCTCCTGCGTGCCCTCGATCCGCAGGACGCCGTTGGCCTGCACCTCGACCACGGTGGCCGCGACGCGCAAGGTCAGCCGCTCCTTGCGGCGGATCGAGCCGTCGCCCGAGAAGTCCGACGAGGAGTCGAGGCTTACGGCCGCGTCCAGCCCCGCGCCGTCGGGCAACCCGTCCTCCAGCGACTGGGGCAGGCCGAACAGGTCGGGCACCGACAGCCCCTCGCTCCCGGAGCGCGAGCGCGCGCTGGAGTTGTCGAATTCGGCCCGCTCGTCGATGCTGATCACCACCGTGAGGATGTCGCCGCGCCGTCCCGCGCGCCGGTCGCCGAGCAGCGAGCGCGGTCCCCCCGTCCACAGCGAGGCCGCGTCGACGGGCACGTCGGCCGCCTCGGGCAGGACTGGGCCGACGGCCATGGCGAAGTGCTCCGGCCCGCCCGCGTTCGAGGTGAGCTGCGGCGGGCGGCCCACCTCCGCGATGCGCCCGCAGGCGCCGAGGGCGAGGGTGCCACAAAGGACCGCGCGGATCATCGCGTCACCTCCACACGGCCCGGCCCGACCGCGATGCCCGTGACGGTGGAGCGCGACCCGGTGTTGAGCACCCGCACCGTCTCGCCAGCGCCGGCCCGCGCGAGCGCGCGCCCCTCGGCGGCGATCACGAGGGGGCCGGCGCGGAACAGCAGGATGACGGGCTCGTTGCGGTGGATCAGCGTGGGCATGCCCAGATCCCCGGGCAGCACGGGCCGATCGGGGTAGAGGTTCACGCGCGCCTCCAGCCCGATCGCGTCGCGCATGTCGCCCAGCGCGCCCGGCGCGTCGCCGTCGGCCATGGCGAGGTGCACGGCCTCGATCACCGTGCCCGCGCGGATGGGCGCGGCGGCGACCACGGTCTGCGCCGCGGCCGGCGCGGCGGCGGCGCAGGCGACGAGGAGGAGCAGCGCGCGGATCATCGGATCTGCGCCGTGGCGCCCAGCATCTGGTCGGCCGCCGTGATGACCTTGGCGTTCATCTCGTAGCCGCGCTGGGCCTCGATCAGGTCGGTGATCTCCTTCACTGCGTCGACCGAGCTGTCCTCAAGGTAGCCGTGGCGGAACAGGCCCAGCCCGTCCTCGCCGGCGAAGCCCTCGACAGGGGCGCCCGAGGCCTGGGTCTCGCCGTAGAGGTTGGAGCCGAGCCCCTCGAGCCCCTTCTCGTTGGTGAAGGCGGCCAGCGTGAGTTGGCCCAGCAGCTCGGGCTCCACGCGGTCGGCGAAGTAGGCGTAGATCTCGCCCTCGGCGTTGATCGATATGTCGCGCGCGTCGTCCGGGATGGTGATGTCGGGGGTGACGGGATGACCGTCGGAGGTGACCAAGAGGCCGTCGCCCGTGCGCTTGAGCGCCCCGTCGCGGGTGAAGGCGGCCGCGCCCGAGGGTAGGGTGACCTGCAGGTAGCCCTTGCCCGAGATGGCGACGTCCAGCTCTCCGCCGGTCTGCGAGATGCTGCCCTGCGCGGGCGCCATCGAGACGGCTGCGGGCCGTACCCCGAGGCCCAGCTGCACGCCCGCGGGCAGCACCGCGCCGGTGGTGGACGCGATCGAGCCGGCGCGCTGGAGCTGCTGGTAGTGCAGGTCCGCGAACTCCGCGCGGCGGGCGTTGTAGGCGGTGGTGTTCATGTTGGCGAGGTTGTTCGAGATCACCTCGACCCGCATCTGCTGGGCGTTCATGCCCGTGGCGGCAATGGCGAGTGCGCGCATCTCTCTCTCCTACTGGGGGTCCATCACGCGCATCATCGCGCGCAGGCGTTCGTCCTCGCGGTCGAGCATGGACTGGCCCATGCCGTAGGCGTTCTGCACGGCGATCATCCGGGCGATCTCGATCACGGGCGAGGTGTTGGAGCCCTCGAGGAAGCCCTGCATCATGCGCCCGCCGATCACCGGCTCCACCCCGCCCTCGTGGCGGAAGCGGGTATCGCCCACGCGGACCAGCCCCTGGGGGTCGTCGGGCCGCACGAGGCCGATCTCGCCGAAGGGCCGCCCCCCGCGGCTCAGCGTGCCGTCGGGCGCGATCGCCACGTCGCCGGGGCCGGGCGGCACCGCGACGGGCGCGCCGCCCGCGTCGAGCAGCGGCAGGCCGTCGGGCGTGACCAGGGTGCCGGCGGCATCCGCCGAGAAGGTGCCCGCGCGCGTCAGCAGCGGGCCGTCGGGGCCGCCGATCTGGAAGAATCCGTCGCCCTCGATGGCGAGGTCGTAGGTGCCACCCGTGCGCTCCAGGGCGCCCTGCGACAGGTCGGTGTGGCGCGCGGCCGCGTCGCCCATCGACAGCGACGGCGCGCCGCCCGCGCCCGCGGCCACGTGCTCGGCGAACACCACCGCCTCGGCGCGGTATCCGGTGGTGCCCGCGTTCGCGATGTTCTGCGCGATCACGTCGAGCTCGCGCATGAGGCCCGACTGGCGCGACAGCGTGGCGTAGATGCCGTCCATCCTCAGCCCCCCATGATCAGGGGCAGCAGCGTGCCCCGGAAGTAGTGGGTGAGCGTCAGGGTCATGAACCCCATCGACAGCCAGAAGACGGCGAGGATCGCGGCCATCTTGGGCACGAAGGTCAGCGTCATCTCCTGCACGGAGGTCAGCGCCTGCACGAGGCCGATGGCGAGGCCCACCACCAGCGCCGCCGTGAGGATCGGCGTGGACACGGCGACCGCCACCCACAGCCCCTCGTGGAGCGCGTCGAAGAAGACGAGGTCGTCCATCAGACCGGCATCCGCAGCAGTTCCTGGTAGGCCTCGACCACGCGGTCGCGCACCGCCACCGTGGCCTCGAGCGCGAGCCGGCTCTCGGTCAGGGCGGTCACCAGCGCGTGGGGGTCGCCCCCGCCCGTGACCGCCGCGGCGCCCTGCGCTTCCGCGCCGCGCATCGTGGCGAGGAACGCCTCGGCCGCCTCGGCCGCGCCCGCCGCCGGGGACGGAGCCTTGGGGGCCGCGTAGCCCGCGATCGCCTGGAGGGAGGAGACGTCCATGGGTGCACCTATCGCTTGAGCAGGTCGAACAGCGCGCCGCTCATGCGGCGGGTCTGCTCGAACATCTTGAGGTTGGCCTCGTAGGAGCGCTGCGCCTCGCGGGCGTCGGCGATCTCCGTGAGGAGGTTCACGTTCGAGGCCTCGTAGGTCCCGTCGGCGCCGGCGAGCGGATGGGCGGGGTCGTGTACGCGCCGCGGCTCGGAGCGGTCGAGCTGCACGCGCCCCACGCGCACCGCGCCGGTGGGGCGCCCGGCCTCCACCTCGGCCAGGAAGCCCACCGTCTTGCGGCGGTAGCCCGGCGTGTCGGCGTTGGAGATGTTCTCGGACACGTGGCGCAGGCGCTGGCCTTGGGCGCGCATGCCCGAGGCGACGATCCGCAGCGCGTCCCCGAAGCCGGCCACTAGCGGCCCCGCCCGATCGCGGCGCGCAGGATGTCCACCGACGCCTGGTAGACGCTCAGCGCCCGGTCGTGGGCGCGCTGCGCCTCGGTGGCGCGCAGGATCTCGGTCTCCAGCGCCACGCCGTTGCCGTCCGGGTCCAGGGGGCCGGCGACGGGCCGGGCGCGCCACGCCTCTCCGCCACTGCCACCCAGATGGTTGGGCCGCGTCGCGCGCATCTCGGCGTCGCGACCGGGGCGGAAGGGGGCGAGGTCGAAGGGCCGGAAGCCCGGCGTGTCCGCGTTCGCCACGTTGCGGGCGACGATGGCCTGGCGGGTGGCGGCGTGCGCGGCCGCCTCTGCCGCGAGGCCCATGATGGCGGGCATCTGCATGTCTCTCTCCTCGATGCAACGGGGCATTAAGACCGATTCGTTTAGATTCCGTATCCGAAGCCCCGGAATCGCCCCCCTCCCAGTCGGAGCCACGCCGCCATGCACCCCGCCTCGCTCGAGATCCTCCGTGCCCGCATCAAGCCGCTCTCGGCGGTGCGCCCCCTGGGCCGCGTACGCCGCATCCACGAGGACCGCATCGTCGTCGGCGGGCTGGACCGGGCCGCGCGCCTCGGCGACGAGGTGGTGTGCTGCGGCACCGACGGGCCGCTGCGCGCCGAGGTGGTGGCGCTGGGCGAGGGCGGCGTCGAGGCGATGCCCTACGCCTCGCTCGACGGCCTCGGGCTGGGTGCCGAGGTGGTGGTCGCGGGCCCCGCCACGATCGCGCCCGCGGACGGCTGGCTGGGGCGCATCGTCGATCCGTTCGGCGCGCCGCTCGACGGGCGCCCCCTGACCGAAGGCGCGCCCCGCCCGATCCGCGCCGCGCCCCCGCCCGCGGGCCGCAGGGGCGGCTTCGGCGCGCGCCTCGCCACGGGCTACGTGGCGCTCGACACGTTGCTGCCCGTGGCCGAGGGGCAGCGGATGGGCGTCTTCGCCGGCTCCGGCGTGGGCAAGTCGCGCCTTCTGGGCGATCTCGCGCGCGACATGGAAGCGGACGTGGTGGTTGCCGCGCTGATCGGCGAGCGGGGGCGCGAGGTCTCGAGCTTCGCGCGCGACGCGGTGGGCGCGGCCATGGCGCGCACCGTGGTCGTGGCCGCCACCTCGGACCGGCCCGCCGGGGTGCGCCGCCGCGCGCTGCCCGCAGCCATCGCCGTGGCCGAGCGGTTCCGCGCCTGCGGCGCGCGCGTTCTGTTCGTGTGCGACAGCCTCACCCGCCATGCCGAGGCCTGCCGCGACGTGGCGGGCGCGCGGGGCGAAGGCGTTGCCATGCCGCCCAGCCTCGTCTCGGAGCTGGCCGCCTGCCTCGAGCGGATCGGCCCCGGTGCGGACCGCGAGCCGGCGATCACGGCGGTGCTCACGGTGCTGGTCGCCGGCTCCGACATGGAGGAGCCGCTGGCCGACGCGGTCCGCGGGCTGCTCGACGGGCACGTGGTGCTCTCGCGCGCGGTGGCCGAGGCGGGGCGGTTCCCGGCGATCGACCCGCTCGCCTCGGTTTCGCGCTCGCTGCCCGAGGCCGCCACGAATGAGGAGAACGCCACGATCGCCCGCACCCGCGCCCTGCTGGAGGCCTATGCCCGCAGCGAGCTGATGGTGACCGCCGGCCTCTACGACGCCGGCCGCGACCCCGCCCTCGACGAGGCGATCCGCCTGCGCCCGAAGGTGCTCGATGCCCTCGCCGCGCGCGCGGGCACTCCGGCGGACAGCTTCGTGCTCCTGCGCCGGGCGCTGGGGTAGCGCCGCCGCCGCGCCCGCGGCTGAGCGCCGGGTGCGAGGCAGCGCCGTGCGGGTGCCGCCGCCCCGCTTCCCTCCTCAGTACCCTCGCAGCATCACCAGCGCCGGACTCGTCGGTGGCGCGTTGGCGGCCGCATCGAGCAGCAGGAAGCGGTCGATCACCTTGCCCAGCGTTTCCGGCTCGGTCAGCTCCGCGACCGTGGAGACGCCGAAGCTCTGCTGCGCGCGGGCGCGGAACTCGGTGAGCTGGCGGTCGAGGTCCAGCGCGGCCACGCCCTTGGGCAGGCCCAGCGCGCCCTCCACCACGGTGCGCAGCGCGGGCGTGCCCATCACCGTGAACCAGGCCACGTCGTCGGTGCTGCTGCCTTCGGCCACGTCCGCGAAGGCGCGGCGGGCGTTGAGCGCGAGGCGCAGGGACTCGTCCTGCTCGCCCACCGCGCTCTCGAAGCCGAGCGTGGCGAAGCGCGCGGCGATGTCGTCGGCGAAGCCCGGAAACTTGGTCCTGGGCCCGAAGGGCAGGTCGAAGCCGAACGCCTCGGCGAGGTCGTGGTAGCGGCTGTCAGCGAGGCGGTTGGCCAGCGAGGCAGTGTCCGTGGTGCCCCCCTCGAGGACCTTGCGCAGGAAGAAGCGCGAGTCGATGTCCTCGGACAGGCCGAACGCCTCCAGCGCCACCGACAGGAGCCGCCGGTCGGCCACCAGCGCCTCCGCACTGTCGATGCCACCGATGCGCGCGCGGAAGTCGTCGAGCGCGCGCTGGTTGGTGCCCGTGGCCGCGTGGGCGGCCTGCTGCACGTCGAGCGTGCGCTGGAGGAAGCGCCAGCCCGCGAGGCCGCCGGTGGGCAGGACGGGCTGGAACATCACGCCCCCCGCGCGAGGGCGAGGAGGCGCGCCTCGCGGGCGCGCAGCTCGCGCAGGAGGCGCAGCGCCGGGTACGCCCGCCCGCCCGCGAGGTGATCGGCGATGCGCGCGAGCGCGGCCCGGTCGGGGCCGCAGCGGAACACCTCCTGCAGGGCGGCGAGATGGGCACCCGCCTCGGCGAGCGCGGCCTCGCGGGGGGCCAGCCCGGCCACCACCAGCTGCACCAGATGAGTCAGCCGGCCCACGGGCGTGGCGGCATCCGCCGGGTCGATGGCGTCGCGCATCCGCAGGATGTCGGCGCCCGGCGTGAGCACGCGCAGGCAGGCGGCGCGGCCGGAGCTCTCGAGCGCGGCGCCGTTCACGAGCATCCGCTCGCCGGCGCGCAACTTGAGGACGAGCCCGGCCACCTCACCCGCCCCCGGTGGCGAGGCCCGCCACCACGCGGCGGTTGATCTCGATCAGCACGCGCACGTCGCCGCGGCCCGCGAGCAGCTCGGAGGTCGAGCGGTCCACGAAGGCGCCGAGGCTCACGAGGCCCGCGCGCAGGGTCTCGGGCATGGGGTTGTCGGCGTCGGCGGCGCTCAGCAGCACGGCGTACCACAGGCGGCGGTTCTCGTGCAGGAGGTCGGCGCGGCGCGAGAAGGGAACCCCCTCGTCGCGGAAGCCGGCGATCATGCGGCGCGTGAGCGCGGCGATCCCCTGGGCCTCGGCGCGCTTGGGGCTGAGCAGCGCGTCCTCCATGGCGGTGTAGGCCCCGGAAAGGGGTTGGGCGTAGTACATCGGCTGGCATCCCGGTTCTGGGGATCAGGGGGCGTCGGAGCCGCGCCCGGCGGGGCGCGGCTCCGTTCGGATCAGCGGAACAGCGCCAGGATCGACTGCGGCGCCTGGTTGGCGATCGACAGCGACTGGGTGGCGAGCTGCTGCTGCACCTGCAGCGCCTGGAGGCGGGCCGAGGCCTCCTCCATGTCGGCGTCCACCAGCGCGCCGATGCCCGAGGTCAGCGAGTCCGTGAGCGCGCTCACGAAGTCGGACTGGGTGTCGATGCGGCCCTGCGCCGAGCCGAACGAGGCCGAGGCGTCGATCGCCTTGTCGATCAGCCCCTCGATCGCGGTCAGCGCCGAGGTCGCGCCCGCGTCGGTCGTCACGTCGATCGAGCCCAGCGCCGCGAGCCCGCCCGAGGACGAGCCCACGGTGTTGCCGTCGACGTCCGCCTCGATGGTCACGCCGAGCTCGTTGCCCGCGTTGGCGCGGGTCAGGCGCAGCGTGTCGCCGTCCACCTTGGAGACGGTGTAGTTCGTCTCGTCGGTGGCCGACAGGAAGGCCGAGACCTGGTCGTAGAGTTCGTTCGCCACGTCCTCGGCGCTGTCGGTGCCCGTGGCCACGTACTCGAAGGTCCGGGTGCCGACGGAGTTGGCGAAGCCCGTGTCGTCGAGCGACAGCTGGTAGCCGAAGCCCTCGCCCACCGATCCGACGTTGATGTCGATGAACGCGTCCGTGCCGTCGGTGGCGGTGGCCGTGCCCGAGGCGACCGGGGTGCCGCCCTTCTCGGCCGAGACGATGGTGGTGCCGGTGTCGGCGCCGGTGCCGTCGTAGACCTGCGTGGTCACCGTGCCGGTGACGGACAGGTTCTGGCGGTCCACCGAGATCTGCGCCGCGGAGACGTTGCCCGAGCTGTCGCGGTTGAGCGACGAGAGCACGTCCACGGCCGTGGTCGACGAGCCGTCCACGAGGTTGAGCCCGTTGAACTGGGCCGCGCCCACCACCGACTTGATCTGGTCGGTCAGCGCCGTGATGTCGGTCTGGATCTTGTCGCGGTCGACGTTGGATTCCTGGGCCGCGACGATCTTGCCCTTGATGTCGGTCAGCAGGTCCGTGACCGTCTCGGAGGCGTTGCGCGCCACCGCGACCGTGGACTGGCCGAGACTCAGGCTCTCCTGGATCGCCTTGAAGCCGTTCACGTCGGATTCCATCTGCTTGGAGATGGCCCAGACGGCGGAGTTGTCGCGCGCCGATCCGATCGACTTGCCGGTGGAGATCTCGGCCTGGGTGTTGCCGAGGTCCTTGTTGATGTTCTGCAGCGTCTGCAGCGCGACCATCGCGCTGTTGTTCGTCAGGATGCTGGACATGGGTTTTCCCGTGATGCGGGCCTGCTTCGCAGGCCGGAAGACACAGCCTTCTGCCGGCGGGGCCCTGGCCCCGTTCGAGCGTCCTTCTGGACTGGGCCCCTGATGCGGCCCGAACCCTTGTCGAATCGTGAACGGCATGGGCGCGCGTCGGGCGCATTCGCCTCGAATCCGCGCCGCCCTTCCGTCCCCCAGCCGCCCGCGCTAGTCACCGCGGATGCCCACCTCGCCCCCCTCCGACGCCCCGCGGCGCCGCGTCCTCGTCGTCGTCGAGAACCTGCCCGTGCCCTTCGACCGGCGCGTCTGGCTGGAGGCCACGACGCTGCGCGCCGCCGGCTACGAGGTGTCGGTGATCTCTCCGATGGGGCGCGGCTGCACCGCCACCTACGAGTGCATCGAGGGCGTCCACGTCCACCGCCACCCGGCCGCGCCCGAGGCCCGCACGCGCGCGCTGGCCTTCGTGCGCGAGTACCTCCACGCGCTCCGCCACTGGTTCCGCCTCGCCGGCGCGGTGCACCGGGCCCGGGGCTTCGACGCGATCCACGGCTGCAACCCGCCCGACCTCGTGTGGATGCTGGCCCTGCGCTGGCGCCTGCGGGGCGTCGCCTACCTGTTCGACCACCACGACGTCTGCCCCGAGCTGTTCGAGGCCAAGTTCGGCCGCCGCGGCCCGCTCCATGCCGCGCTCCGGATCATGGAGCGGATCACCTTCGCGGTCGCCGACGTCTCGATCGCCACGAACGAGAGCTTCCGGAGCATCGCCGTTGACCGGGGCGGCATGGCGCCCGAGGACGTGTTCGTGGTCCGCTCCGCGCCCCGCGCGAAGTCGTTCCAGCCCGGGCAGGGGGACCCGCGCTTCCGCCGGGCCGCGACGATGCTGGGCTGGATCGGCGTGATCGGCCAGCAGGAGGGGCTCGAGCTTCTGGTCGAGGCAATGGCCCACCTCGCCGCCGAGGGGCGCGACGTCCACGCCGTCGTGATCGGCACCGGCCCCCACGCGCGCGCCGTCGAGGACGCGGTGGCGCGCGCCGGGCTCGAGGACCGGTTCACCTTCACCGGCGCGGTCGACGGCAAGACGGTGCTGGCGGCGCTCAACAGCTGCGACATCGGCGTGGCGCCCGATCCGCACAACGCGATGAACGACGTGAGCACCATGAACAAGGTCGTCGAGTACATGGCGCTGGCGAAGCCCACCGTGCAGTTCGCGCTGCGCGAGGGACGGGCCTCGGCCGGGGACACCGCGCTCTATGCCCGCCCGAACGACCCGCGCGACTTCGCCGCGAAGGTGGGCTGGCTGATCGACCACCCCGAGGCGGCGCGCGGGATGGGGGCCCGGGCCCGCGAGCGGGTGCTCGGCACGCTGGGCTGGGACAACTCGGTGCCCCACCTCCTCGCTGCCTACGACCGCCTGTGGGAGAAGCGGGGGCTCTGAGCCGCGCCTAGCCCGGAACGTGCTCGCCCAGCCGCGGCACGGCGCGCGCGAGCACCCGCAGGAGGCGCGCCTCGGCGTCGGCCTCGGTCTCGCCCGCAGCGACCGGCGTCATCACCCGCACCAGACCGCCGTCGGTGCGCCCGCGCAGCGCGCCGTCGCGCAGCACCGCGAGGCGGGCGCGCCAGTCCGAGACGGTGCGCCCGCCGCGGCCCTCGAACCAGAACAGCACCAGCCGGCGCTCGGCGCCGCGGGTGATCACCGCGCGGTTCGCCTGCCATGCCCCGAGCCCCGGCGGGGCGACGCGGGCGTGCGCGAGGGCGGCCACCTCCCAGCCCCCCGCGGGCAGGCAGATCTCGGGCGAGTGGAGCCCCTCGCCCCCGACCTGGCTGCGGTACCACGCCGCGAAGAGGTTCACGGGCGCCCGCTCGCCGGGCGCCACCAGGGCGAGGTCCAGGTAGTCGGTGGCGCCCAGCGCGGCCTCCAGGGCGGGCGGCAGCGCCGTGGCGCGGCCCCGCCAGGGGCCGAGCGTGGCGGGAAAGGCCGCGAAGGGCGCGCGCGCCACCGCGCCCGCGTCGGGCGGCGGCGCGAGCGCGATCGCCAGCGCCGCCAGCGCCGTGGCCGCGGCGCCGGCCACCGCGGCGCGGGGCGCGCCCGCGCGGCCCAGGGCGCGCAGCGCCGCGCCCGCGTCGGCGCCGCCGAGGTCCAGCAGCGGGCCGGGGCGCGGCGCGAAGCACCGCAGCCCGGCGGCCAGCGCCAGCAGGAGGGCCAGGCAGGCCGCGAACACCGCCCAGCCCTGCAGCAGGTGCAGCGCGCCTTCCGCGGCGGCGATGCCCCAGCGGTCCACGGCGACGCCGATCAGCGCGATGCGTCCCGCGTTCAGCAGCACCGCCACGGGCGCGGCGGCGAGCACAAGGAGGGCTTTGCCCCAACCCGGCCCCCGGAAGCACACGGCCACGATCACCGCGAAGCTCAGGATCGGGAACATGTAGCGCAGCCCCGAGCAGGCCTCGGCCACCTCCAGCTGCCAGACCCCGAGGTCGATCACGTGGCCCTCCAGCCAGACCGGCACGCCGGCCAGCGCGATGGCGGCCACGCCCAGCTCCGCGCTCAGGCCCTGCAGCACGAGGTTCGCCTTCCACCACAGGAGCTGCGGCAAGGGCAGCATGAACACGAGGTGCCCGACCGCCGCCCAGTGCGTCGCCCCGCCCCGCCAACCGCGCCAGAGCAGCAGCATCGCCATGGCCCAGGCGATCAGCCCGTAGGCCGAGACGTCGCCGATGCCCGACCGCGCGCCCACCGCGGCCAGCGCGAGGGCGAGCCCGAGCACGAGCGCGCCGGGCCAGCGCGCACCGCCCACCGGGGGGGCGCCCTCGGCCTGCATGCCCCGCAGCAGCAGCCAGGCCGAGATCAGCGGGATCAGGGGGCCGTGGCTGTATTCCGGCGTGCTCCACGCCGCCCCGAGCGCCGCGAGGCCCGGTGCGAAGGCCGCCCCGGCGGCGAGCGCCAGCAACACCAGCAGCGCGGGCGCGGGCGCGGCGCGGCGGAGGGCAGCGGCGGTCACTCCGCCGCGCCGCCGAGCCGCGCCCGCGCCGCCGCCGTGACCGGCAGGGTGCCGTCGGCGTCGATCTCCACCACGCGGCGGAACCGCTCGGCGGCCTCGGCCTCGCGGCCCAGCGCGGCGTAGGTGCGGCCCAGGTGATACTGCGCGCCGGCATCAAGGGGCCGGGCGCGGGCGGCGGGCTCCAGATGGCTCAGGGCCTCGCCCAGGTCGCCCCGCAGGAACGCGACCCAGCCGTAGGTGTCCTGGAATGCCGGCACCGCGAGGCCCCGCAGGCCCCGCGCGGCCCGGTGCGCCCGCTCCACCGCGGCGGCGGACGGGTCGGCGCCGTCCGGGGCGGTGCGCGTCAGCAGCGCGGCGAGGTTGTTGCCCACCGCCGGGTCGGCGGCCCCGCCCTCCGCGGCGAGGCCTTCCAGCAGCGCCACCGCGGCGCCCGGCTCGCCCGCGGCATCCAGCCGGCTGCTCTCCATCAGGCGCAGCGCGCGCGAGTCGGGGCGCGCGCGCAGGGCCGCGGCCAGAACCGCGGCGGCGGCGGCCTCGTCGCGCTCCGCCCGCAGCAGCGGCACCAGGAGGACCGCGGCCTGCTCGTCGCCCGGATCCTCCGCCAGCAGCGCGCCGAGAGCGGTGCGCGCCGCCGCCGCGTCGCCCGCGGCGGTGTCGAGCGCCGCGCGCAGGAGGCGCAGGGGCCGCGACGCGGGCTGCGCGGCGAGCGCCTCGTCCAGATAGCGGCGCGCCTCGTCGCCGCGCCCGGCCCGCACGAGGGTCTGCACCACGGCGGCCACGGGGCGCAGCCCGTCGCCGCCATCGGCCACCAGACCGCCCAGGACGCCCAGCCCCTCGGCGTGGCGTCCCTGCGCGGCGAGCCGCGCGAGGTAGAGGCGCCCGGCCTCCTCCGCCGCGCCGGTCTCGCCGAGGCGCGCGATCAGCGTCGCCGCCTCGCCGCCGTGACCCAGCTCGATCAGCAGCTCGGCCAGGACAGCCAGCACCCGCGGGTCGCGGGGGGCCCGCTCCGCAGCGGCGCGCAGCACCCGCAGCGCCACGGCCGCCTGGCCGCCCTCGCGCAGGAAGGCGGCGTAGACCAGCGACGGGCCGGCGGCGGCGGCGGACATCTCCACCGCCGCGGCGAGCTGCTCGCCAGCGAGGGGCCGGCTTCCGGCGGCGAGGTGGGCCTCGGCCAGCTCCAGGAGGATCGCGGGGTCGCGGGGCGACTGGGCCAGCGCCACGCGCAGGGCCGCCACCGCCTCGTCGCCGCGCCCCGAGGCGGCCAGCCGGGCCGCCCGCAGGCGCAGGGCGCCCGCCTGCATCGGATCCTCATGCAGCACCGCGTCCACCGCGGCGGCGGCATCCCCGTCCCGCCCCATCGCCCCGAGCATCCGGGCCTGCATCACCCGCATGCGCCGCGCGAGGTCCGAGGGCGGCTCCTCGGCCAGCACCGCCTCGATCGCCGCGAGCCCCTCCTCCCGCGCGCCGGCGCGGAAGCGCGCGGCGGCGTGGGCCGCCTGCCAGTGGCGCCGCCCCGCGCCCGGCGCGCTGCCGTCCACGAGGCGGGCCAGCTCCCGCTCCGCCGCCTCGGGGCCGCGATGGTCCGCCAGGAAGGCGACCACAGCGGCATGGCCCGCGCGCGGGCCGTCGACGGGCCCGGCCAGGCCGCGCAGGAAGCGCTCGGCCTCGTCCAGCTGCCCGCGCGAGACGTGCCACGAGACCAGCAGGTGCCGGACGCGCGGGTCGTCCGGGAACATCGCCGCCACCTCGTGGAGGCGCGCGCCGGCCACGTCGCCGTCGCCGGTGCGGCCCAGCAGCGCGATGCGGTGGAGGTGCAGCTCGCGGTCGGTCGCGCCCCCCGCGAGCGCGGCGTCGAGCAGCGCCAGCGCCGCCGCCGCGTCGCCCTCCGCCTCGTGCCAGTCCAGCGCGATCCGCAGGAGCACCGGGTCGCCCGGCCGGTCGGCGCGCAGCGCGAGCGCGCGCGCCGCCGTGTCCGCCCGTGCCGCGGCGTCGCCCCCGCGCACCGCGGCGCGGTAGTCCAGCACAACCGCGGCCACGGCGCCCTCGGGCGCCCCCTCGCCCGCCCGGCTCAGGTGGCGGGCGTGGCGCTCCACCGCGTCCCAGGCGCCCCGGCGCAGGGCGAGGCCGAGGGCCCGCAGGTGCAGCGCCGCGTCGTCCGGCCGGCGCTCGGCCTGCTCGGCCACGAGGGCGTAGGCCCCGCCGAGGTCGCCGCCGCGCTCCAGCACCCCGGCTTGCGCGAGCGCGGCGCCCCGGTGCGCGGGCGCATGGAGCAGGGCGTTGCGGAACTGGATCAGCGCGCGCGCGGGATCGTCGGCGCGCACCAGTTCCACGCCCGAGACGAAGAACGCCTCGGCCTTCTCCTCGGGCGAGCGGCAGCCCGCCAGGGCCGTCGTGCCGGCGAGGAGGGCGAGCACGGCGAGGCGGTGGAGGGAATGGGTCATGGAGGCTCTCCTTCGGGAGGGGAAATCAGGTGCCGGTCGCGCGCAGCACCGCGCCGGTGGTGGCGAGGAGGATCGCCGCGTCGGTGCGGAGCCCCAGGGCGCGCTCGTAGGCGGCGTCGTGGCGGGCGCGGTCGGCGAAGGTGCCGCGGCCCCGGTCCGAGACCTGCCAGGCCCCGGTGATGCCGGGGCGCAGGCGGTAGTAGGCGCGGTCCGGGTAGAGGCCCTGCTGGGACGCGAGCATCGGCCGCGGCCCCACGAGGCTCATGTCGCCGCGCAGCACGTTCCAGAGCTGCGGCAGCTCGTCGAGCGAGAAGCGTCGCAGCACGGCGCCGACGGGGGTGACGCGCGGGTCGTGCCGGAGCTTCTGGTAGAGGTCCCACTCCCGCCGCGCCGCCGGGTCCGCGCGCAGGTGGCGCTCCAGCGCCGCGTCGGCGCCCGGCACCATGGTGCGCAGCTTCCACATGCGGAACGGGCGCCCGCCCCGGCCCACGCGGCTCTGCGTGAAGAGCGGCGCCCCGCCCCCCCAGAGCGCCGTCGGCAGGGCCAGCAGCGCCACGAGGGGCAGCGCCACCGGCGCGAGCAGCGCGACGCCCGCGAGGTCGAGGACCCGCTTCCCGCCCATCCGGTACCATCCCGGACCCGGGGTCCGGTCCGCGTCGACGGGGTGCGGGGTCGCGTACATCTCGTCCCTCCCTCTCGCGATGGCGGCGCGCGGCCGCGGAGGCACGCGCGCTCGGGGCGACTTCGACACGATTGGTATGGTTATTTTCCGACGCGCCCTCGGCCGTTCGTGGCGCCGGCGGGCCGACCGCGGGGCACTGCGCGCGATCGCCGCTTCCCGGTCGCCGCAGCGCCGGACACCGTTCCCGATGCCGACACAGTGACGCCCGATTGCCCCGCCATGGACGGGGGGCCGCCGAATCCGCCGGACGGGCGGGGCGGGACGGCCGCCGCACACTGCATATCCCGCGGCGGCGCCGGTCGAGGATCGAGCGAGGAGGTGCCCATGAGCGACGCGATCGACCACTTGATGCGGAGCCGCGGCCTCCGGACGCGGCCCTTCGGCTCCGCCCCCGAGACCCGCGCCGGCGCGATCCACGCCTCGCCCGCCCACGGGCGCGCCCGCGCCGTGCTGGACTACGGCATCCTGTCGCGCGCCTCGATGCTGCTGCTGACGGGCGGCACGGGCTGCGGCAAGACCACGCTCGCGGGAGAGATCGCCGCCGGGGCCGGCGACGCCGCGCTCGCGGTAGGAACGGTGTCGGGCCTTCGGGGCCGCACCGGCGCGCTCATGGACTTCGTGCTCGACGCCTTCGCGATCGAGCCGCCCGAGGGCGGCGGCGCCGCCGCCGCCGAGAGTGCCTTCGCCGCCCATCTCGTGGCCCGCTACGCCGAGGGACGCCGCACCCTCCTGATCGTGGACGACGCCCACTCCCTGCGCGACGACGAGATCGAAACGCTCGCCGCGCTGACCCACGTGAACACCGCCGAGGACGAGCTGGTGCAGGTGCTGCTGGTCGGCGACACGGCGCTGCGCGCGCGCCTCGATGCCCCGCGCCTCGCCCACGTCGCCGGGCGCATGGGCGTGACCGCGCACCTCGCGCCGATGGAGATCGCGGACTGCGTGGCCTACCTGCGCCACCGTATCGCCTTCGCGGGCGGCCCCGAGGACCTCTTCACCGACCGCGCGCTCCGGGACGTGGCCCTGGCCGCGGGCGGCGTGCCGCGTGCCGCCAACCTCCTCGCCGAGATCGTGCTGGTGCTCGGCCCCGACCGCGAGGGCGCGCCCATCGGCGCGCGCATGGTGGAACGCGCCGTGGCCGACGGCCTCGTGCTCCTGCCCGGCGCCGCCGCGGACCCCGTGGCCGCCCCGGCGGCGGCGGCCTGACCCGGTGGCGGACCTCGCCTTCCTCCTCGCGCTGTTCCGGCGCCGCGCCCACTGGTTCGCGCTGGTCGCCGCGCTGGTCGCCGCGCTGGGCCTGCTCTTGGCGATGCTCGCGCCCGCCACCTACCGCGCCTCCGCCAAGCTGGTCGTGGAGTCCGAGAAGATCCCCGACACCCTCGCCGCCTCCACGGTGCGGACCCAGGCGCTCGAGCACCTCCACATCATCGAGCAGCACATCCTGGCCCGCGAGACGCTCGTGGAGATGGCCGCCCGCATGGGTCTCCCGGGCCCCGAGGGCACCGCCGGCGACGCGCTGGTCGAGGACCTGCGCGCGCGCATCGCGGTGGAGATCACCGGCGACGCCTCCGTGCGCCAGCGCGCCGAGGCCACGCTGCTGTCGCTCGCCGTGGATGCCGCCACGCCGCAGGAGGCGGCCGCGATCACCAACGAGTTGGTGACCCTGGTGCTGGCCGAGGACGTGGCCATGCGCACCTCGGTGGCGCGCCAGACCCTCGACTTCTTCGCCGGCGAGGTCGCGCGCCTGGAGGCCGAGCTCACCCGTGCCGCGGCCGCCATACTGGCCTTCCGCGAGGAGCACCGCGAGGCGCTGCCCGACAGCCTGGAGTTCCGCCGCGCCCGCGTGGCCCTGCTGCGCGAGCAGCTCGTGGCGCTCGACGCGCGCCAGGACGAGGTGGAGCGCCGGGAGCGCCGGCAGGTGCGCCTCCACCGCTCGATCCACGGCATCGACGACACCGCCGCCGACCCGGCCCGCCCCCTGCCCTCCGCCGCCGGCTCCGCCGAGCGCCGCCGCCTGCGCGGCCTGCGCGCCCAGCGCGACGCCCTGCCCCGGGGCGATCCCGCGCGCGCCGAGTTCGACCGCCGCATCGCGGCGCTGGAGCGCCTCGTGGACGATGCGGCGGCCGCGGCGCCCCGCAGCGCCTACGAGCGGCGCCTCGACGACTTCGGCACGGAGCTGGCCGAGCTGGAGGCGCGCCGTGCCGGGTTCCTTGCCGAGATCGACGCGCTGGAGCGCTCCATCGCCGCCACCGCAGGCCTCGGCACCCAGCTCGCCGCGCTGGAGCGCGACGAGGGCAACCTGCGCGCGCAGTACGACGAGGCCGTGGCCGCCCGCGCCGTGGCCGAGACCGGCGACGCCATCGAGACCCTCAGCCGCGGCCAGCGCGTGGCCGTGATCGAGCAGGCGGTGCCGCCCTCGGCGCCCCACAGCCCGAACCGCGTGCTGATCGCCGCGGGCGGCCTCGCCGCGGGCGTGGCGCTGGGTCTGCTGGTGGTGTCGGCGATGGTGCTGCTGACCGGCGACCTGCGCCGCCCCGCCGACCTCGTGGCGGGCCTCGGCATCGCGCCCTTCGGCACCCTGCCCTACCTCTGCACCCGCGCGGAGCGGCGCCATGCGCGCCTGCGCCTCGCCGGCGGCACGGCGCTCGCCGCGCTCCTGCTCGCCGGCGGGCTGAGCGCGCTGCACCTCCTCGTCGCGCCGCTCGACCTCCTGGCCGCCGCGGTGCTGCGCGACGGGCCGGGCGCGATCCCCGAGATGATCCGCCTCGCCGTGCTGGAGCGGAGTTAGGAGATGGCCATGAGCATGAGACTGCAGGACGCGATCGCCCAGGCCCGCACGCTGCGCGAGGCGGTGCTCGCGGGGCGCGCGCCGCCGCCGCCCGCCGCCGCCACCGCCGCCGCACCCGCGGGCCCCGAGGTCGAGAGCGCCTGGGACGCGCTGCCCCGCCACGCGCCCGACCCGGAGCTGCTCGCCGCGCACCGGATCGTGACGCGCACCGGCGCCGAGGAGGGCGCGGCTCCCTTCGACGTGATCCGCACCAAGCTCCTGAGCGTCGCGCACGAGAAGGGCTGGCGCCGCGTCGCCGTCACCTCGCCCACGCCGGGCTGCGGCAAGTCCACCGTTTCGCTCAACCTCGCCTTCTCGCTCGCCCGCGGCGTCGGCCCACGCACCCTGCTGTGCGAGATGGACCTGCGCCGGCCCTCGCTCCAGCGGCTGCTCGCGCTGCCGGGGCGGCCGCAGCTCTCGCGCGCGCTCGAGGGCCGCGCGCCGGTCGACGACGCCCTCGTGCGCGTCGCGGACCGGCTCGCGATCGCGGCCAACGCCCGCCCCGCCGGCAACCCCGCCGAGACCTTCCACGCCCCCGCGATGGAGACCGCGCTCGCCGCGCTGGAGCGGCGCTACGCGCCCGGCCTCACGCTGTTCGACCTGCCGCCGATGATGGTCGGTGACGACGTGCTGGCCTTCGCGCCCCGCGCCGACGCCATGCTGATCGTGGCCGCCGCGGAGCACACCAGCGTGGCGCAGATCGACGTCTGCGAGCGCGAGATCGCCCGCCACTGCGAGGTGGCCGGCGTGATCCTCAACAAGTGCCACCACACCGGCGACGACTACGGCTACGGGTACGGCTACGGGTACGGCCATGGCGCCGACGGCTGACCCGCGGCCCGGGGCGGCGGCGGCCGCCGTGGTGGTGCCCCACCTCAACCAGCCCGCCGCCCTGCGTCGCTGCCTCGCGGCCCTCGCGGCAGGCACGGTCCGCCCCCGCGAGGTGGTGGTGGCCGACAACGGCTCGGACCCGCCCCCGCCCGCGGACCTCTGGGGCCTCCTGCCCGGCGCGCGCCTCGTCCACGCGCCCGAACCCGGCCCTGGCCCCGCGCGCAACGCCGGCGCCGCCGCCACGCACGCCCCGCTCCTCGCGTTCCTCGACAGCGACTGCCTGCCCGCCCCCGACTGGCTCCAGCGCGCCGTGGAGGCCCACCGCGCCGCGCCCCGCGCCGTGCTCGGCGGCGCCGTGCAGGTGCCCGCGCCCGACCGCCGCGGCGCGCCGGCCGCGGCCTACGAGGCGCTCTACGCCTTCCGCATGGACCGCTACGTCGCGCGCGAGGGCTTCGCCGGCGCCGGCAACATGGCCGTGCCCCGCACGGTCTGGGACGCGGTGGGGCCGATGCGCGGCGTGGGCTGCGCCGAGGACCGCGACTGGGGCCGCCGCGCCACGGCGCAGGGCCACCCCCTGCGATTCGTCGCCTCCATGCGCGCCACGCACCCCGCCCGCCCCTCGCTCGCCGCGCTGCGCGCCAAGTGGGACCGGCAGATCGCCCACGACTTCGCCGCGCTCGCCCGCGGCGGGCGCCTCCGCTGGGCGGTCAAGGCGCTCGCCCTGCCGCTCTCGGTCGCCGCCGAGCTGCCCCGCGTCCTCCTCTCGCCGCGCCTGCGCGGCGCCGGCGTCCGCCTCGACGCGCTGGAGGGCCTCCTCGCGGTGCGCCTCCACCGCGCGCGCCGGATGCTCGCGCTGCTCGTGCATCCCGCCGCCGCGGCCGGGCACGCCGCGCGCTGGAACCGCGGATGAGCCGCGCGCCCCGACGCGGCGGCCTCACGCTTGCCGGGGGCCTGGCCGGCGCCGCCGCGCTGCAGCTGGGCCGCAACCTCGCGCTCGCCGCGTTGCTGCCCGCCGCCGACTACGGGCGCGCCGCCGCGCTCGCGGTGATGCTGGCGGGCGTGGAGCTGGCGGTCCTCGGCGGCCTCCAGGTGCGCATGGTGCAGCACCCCCGCGGCGGCGCCGTCCCCGTGCAGGCCGCGATGCAGGGCTTCGTCGCCCTGCGCGCCGCGCTTGCCGCCGCGCTCGCGCTCCTCCTGGCCGCGCCGCTGGCCGCGCTGCTGGGGCTGCCCGAGCTGCGCTGGGGCTTCGCCGCGCTGGCCCTTGCCGCCCCGCTCATGGCCGCCGCCCATCTCGACCGCGACCGCTTCCGCCGCGCCCGCCGCTTTGGGCCGGGCGCCCTGTGCCTGGCCGGGGGGGCCGCCGCCTCGCTCCTGGCGGCGGTGCCGCTGGCGTGGTGGCTGGGGGACTGGCGGGCGATGCTAGGCGCCATCCTGGTGCAGCACGCCGCCACCGCCGCGCTGTCGCACGCCGCCGCGCGCCGCCCCTTCCGCATCGCCTTTCCGCGCGGCGAGATCGCCGCCGCCGCCCGCTTCACCGCGCCGCTGATGCTGGCCGGGGCGCTGATGCTGCTGGCCGCGCAGGGCGACCGGATGCTCGTGGCCCGTGCCCTCGGTCCCGAGGCCCTCGGCGCCTTCGCGCTCGCCATGGCCCTCGCCACCGCGCCCGCGCAGATGGCGGTGCAGGTGCTGGCCGGCCTCCACATGCCCCTGCTCGCCCGCGCGCGGCCCGGTCCCGCCTTCGCCGCCGCGGCGGGCCACGCCGCCACCCGCGCCGCGCTGGCCGGCGCGGCGCTGATCGCCGCCGCCGCCCTCGGACGCCCCCTGCTGGAGCGCCTCGTGCAGGGCGACCTCGCCCCCGCCGCCGCGCTGGTGGTGCCCGCGGCCGCGGCCCAGGCGCTGCGAGTCCTGCGACACATGGTCGGCGTGGCGGCGCTGGCCCGGGGCGACGCGCGCAGCGACCTTGCCGGCAACCTGCCGCGGGTCGCCGCGCTGCTCGGGGCGGGCGCGATCCTGGCCGCGGGCGGCCCCCTCGCCGCCGTTCTGGGCGCCGCGGCCGCGGGCGAGGCGGCCGGCCTCGCGGTCCTGCTCCGGCGCTTGCGCGCCGTGCCCGGGGCCGTGCCGACCCTCGCCCGCCCCGTGCTCGCGCTCGGACCGGCCGCCGCCGCCGCGTTCCTCCTGCCCGGCCCCCTCGCCGCGCTGCCCGCCCTCCTCGCCGCGGCCCTCCTCGCCGTGCCGCGCCCCCTGCCCCTGCCCGCCGGAGACACCCCGTGACCCGAGCCCGCCTCCTCCTCGCCGCCCTCCTCCTCGCGCTCGCCGCCCCGCTCCCCGCGTCCGCGGCGGACGGCGCGCTGCCGCAGATCCGGGTCGCCTACGACGCCGCGGCCGGCAAGGTCCGCGCCTTCACCCGCGAGGGCCGCGAGCGCGCCGCGATCGACGCCCCCCGCGGCGCGATCCCGCTCGGCGAGGGCGCCGACGCGTTCCGCATCCCGCCCGAGGTGATGGCCCCGTTCTTCGACGCCCGCGACGTCTCGCTGGCGCTGACCGTGCGCGCCGAGGGGCCGGGCGCCGGGGAGATGCTGCGCATCCACCGCGCGCTCGAGGTCTCCGTCGGCCGCGGCGGCAGCCTGCGGGTGGGGCTCTGGACGCCCGGCGGCGTGTGGCACCACGCGGTGGTGCGGCGCGCGCGCATCGACGACGGCGCGCCGCACCGCATCGCCATCGACTACGACGCCGGGACCGGCGAGCTGCGCGTCGGCGTCGACGGCGGCACGCCCGCGGTCGCCTTCCTCGGGGGGCGCACCCGGCCCGCGGAGCACTGGGGCCTGGCGCTGGGCAACCCCTTCGGCGACCGGCCGACCTGGCGGGGCGAGGTCTCGGCCTTCGCGCTGATGAGCCGCACCGCGCCGTGAGCGCCGCGGCCCCGACTCTCCGGCCCGCCGCGCCGCCCTGGGCGCGGGGGCGTGACGCCGCCCCGCCGCCGCCGCGATCCGCCGCGGCAGCGGCGGGCGCCCCCGCGCGCCTCGGCCCGCTCGTGTGGCTGTTCCTCGCCGCGATCGTGCTGCCCGTGACCGTGGACCTCGGCTCGCTGGCCCTCAGCGGATTGCGGATCCTGTGCCTCCTCGCCGTGCTGCCGCTGCTCGCGGGCCTCCTGTCAGGCCGCCACGGGCGCGTGATCGCCGCCGACTGGCTGGCCCTCGCCCACGTCGCGTGGATGGCCCTGTCGCTCGCCCTCAGCGAGGGCGCGGCGGCGGTGCAGCTCGCCGGCTCGATGGGGGTGGAGTTCCTGGGCGGCTACCTCATCGCCCGCGTCCACGTGCGCGACCTCGCCGCGTTCCGGCGCCTGTGCGCGGCGCTGACCCTCGTGCTGCTGGCCCTGCTGCCCGTGGCCCTCGTGGAGGCGCGCACCGGCGTGCCGGTGATCCCCTCCGCGATCGAGCGCATCCCCGGCGTCGGCTCGGCCGGCGACGTGGACGCCCAGATGCGCCTCGGGCTGCACCGGGTGCAGGCGGTGTTCGTGCATCCGATCCACTTCGGCCTGTTCGCCGCGGTCGCCTTCGCGCTGTGCTGGACGGCGCTGCAGGACCGGGTGCCCGCGGTCCCCCGCGCGCTCGCGGCGGGGGCGATCGCGCTCTCGGGGTTCCTGTCGCTCAGCTCGGGCGGCATCCTGGCGGTGGCGCTGCAGGTGGCGCTGATCGCCTGGGCGGCGGCGCTGCCGGCCCGCATCCCGCGCTGGTGGATCCTCGCCGCGCTCTTCGCGCTGGCCTACGCGGTGGTGGACCTCCTGTCCAACCGCACGCCGCTCCACGTGTTCCTGAGCTACGCCACCTTCTCGGCCCACACCGCCTACTGGCGCCTCCTGATCCTGGAATGGGGCCTCGTGAACGTCGCGGCCCACCCGTGGTTCGGCATCGGCATGGCGGACTGGATGCGGCCCGCATGGATGCACTCGGACTCGGTCGACAACTTCTGGCTGATCGCGGCGATGCGCCACGGCGTGCCGGGCTTCGTGACGCTCGCGGGCTGCTGGCTGGCCGTGCTGGTGCCGGTGATGCGCCGTCCCTTCGCGGCGGAGGGCGCGCTGGGCACGGCGCGGCGGGCCTGGGTGTTCTCGATCGTGGGACTGATCTTCACGCTGTTCACGGTCCACGCCTGGGGCAGCGTCTACAGCTTCGTGATGTTCCTGCTCGGCTCGGGCGCCTGGATGCTCCATGCCGAGGAGGGCGCCCCCCGCGGCGCCGCGGCCGCGCCCCCGTCCCGGGCGCGTCCCCATTCGCGCTTCCCGGCGCCCGCCGCCGCCCCGTGAGCGCGCCGCCCGCCCTGGGCGTGGTCGTGGTGTGCCACGACGCCGAGGCCGTGGTCGGCCCGTGCCTCGGCTCGCTGATGGCCTCGCAGGGCGCGGCGCTCGACGTGGTGGTGGTGGACAACGCCTCGCGCGACGCGACCGCCGCCGCGGTCTGCGCCGTGCGCGCCCCCGCCCCGCACCGCCTGCGGCTGGTGAAGGCGGGGCGCAACGGGGGCTTCGCGGCGGGCGTGAACCTCGGGCTCGGGGCACTGGAGCACGCCCCCCGCGTCTGGCTCCTGAACCCCGACTGCACCGTCCCCCCCGGCACCGCCCAGCGCCTCGCCGCCCACCCCGAGGGCTTCGGACTGCTCGGGGGCCGGGTGCTCTACGAAGGGTCGGGCCGCATCCAGACCGACGGCGGGACGCTGGACCGCCGCACGGGCCGCACGCGCAACGTCCACCAGGGCGCGCCTGCGGACGCGCCCGCCCCGGACCCGGCGGCGATGGACTTCGTGACCGGCGCCTCGCTCGTGGCGAGCCGCGCCTTCCTCCGCCGCGCCGGGCCGATGCCCGAGGACTACTTCCTCTACTACGAGGAGGTGGCGTGGGCGCGGCGGAGGGGCGACCTCGCCCTCGCCCACGACCCGGAGGCGGTGGTGCTGCACGCGGCCGGGCACTCCATCGGCTCGGGACGCCCCGATCGCGAGCCCTCGCCGCTGTCGCTGTGGTTCCTCCACCGCAGCCGCCAGCGCTTCGCCGCCCGGCACTTCGGCGCGAGGGTCGTGCCGCGCCTCTGGACCCTCGCGAAGGCGGCGCAGGCTCTGAGCTGGGGCCGTTGGACCTCCGCGGGCGTGCTCGCCCGCGTGGCGCTCGGCCTGCCGGCCCCGGGGTCGGTGCGCGCCCGCGTCCCGCCCGAGGCGCTGCGCTAGGCGGTCAGGCCCTCGGGCTCCGCCAGCCCGTTGGCACGGCAGGCGGCGGTGACGGTGTTGGCGAGCAGGCACGCGATGGTCATCGGCCCGACGCCGCCCGGCACGGGGGTGATGGCGCCCGCGACCTCCGCGCAGCTCTCGAAATGGCAGTCGCCGAGCAGCCGGTCCTTGCCGCCCGTCCCCGCGGCGCGGTTGATACCGACGTCGATCACGGTGGCGCCCGGCTTGATCCAGTCGCCTCGCACCATCTCGGGGCGACCCACGGCGGCGACCACGATGTCGGCGCGGCGGGTGACGGCCTCGATGTCCCGTGTGCGCGAGTGGGCGATGGTCACGGTGCAGCTGTCGCCGAGCAGCAGCTGCGCCATGGGCTTGCCGACGATGTTGGAGCGCCCGATCACCACCGCCTCGAGGCCTGCGAGGTTGCCGAGCCGCTCGCGCAGCATCATCAGGCAGCCGAGCGGCGTGCAGGGCACCATGGCCTTCTGGCCCGTCCCCAGAAGCCCGACGTTCGAGACGTGGAACCCGTCCACGTCCTTCGCGGGCGCGACGGCGGCCAGCACCTTGGCGGCATCGACGTGGGCCGGCAGGGGCAACTGGCACAGGATGCCGTGCACCGCGTCGTCCACGTTGAGGCGGTGGATCAGCGACAGGAGGTCCGCCTCGGAGACGTCCGCGGGCAGGCGGTGCTCGAAGCTCTCCATGCCCGCCTCGCGGGTCTGGCGCCCCTTGTTGCGCACGTAGACCGCCGAGGCCGGGTCCTCGCCCACCAGCACCACCGCCAGCCCGGGGTTCACCCCCGCCGCCTTCAGCCGCAGCACCTCGTCCGCCACCCGCACCCGCACCCTGGCCGCGAAGGCCTTTCCGTCGATGATCTCAGCCGCCATGGCCCGTCCCTTCCCGCGGCCCCCCCTTCCTCTGGCCAAAAATATCTCGGGGGTCCGGGGGCAGCGCCCCCGGCGATCTCAGTCCAGCGAAGACCCTAGAACAGCCCTTCCACCTCGCCTGCCTCGTTCAGCCGGATCGACTCCGCGGCCGGCGTGCGCGGCAGGCCCGGCATCGTCATGATCTCCCCGCAGACCACCACCACGAAGCCCGCGCCCGCCGACAGGCGCACCTCGCGGATGGGGACCGAGTGCCCCGTGGGCGCGCCGCGCAGGTTGGGGTCGGTCGAGAAGGAGTACTGGGTCTTGGCCATGCACACGGGCAGGTTGCCGTAGCCCTGCTCCTCCCAGGCGCGCAGCTGGTCGCGGATCTTCTTGTCGGCCAGCACCGCGTCGGCGTGGTAGATGCGCTTGGCGACCGTCTCGATCTTCTGGAACAGGGGCATGTCGTCGGGGTAGAGCGGCGCGAAGTTCGCCATGCCGGCGTCGGCGATCTCGGCCACGCGCCGCGCCAGCGCCTCGGAGCCCGCCGACCCGTCGGCCCAGTGCCGCGAGACGATGGCCTCGGAGCCCTGCCCCTTCACGAAGTCGCGCACCGCCTCGACCTCGGCCTCGCTGTCGCCGGTGAAGTGGTTCACGGCGACCACGACCGGCACGCCGAACGACTTCACGTTGGAGATGTGCCGCCCGAGGTTGGCGCAGCCCTTGCGCACGGCATCCACGTTCTCGGCGCCCAGATCGGCCTTCGCCACGCCGCCGTTCATCTTCATGGCGCGCACGGTGGCGACCAGCACCACGCAGTCGGGGGCGAGGCCCGCCTTGCGGCACTTGATGTTCATGAACTTCTCGGCGCCGAGGTCCGCGCCGAAGCCGGCCTCGGTCACCACGTAGTCGGCGAGCTTCAGCGCCGTCTTGGTGGCGATCACCGAGTTGCAGCCGTGGGCGATGTTGGCGAAGGGGCCGCCATGGACGAAGGCGGGGTTGTTCTCGAGGGTCTGCACGAGGTTGGGCTGCATCGCGTCCTTCAGGAGCACGGTCATCGCCCCGTCCGCCTTGATGTCGCGGCAGAACACCGGCGAGCGGTCGCGGCGGTAGGCCACGATCATGTCGCCCAGGCGCCGCTCCAGGTCCTTGAGGTCGGAGGCCAGGCACAGGCAGGCCATCACCTCGGAGGCCACGGTGATGTCGAAGCCGTCCTCGCGCGCGAAGCCGTTCGAGACGCCGCCCAGGGACGAGGTGATCTGCCGGAGGCTCCGGTCGTTCATGTCCACCACGCGGCGCCACACGACGCGGCGGGTGTCGATGTTCTGCTCGTTGCCCCAGTAGACGTGGTTGTCGATCATGGCCGACAGGAGGCTGTGCGCGCTGGTGATGGCGTGGAAGTCACCGGTGAAGTGGAGGTTCATCTCCTCCATGGGCACCACCTGCGCGTAGCCGCCCCCGGCGGCGCCGCCCTTCATGCCGAAGTTCGGCCCGAGCGAGGCCTCGCGGATGCAGACCACCGCGTTCTTGCCGATGCGGTTCAGCCCGTCGCCGAGGCCTACGGTGGTGGTCGTCTTGCCCTCGCCCGCGGGCGTCGGGTTGATCGCGGTGACGAGCACGAGCTTGCCGTTCGGGCGGTCACGCAGCCCGTCGATGAAGGTCTGGCCCACTTTGGCCTTGTCGTGGCCGTAGGGCAGCAGGTCCGCCTCCGGGATGCCGAGGCGCGCCCCGATCTCGCGGATCGGTTTCTTGTCGGCGGCGCGCGCGATCTCGATGTCGGACTTGGGGGCCATCGGCGGGGTCTCTTCTGCTGGGGATGCTATTCGGCGGCCACGGCCGCGGGCTCGACGCGCACGGCGGCGAACTTGAACTCGGGGATCTTGCCGTAGGGGTCCACGGCCGGGTTGGTCAGCACGTTGGCCGCGGCCTCCACGTAGGCAAAGGGCACGAACACCATGTCGGGGGCCACGGCGCGGTCGGCGCGGGCCATGATCTCGATCGCGCCGCGGCGGGTCACGAGCCGCACCCGCCCGCCCGGCTCCACGCCCATGCGGCGCAAGGTCGAGGGGTGGAGCGAGCAGTTGGCCTCGGGCTCCACCGCGTCAAGCACCGTGGCGCGGCGGGTCATGGAGCCGGTGTGCCAGTGCTCCAGCTGCCGCCCCGTGGTGAGGATCATCGGATACTCGGCGTCCGGCACCTCGTCGGGCGGGATGACGCTCGCGGGCGTGAACCTGGCGCGGCCGCCCTCGCGCGGGAAGGCGTCGCCGAAGACGATGGGCTGGCCCGGGTCGGTCGGGGACAGCGAGGGGTAGGTCACGGCGTCCTCCCGCTCCAGCCGCTCCCAGGTGATGTTGGCGAGGGACGGCATGACCTGAGCCATCTCCGCGAACACTTCGCGCGGGTGGGCGTAGGACCAATCCAGCCCGCAGCGGCGCGCCAGCTCGGTGGTGATCCACCAGTCCTCGCGCGCTTTTCCGGGCGGCGGCACCGCCGGTCGCCCCATCTGCACCTGCCGGTTGGTGTTGGTCACCGTGCCCGTCTTTTCGGCGAAGGCCGAGGCGGGCAGGATCACGTCGGCATAGTTGGCGGTCTCGGTCAGGAAGATGTCCTGCACGACCAAGTGGTCGAGCTTGGCGAGCGCGTCGCGCGCGTGCTCCACGTCCGGGTCCGACATGGCCGGGTTCTCGCCCTGAATGTACATCGCCCGCACGTGCCCCTCGTGCACGCCATCGAGGATCTCGGTGACCGTCAGGCCCTTCTCGAGGGCGATCGCGGCACCGCCCTCGCCCGCCCACAGCGCCTCGAACTTGGCGCGCACCTCGTCCGACTGGACGGAGGCGTAGTCCGGTAGGAACATCGGGATCAGTCCCGCATCCGAGGCCCCCTGCACGTTGTTCTGCCCCCGCAGCGGGTGCAGCCCCGCGCCCGGACGGCCCACCTGCCCGCACATGAGGGCCAGCGAGATCAGGCAGCGCGAGTTGTCGGTGCCGTGGACGTGCTGCGAGACGCCCATGCCCCAGAAGATCATGGCCGCGCGCGCCCCGGCGAAGGTGCGCGCCACGTCGCGCAGGACTTCGGCGGGGATGCCGCAGTGCTCGGCCATGGCCTCGGGCGCGAAGCCTTTAAGGTGGGCGCGCTGCGCCTCCCAGCCTTCCGTCATCGCCTCGACGTACTGGCGGTCGGCCAGACCCTCCTCGGCGATCGTAGCCATGATGGCGTTCAGCATCGCCACGTCGGCGCCGGGGCGGAACTGAAGCATGTGCGACGCGTGCCGACGCAGGGCCTGCCCGCGCGGGTCCATCACGATCAGCTTGCCGCCGCGCTTGGCGAACTGCTTGAAGTAGGTCGCCGCGACGGGGTGGTTCTCGACCGGGTTGGCGCCGATCACGATGGCGACGTCGGCGTTCTCGATTTCGTTGAACGTAGCGGTGACAGCGCCCGATCCGACGTTCTCCAGAAGGGCCGCGACCGAGGACGCGTGGCACAGGCGCGTGCAGTGGTCGACGTTGTTGTGCCCGAACGCCTGCCGGATGAACTTCTGGTGGAGGTACGCCTCCTCGTTCGTGCACTTGGCCGAGCCGAAGCCGGCCACCTCGCGGCCCCTCCCCCGGAGGCCCCCGGCAGCGCGCTCCAGTGCCTCGTCCCACGTCGCCTCGCGGAAGTGCGTGGTCCAGTCGCCGGGATCGACGTTCAGGCCCTTGGCGGGGGCATCGTCGCGGCGGATCAGGGGTACGGTCAGGCGGTGCGGGTGGTGGATGTAGTCGAAGCCGAAGCGGCCCTTCACGCAGAGCCGCCCCTCGTTGGCGGGGCCGTTCACGCCATCTACGGCGACCACGCGGCCGCCCTTCGCCTTCACCGAGACCTGGCAGCCCACACCGCAGAACGGGCAGATGCTCTTGGTCTCCGTGTCGAAGGCGGCCGAGTCGCCCCGCTGCGCCTCGTCCACGAGCGAGGCCTCCATCAGCGCGCCCGTGGGGCAGGCCTGCACGCACTCGCCGCAGGCCACGCAGGTCGACTCGCCCATGGGGTCGGCGAAGTCGAACACGGGCCACGTGTCGTGGCCGCGCCCGGCCATGCCGATCACGTCGTTGACCTGCACCTCGCGGCAGGCGCGCACGCACAGGCCGCACTGGATGCAGGCGTCGAGGTTGACGCGCATGGCGACGTGCGAGGCGTCGAGCTGCGGCACCGCCCCGCGGTCCATCGCCGGCAGGCGGCTCTCCGCGGCCTGCGCGGTCTTCCAGAAGTGCGAGGACCGGTCGTGGGCGTCCGCGCGCGCCGGCTGGTCGGCCAGCAGCATCTCGATCACGGTCGCGCGGGCCTTCTCTGCGCGTCCCGAGTCCGTCCGCACCACCATGTCATTCGCGGCCTCGCGCACGCAGGAGGCGGCCAGCACGCGCTCGCCCTCGACCTCGACCATGCACGCCCGGCAGTTTCCGTCGGGCCGGTAGCCGGGCGAGGGCTTGTGACACAGATGCGGGATCACCAGCCCGCGCCCATGCGCCGCCTCCCAGATCGTGGTCCCGGCGGGAACGGAGACTTCGGCCCCGTCGAGCGTGAAAGTGACGGTGTCGACGATGTCCTTCATGGGCGCAGCTCCCGCAGGCCGGAGACGAGGAGGCCGAGGCCCATGGCGCCGAAGGCCGCCGCGAAGGCGGCCTCGACCGCGCGCGCGGCCCGCGCGTAGGTCCGCACCGCGATCCCGGTGGAGAAGAGCGCCGCGTACGTGCCGTAGACGGCGAGCCCCGACAGCGCCCCGAGCGGGCCGAAGAGCAGCACTTCGGCAGCATTCAATCCTTGCCCGAACAGGAACGTCGCCACCGCCGCCCACATCAGCCCCGCCTTGGGGTTCGACAGCACCACGAGCAGCCCCCGCCGCCACGCGGCCCCGGGCGCGAGGCGCGCGGTCGCGGGCCGGATCGCCGCAGTTTCGCCGCGCAGGGCGGCGCGGGCAGCGCGCAGGCCGAGGAACAGCAGGTACCCGCCCCCCACGACCTTCATCGCCACGAGCGACAGCGGGAACGCCGCGAGCAGGGCGCCGAGCCCCCCCGCCGTGAGCGCCGACCAGACCAGCATCCCGGACGCGATGCCCGCCACCACGAACAGCGCGGGCCGCCGCCCCTCGGCCAGCGCCACGGACGCGGTCGCCGCGAGGTTCGGCCCGGGCGAGGCCTGCGCGGCCACGACGCCGGCCCAGGCGGCGAGGTAGGCCTCGATCATGGCGCATCCTCCGCGGGGGGCGCCATCGCAAGCCCCGCGCGCGAGCGGCGCCCGCCGCCCTCGGCCGCCTGCGCGGTGGCGTAGTTCGCGGTGGCCGGGGTCTCGCCCTCGGCCAGCGCGCCGGCGCCGCCCACCTCCTCCGGAAAATGCTTCGCCACCAGCCGGATCGGGTTCGGCGCGGCCTGTCCCAGCCCGCAGATCGAGGCGTCCGCCATGGCCTCGCAGACGTCCTCCAAGAGCGCGGTGTCCCACGCGGGGGCCTCCATCAGCTTCACGGCCTTCTCGCAGCCGACCCGGCAGGGGGTGCACTGGCCGCAGCTCTCCGACTCGAAGAAGCGCAGCATGTTGAGGGCCGCGTCCCGCGCGGAGTCCTGGTCCGACAGCACCACCACGGCGGCCGAGCCGATGAAGGTGCCGTGGGGCTGGAGCGTGTCGAAGTCGAGCGGCACGTCGTCCAGCGTGGCAGGCAGCAGCCCCGAGGAGGGGCCGCCGGGCTGGTAGGCCTTGAACGCGTGACCCTCGGCCATCCCGCCGGCTGCCTCGATCACGTCGCGGATGGTGGAGCCGGCGGGCAGCACGTGGACGCCGGGCTCCCGCACCCGGCCCGAGACGGAGTAGCTGCGCAGGCCCTTGCGCCCGTTCCGCTCGTGCGCCGACAGCACCTCGGGCCCCTCGCGCACCACGCGGGCGATCCAGTGCAGGGTCTCGACGTTGTGCACCAGCGTCGGCCGCCCGAAGAGGCCGACCTGGGCGACGTAGGGCGGCCGGTGGCGGGGCAGCCCGCGCTTGCCCTCGATCGACTCGATCATCGCCGATTCCTCGCCGCAGATGTAGGCCCCCGCTCCCCGCCGCAGCTCGACGAAGCCCGGCACGGCGATGCCCGCCGCCTCCAATGCGGCGATCTCGGTTGCGAGGATCTCCAGCACGGCCGGATACTCGTCGCGCATGTAGAGATAGACCCGCTCGGCCTCGACCGCCCAGGCGGCGACCAGCATACCTTCCAGGAACAGGTGCGGCCGGCGCTCGAGGTAGTGGCGGTCCTTGAACGTGCCCGGCTCGCCCTCGTCGCCGTTCACGGCCATCAGCCGCGGCCCGGGATTGGTGCGCACGAAGCCCCACTTCTTTCCGGACGGGAAGCCCGCCCCGCCGAGGCCGCGCAGGCCGGAGGCGGCCACCTGCTCCTGCACCGCCTCCCAGTCGCCCGACGCGCGCAACGCGGCGAGCCGTTCGTAGCCGCCGCCCGCCCGGTAGGCGTCGAGCGTCTCGTAGTCGGGGATCACGGCGTGCGTCTCGCCCGCGGCGGCGGCGGCAAGCACCGACTCCGGGGTGGCCTGGTCGACGTGCCGGTGCCCGACCTCGGCCACCGGCGCGGTGTCGCAGCGGCCCATGCAGGGGGCGCGCAGCACGCGGACCTCCAAGGGGTCGGTGCCCCTCTCAAGAGCCGATTTCAGAGCCTCGGCCCCGGCCAGCTCGCACGACAGCGAGTCGCAGACGCGGATCGTCAGAGCGGGCGGCACCGCCTCGTCCTCGCGGCGCGGGTCGAAGTGGTCGTAGAAGGTGGCGACCTCCCAGACCTCGGCCATGGCGAGGTCCATCTCGAAGGCCAGCGCCCGCAGGTGCGCCGCCGAAAGGTGGCCGTGGGCGTCCTGGAGGAGGTGGAGGAACTCGATCAGCAGGTCGCGGCGGCGCGGGCGGGCGCCCAGCAGGCGGCGCACCTCGGCGAGGGCGTCGTCGTGGTACTGGCGACCCTTGGGCGTCGCACGGCCCCGTCCGCGGCCCGACTTCCAGACGCCCTTGCTCTCGTCCAACGCCATGCGCGCGTCCCCCTCGCTGCACCCATAGGGAATCGCGGCCGGGTTGCACAGACGGGCAAGCGACGCCGCGTCGCCGGGATGCGACGGGGGACGAGGGCGATGCACGCCCCGGACCCGATCCGGGGCCTGTTGTTGCCGGCTGCGTTTTCGCTGCGAAGCGGGGCGCCCGTGGTGGGCCGGGGCCCCGGCGCGGGGCCGGGGCGTGGTCCGACAGCTCCTCCCCCATTGCAGCCGCCGCGCGCACGGCCATACTCCCCCCATGGTCGCCCTCCAGTCCCTGCCCCGCGACGCGGATGCCGTCGCCACCGTCGTCGGCATCCTGCGCGGGCGCCTCGGGCCGCGCCTCCAGACCGGCGAGGCGTTCCGGCGGCATCACAGCCACTCCGCCACATGGCTCGACGCCCAGCCGCCCGACGCCGTGGCGCAGCCCGAGAGCACCGCGGAGGTCGCCGAGATCGTGCGCACCTGCGCCGCCCACCGCGTGCCCGTCGTTCCCTTCGGCACCGGCACCTCGCTCGAGGGCGGCGTGAACGCGCCGGGGGGCGGCATCTGCGTCACCCTCGCCGGCATGGACCGCATCCTCGCCGTCCACGCCGAGGATCTCGACTGCACGGTGCAGCCGGGGGTCACGCGCAAGGCCCTCAACACGCACCTGCGCGACGCCGGCCTCTTCTTCCCGATCGATCCCGGCGCCGACGCCTCCTTGGGCGGCATGGCCTCCACCCGCGCCTCGGGCACCAACGCGGTGCGCTACGGCACCATGCGCGACGCGGTGCTGAGCCTCGAGGCGGTGATGCCCGACGGCCGGGTGATCCGCACCGCCAGCCGCGCGCGCAAGACCTCCGCGGGCTACGACCTCACCCGCCTCCTGGTCGGCGCGGAAGGCACGCTCGGCCTCATCACCGAGCTGACCTTGCGCCTCCACGGCATCCCCGAGGCGATCACCGCCGCGGCCTGCTCGTTCCCCTCCGTGGCGGCGGCCTGCGAGGCGGCGATGCTGGCGATCCAGTCCGGCGTGCCCGTGGCGCGCATGGAGCTTCTGGACGCGCTGCAGGTCGGCGCCTGCAACCGCTACTCGAAGCTCGACCTGCCCGAGGCGCCACTCCTGCTGCTGGAGTTCCACGGCTCGCCCGCCCACGCCGCCGAGCAGGCCGAGACCTTCGGCGCCATCGCAGAGGACACGGGCGGCACCGGCTTCCGCTGGACCGCCTCGACCGAGGAGCGCACCGCGCTCTGGCAGGCCCGCCACGACGCCTACTGGGCCGCCTGCGCCCTGCGCCCCGGCGCGCGCGGCCTGTCCACGGACGTTTGCGTGCCGATCGGCCGTCTGGGCGAGGCGGTCGAGGCGGCGCAGGCGAAGGCCCGCGCGATGGACCTCCTCGCCCCGGTGCTGGGCCACGTGGGCGACGGCAACTTCCACGTGCTCCTGCTGGTGGACGTGGACTCGGCCGAGGAGCGCGCGGCGGCCAACGCCTACGTCGCGTGGCTGGCCGAGCTGGCGTGGTCGATGGACGGCACCTGCACCGGCGAGCACGGGATCGGCCAGGGCAAGCGCGCGCTCCTGCGGCGCGAGCTGGGCGAGGCGGTGGACGTGATGGGGGCGGTGAAGGCGGCGCTCGATCCGCTGGGGATCATGAATCCGGGGAAGGTGGTCTGAGGTTTGGGGGGCTCTGCCCCCTGGCCCCTTCGGGCCTCCCCCCGAGGTATTTCGGAAACGAAGACGAGGCGTCGGTCCTGTCGGGCTCGGGGGGGCCGCGAAAAAGTTCGCCAGTCGGCAATTTCGGCCTTTGTCGACCGAAATCAGCGGTTTACAAACGTTATCAACAGGTTAACGCCGCTTAGAGCCTTCCCGTGGCGGCGGCGGCCCACATTGCCACGGTGCCGACGCGGTCGCGCCGGCGCAGGCCGTGGCGGCGCAAGGCCAGCAGGCGGAACAGGGGGCCGGCGGGGGCGGCCAGCTCGCGCGCCAGCGCCCGCGCGTCGGGCAGGAGCGGCAGGCCCGAGGCCAGCAGCGCGCGGGCATTGCTCTGCATCCACGCGCCGTAGCGGCCGTCGGTGAGGCCGCCGAGGCGGCGCAGCGCGGCGGCCGGTCCGCCCCGCGCGCCCATCACGTTGGCGCCGTGCTGGCGGTAGCGCATGACCACCGCCTCGTCCATCTCGATGCGCCCCCCGCAGGCGGCCACCGCGAGCGAGATCCACCAGTCGTGGAACGGCACGTCGCGCGGCGGGCGCGCGCCCCGCAGGAGGGCCGCGGCGCCCGGGTCGAGCATCGCCGTCAGCCCGCCCACCGGGTTCCAGGCGAAGGGATCGGCGAGGCGCAGCCCGCCGCGCGGCGGGCCCGGCAGGAGGCCCACGGGGCGCAGCGCCTCGTCGGTCACCTCCGCCCGCGCGCCATAGAGGGCGGGGCGCCCGTCGTGGGTGCGGCGCAGGCGCGCGAGCGCGCGCCCGAGCTTCTCGGGGAACCACACGTCGTCCTGGTCCGAGAACGCCACGTGGGTGCCGGGGCCGAGGGGCAGGTCGTCGCGGGCGAGGAGGTGGAGGAAGTTCGCGGTCGCGCCCCGGCGCGGCCCCGCCACCACCCGCACCTCCTGGGGGATGCCGCGGGCCCAGGCCTCGACCAGCTCGCGCGTGCCGTCCGAGGAGCCGTCGTCGGAGACCCACAGCGCCCAGTCGCGGTGCCGCTGCGCCTCGATGCTGCGGAGCTGGCCCTCGAGGTGGCGCGCGCCGTCGAAGGTGGCCATGAGGATCAGGACCGAGGGCGCGGCGGTCATCGGGTCAGCAGGTCCTGGTAGTTGCGCCGCAGGAGCAGCATCGCCATCGCGCAGAGCGCCGCCGAGAGGCCGAACACGTAGAGCGGCGAGACCCAGGGCGCCTCGTAGGAGGCGTAGAAGCCGCGCCGCATCATGCCCACAAGATGCGCGATCGGGTTCCACCACAGCCAGTCGCGGAACGGCATCGGCACGCTCTCCAGCAGGAAGAAGATGCCGGACACGAAGAACATGGGCCGCATGGCGATGCCGAAGACGAGCTGCCACGCCGGGAAGCGCATGAACAGGAAGCAGTTCATGGTGCCGACCCCGAAGGCCAGCGCCAGCCCCATCGTCGCCGCGAGGGCGATGGCGCCGGCGTCCACGATCACCCGCACGTCGAAGATCAGGAGGATGCCGCCGAACACCAGCACCGCCACGAGCACGTCCACGAGCGCGTTGAGGATGGTGCGCGCGAGCAGCGCGTCGACCCAGGTGACGGTGGGATAGGCCAGCAGATGCCGCGAGAAGCGCAGCGAAAGCCCCAGCTTGCCCGCCAGCCCCAGGAACGAGAGGTAGGGCAGCACGCCGGTGGCGTAGAAGAGCGGGAAGTTCGAGCCCAGCGCCGGCGTCCGCAGCGCCATCGAGAACACCGCCGTGAGCAGGGCGATGCCGGCGATGGGCTCCAGCAGGACCCACAGGAAGCCGCCGGGCGAGCGGCCGTAGGTGCTCGACATCTCGCGCAGCATCAGCGCGATCACGGTGCGCGGCGTGCCGAAGCGGCGGCGGAACGCGCGCGGCTTCTGCGGCGGCCGCGGCGCGGCGCCGCGGGGGGGCCGCGCCCGCAGCGGCGCGGCATCGGTGGTGGTGGCCGTCACGTCTCGGTCCTCCCGGCGGGGTGCCGCCACGTCGCACCCCCGTGCGGGGTTCTGGGCACCGGCAGCGGCATCGTGTAACACCGCCCCGAGCACGACGGAACCTCGGGAGCGCACGCTTGGCCACAACGCCCCTCAAGACGGCGACGCCCGAAGGCGGCGAGGCCGCGGACCGTCCCGGCCCGAAGGCCGTGGAGGCCCCCGCCCCCGCCCCGAAGCCCGCCACCGCCGCCAAGCCGATCGCGGTGGCCAAGCCCGCCCGCACCGGCACCGTGGAGCCGCGCGCCTTCCGCGTCGCGCCCCCCGTCCGCCGGGCGCGCCTGCGCAAGCGACATCTCGCGCTGATCTTCTCGTTCCTGCTCATGGTGGCGCTGCCCACCGCGCTGGCGGGCTACTACCTGCAGACCCGCGCCGCCGACCAGTTCGCCTCCTACGCGGGCTTCTCGGTGCAGCGCGAGGAGAGCAGCTCGCCGCTGGAGCTGCTTGGCGGCATCACCAACATCGGCAGCGGCACCTCGGACGCCGAGATCCTCTACGACTTCCTCAACAGCCAGGCGCTGGTGAGCGAGCTGGAGGCGGAGCTGGGCCTGAGCCGCATCTGGTCGGTCCCGCAGGAGCGCGACCCCTGGTTCGCCTACGATCCCGACGGCTCGATCGAGGACCTGCTCGAGCATTGGGAGCGGATGATCCAGATCGGCTTCGACGGCGGAACCGGGCTGATCGACGTGCGCGTGCTGGCGTTCCGCCCCGAGGACGCCACCGCGATCGCGCGGGCGCTGCTGGCGCACTCCTCGGCCATGATCAACGCGCTCAGCGCAGCCGCGCGCGAGGACGCGATCCGCTACGCGCGCCAGGACCTCGACGAGGCCGAGGAGCGCCTGAAGACGGCGCGCGAGGCGGTGACGCGCTTCCGCGTCGAGAACCGCATCGTCGACCCCACCACCGACACCGCCACGCAGGCCGGCGTGCTGGCCACGCTGCAGGGCCAGCTCACCGAGGCCCTGATCGAGCGCGAGCTGCTGGGCGACGGCGCCGGCGCGAGCGATCCGCGCATGGTGGCCGCGAACCGGCGCATCGACGTGATCCGCGAGCGCATCGCCCAGGAGCGCGACGACACCGGCAGCGAGGAGGGCGGCGCCGCGCTGGCCGAGGTGGTGGGCGAGTTCGAGCGCCTCTCGGTGGAGCGCGAGTTCGCCGAGAGCGCCTACGTGGCCGCGCTGGCCGCCTACGACGTGGCCCGCGGCGAGGCGCGGCGCCAGACGCGCTACCTCGCCACCCACGTGGAGCCGACCACCGCCGAGACCGCGCGCTTCCCGCAGCGCGGCCTGCTGCTCCTGCTCGTGGCCGGCTTCGCGTTCCTCGCCTGGACCATCCTCGCTCTCGCCGGCTACTCGCTGCGCGACCGCCGCTAGGAACCCGCCCGGTGATCCGGCTGATCGATGTCACCAAGACCTACGTGCTGAACGGGCGCCGCAAGGTGGTCGCGCAGAACCTCAACGCCACCTTCCCGTCCGGGGTCTCGGTGGCGCTGCTGGGCCGCAACGGGGCGGGCAAGTCCTCGCTCCTGCGCATGATCGGCGGGATCCAGACGCCGTCCTCGGGCGAGATCGTCTCGACGGGGTCGATCTCGTTCCCGGTGGGCTTCGCCGGCTCGTTCCACCCCGACATGACGGGCCTGCAGAACACCCGCTTCGTGGGGCGCATCTACGGCGTGGACACCGACGAGCTGTGCGACTTCGTGGAGGACTTCGCGGAGCTCGGCGACCACTTCCGCTTGCCGGTGCGCACCTACTCCTCGGGCATGAAGTCGCGCCTCGCCTTCGGGGTGTCCATGGGCATCGCCTTCGACACCTACCTGATCGACGAGGTGACCTCGGTGGGGGACTCCACGTTCAAGGCCCGCTGCACCGCGCTCCTGAACGCGCGCACCCGCACCGCGGGGGCGGTGGTGGTGACGCACTCCATGAAGCAGGTGCGCGACCTGTGCCAGGCGGGCGCGGTGCTCGAGAACGGCAAGCTGACCTACTACGAGGACCTCGAGGCCGCGATCGCCCACCACGAGCGCAACATGGCGGCCTGAGGCCTACTCCGCCGCCGTCGCCCCGCCCCCGGCGCACGCGCCCGCCATCAGCGCCTCGGCCTCGGCGATCAGCATCGCCCCGTCCAGCCCGCGCTCGGCCATGTCCGCCGTCCAGGCCTCGCGGATCGGCGCCACCAGCGTCTTCCACTCGGAGGTGTCGGTCACCGTGAAGATCTCGTTGCCCATCTCCACCGCGACCTCGCGCGCGGGGGCGTCGGCGTCCTCCTGCGTGCCGCCCGCGAAGACCGAGAACGCGAGGCCGGAGTTGTCGTCGATGACGGCCTGCAGGTCGGCGGGCAGCGCCTCGTAGCGGCCCTTGTTCATGGCCAGCACGAAGGTGAGCACGTAGAGCGCGGGGCCCTCGAACTCGGTGTGGAACTCCACCAGCTCGGGGATGCGCAGCGAGGTCGTCACCTCCCACGGCACCGTGGTGCCGTCGATCACGCCCTTCGACAGCGCCTCGGGCACCGCCGGCACGGGCATGCCCACCGGGGTCGCGCCCGCGGCCTCCAGCAGCTCGTTGACCATGCGCGAGCCGCCCCGGACCTTGAGGCCCCGCAGGTCGGCGGGCGTCTCGACCGGCTCGGCGGCGTGGATCACGCCCGGCCCGTGGACCCAGGTGCCCAGCACCTTGAGGTCCGCGAACTCCGCATCGGCCATGTGGCGCTCGAACAGGGTCCAGTAGGCGCAGGAGGCGGCGCGCGCGTCGGGCACCATGAAGGGCAGCTCGAACACTTCCGTGGAGGGGAAGCGGCCCGGCGTGTAGCCCACCACGGTCCAGACGACGTCGGCCACGCCATCGATCGCCTGGTCGATCAAGTCGGGGGGCGTGCCGCCGAGCTGCATCGACGGGTAGCGGTCCACCTGGATGCGCCCCTCGGAGGCCTCCTCGATGCGGTCGGCCCACACGTCGAGGATCAGCTTCGGCACGTTGGCCTGCGCGGGCAGGAACTGGTGCATCTTGAGCGTCACCTCCTGCGCGGTGGCGGGAAGGGCGGCTAGGGCCAGGAGGGCGGCGAGGAGGGTGCGTGTCATGGCGGCGGGGTCCTGCGGAGGCGTATCGCGGCGACAGGTGCCACGGGGCCGCGCCCCTGTCGACCGCTCGCTAGAGCGGCGGGCCGATGCGCAGGTCGAAGGGCGGCAGGCCCTCGACCCGCGCCATGATCGCGTCGCCCGCCTCGACCTTGCCCACGCCCGCGGGCGTGCCCGTCAGGATCAGGTCGCCCGGCCCGAGGTGGTAGAAGCGCGAGAGGTCGGCGACGATGGCCGGCACCCCGTGGATCATGTCCGAGAGCCGCCCGTCCTGGCGCAGCTCGCCGTTGAGGCGCATCTCGATGCGCTGGTCCGCCGGCTCGAAGTCGCGGCGCAGGGTGCCGACAACAGCGGAGGCCTCCACGTCCTTGCCGAGGTCCCAGGGGCGGCGGCGGTCCTTGCCCTCCTGCTGGCGGTCGCGCCGCGTCATGTCGAGCGCCACCGCGTAGGCCCACGCGGCGGCCGCCGCTTCCTCCTCGGAGGCACGAAAAACGTCAGCGCCCAGAGCCACGGCCAGCTCCACCTCGTGGTGATAGTCGGCGGTCTCGGGCGGAAAGGGGATGTCCGCGTCCGCGCGCACCATGTGGGCGGGCGACTTGGTGAAGTAGAACGGCGCCTCGGGGGTCGGCTCGTGGCCCATCTCGCGGGTGTGCTCGGCGTAGTTGCGGCCCACGCAGAAGATGCGGCGCACGGCGTACTCGCCCCCCTCCTCGACCTTGAGCGTGGGGATCGGCGGCAGCGGGAAGGCGAGCGACATGGGGGGTCTCCGGAATGGGGGATCAGCCGAAGGTGATCTGCGTCTTCATGGAGCGGGTGCGGTCGCCGGCGGTCTCGAACGCGGCCACGGCGTCGGCGGCGGCGAAGCTGCGCGTGACCAGCGGGGCCACGTCGATCAGTCCGCGGCGCATCAGCCCGACGCCGGCGGCGAACTCCTCGCCGAAGCGGAACGAGCCGCGCAGGTCGATCTCCTTGGCGGTGATGCTCTGCATGGGCACGTGCATGTCGCCGCCGAGCCCCAGCTGCACCAAGACGCCGCGCGGGCGCAGGGCGGCCACGGCGGCGCCGAGCGCGGAGGCCGAGCCGGAGCACTCGAACGCGGCGTCGAACGTCCCCTTGCCCGCGCGGTACTCGGCCAGCTTCGGGTCGCCCGCCTCCAGGGCCACGTCGGCGCCCGCGTGGCGGGCCATGTCGAGGCAGAACTCCGACAGGTCGGTCGCCACCACGAGGCCTGCGCCCGCGCGCCGCGCGGCCAAGATGGCGAGGACGCCGATGGGGCCGCAGCCCGTGACCAGCACCGCGCGGCCCACGAGGTCGCCCGCCCGGCGCACCGCGTGGAGGGCCACGGCCAGCGGCTCGGCCATCGCCGCCTCGGCGGGCGAGAGGCTGGTCGCCACGGCGCATTGCGCCTCGTCGGCCAGGAGCACTTCGCGGAAGGCGCCCTGCACGTGGGGGAAGGGCATGGCCGAGCCGTAGAAGCGCATGGCGGCGCAGTGGTTGGGCAGGCCGCGCAGGCATTCGGGGCAGTCGCGGCAGGGGCGCGACGGCGAGACGGCCACCAGCATGCCGCGGGGGATCGAGACCCCCTCGCCCACCGCCTCGATGTGGCCCGCCACCTCGTGGCCGAGGATCATGGGCTCGCGCAGGCGCACCTGCCCGAAGCCGCCGTGGTCGAAGTAGTGCAGATCGCTGCCGCAGATGCCGCCCGTGGCCACGCGCACCCGCACCTCGCCGGGGCCGGGCGGGCCGGGGTCGGGCCGCTCCTCGATGCGCAGGTCGCGGGCAGCGTGGGCGACGACGGCCTTCATGGGGATCTCCGAGGCTTGCGCCCCGGGCGGGGCGTGCGAAGGTGACCGTGGCGCGGCGGCCCGTCCGCCGCAAGCCCCGCCGGAGACGTCCATGACCCTCGCCCTGTTCGACCTCTCGGGCCGCCGCGCCCTCGTGACCGGCTCGGGGCAGGGCATCGGCCTGGCGCTCGCGAAGGGGCTGGCGGAGGCCGGCGCGCGGGTGGTGCTGAACGGGCGCGACCGGGCGAAGCTGGAGCGGGCCGCGGAGGGCATCGAGGGCGCCGAAGTGCTCCCCTTCGACGTGACCGACCACGATGCCGTGCGCCATGCGGTGGATACGTTCGAGGCCGAGCACGGGGCCATCGACATCCTGGTGAACAACGCGGGCATGCAGCACCGCGCCCCCTTGGAGGACTTCCCGGCGGACGCCTTCGAGCGCCTGCTCCAGACTAACGTGGCGAGCGTGTTCCACGTGGGCCAGGCGGTGGCGCGGCACATGATCGGGCGCGGGCGCGGGCGGATCGTCAACATCGCGAGCGTGCAGACCGCGCTCGCCCGGCCCGGCATCGCGCCCTACACGGCCACGAAGGGCGCGGTGGGCAACCTCACGAAGGGCATGGCGACGGACTGGGCGCCCCACGGGCTGCAGGTCAACGCGCTGGCGCCGGGCTACTTCGAGACGCCGCTGAACCAGGCGCTGGTGGACGACCCCGCGTTCTCGGCATGGCTGGCCAAGCGCACCCCGGCAGGCCGCTGGGGCAAGGTCGAGGAGCTGGTGGGGGCCTGCATCTTCCTGTGCTCGGATGCGGCGAGCTTCGTGAACGGCACGGTGCTCTACGTCGACGGCGGCATCACGGCGTCGCTGTGAGCGCGCGGCGGATCGTGGTGATGGGCGTCACGGCCACCGGCAAGTCGGCCGTGGGCGCGGCGCTGGCCGAGGCGCTGGGGGCGCGCTTCGTCGACGGCGACGACCTCCACCCGGCCTCGAACCGGCGGAAGATGGCGGAGGGCACGCCGCTCGACGACGCCGACCGCGCGCCGTGGCTGGCCGAGGTGGGCCGGACGCTGGCCGAGGGGGGCGACTGCGTGGTGGCCTGCTCGGCGCTGAAGCGCCGCTACCGCACCGCGATCGACCGGGCCGCCGGGGGCGGCGTGCGGTTCGTGTTCCTCGATGCCCCCCGCGCGCTGGTCAAGGAGCGGCTGCGCGCGCGCGAGGGACACTTCATGCCCGCCTCGCTGATCCGCAGCCAGTTCGAGACCCTGGAGCCGCCCGGCGCGGACGAGGGTGCGGTGCGCCTCGCCGTGGACCGCCCCGTCGCGCAGGTGGTGCAGGCGGCGCTGCGGGGGCTGGGGCTTCAGGCGCCCTAGATGCGCTCGACAGCGGCCCGGGCGCCGCTAGGTCACCCCGCATCGCAGGAGGACCGACGATGGCAGACGACACGCGCAGCGGAAACCGGCTGATGGACCGCCCCGAATACGCCAGCAAGCCGAGGCCGCTGACGCGCGGGCCGGACGCGATGATCGGCGAGGCGGTCTCGGCGATGAGCGACCGGAACTACGGCTGCGTGATCGTGGTCGACGCCGACGACAAGGTGATCGGCGTGGTGACCGAGCGCGACATCATGAACAAGGTGGTGGCCAAGGGCCTCGATGCGGCGACCACGCCGCTCAGCGCGATCATGACGCCCGAGCCGCGCCTCGCGCGCGAGACCGACGACATGCTGAACTGGCTGCGGATCATGTCGAACGAGCGCTTCCGCCGCCTGCCGGTGGTGGACGGCGACGGACGCATCAAGGCGGTGTTCACGCAGGGCGACTTCGTGAGCTACACGTGGCCCGAGCTGATGGGGCAGATGCGCTCGATGCTCCGGGCGCAGGCGATGGGCAACTTCCACTACCTGCTGATCGGCGGCGGCATCCTGATCTACGTGCTGGCGATGTTCGTGGTGTTCGCGGCCATCTGATCCGGCCGCCCGCCCCCCGTCGCGACGCCTCGGAATGGCGGGGGGTGTCTGGTCGGGCAGAGAGGATTCGAACCTCCGACCCCCTGCTCCCGAAGCAGGTGCGCTACCAGGCTGCGCCACTGCCCGACCGTGGCCGCGCGATACGCGCCGCGGGGGCGGAGCGCAAGGGGCGCGCGCGTCAGAGGCGGCGGGTCTTCTGCTCCACCTCGTCCACCGTCTGGCGGGTCACCTCAGTGAGGGTGCGCAGCTCCTCGGCCACGGCGGCCACGCCCCCCGCGTCGTCGCCGAGGCGCGAGGCCTCGAAGGCGGCGTGGGCGGCGATGCGCTCGAGCTTGCGGTGGAGCTGGATCAGGCGCAGCGCGTTGTTGGAGGCGCGGTGGGCGTGCTCCTCCTGGCGGGCGATCACGGTGGAGATGAAGACCTTCCGGAAGATGTCGAGCGCGGCCTTCACCCGCTCCTCGGCCTCGCGCGTGGCCTCGGCGGCCTCGGCGAGCCAGCCGTCCGCGCCCACGCGCGGGCGCAGCTCCGAGAGCCACGCCGCGGTCTCGGCCACCGTCGCGCGCTGTGCGTCGTCGATCTGGACGTCGTAGGGGGCGAGCAGGTCCTCCCAGCGCCCGCCGAGCGTGGCGACCGCCTCGTCGACGGAGGCGCGCGCGACGATGGCGGCGTCGCGGTCCAGGGCCGCGCGCAGGAGCGCCGGCGCCAGGGGCCAGAGGTGGCGTTCGAGGAGGACGACCGGGTCGTGCTCCCAGTCCTGCGTCTCGGGGGAGATCTCGTTCATCCGGTTTCCTTATCCCGCCCCCCGCGGCCCGGCAATCGCCCTAATGCCGCGACCTGTCGCGATCCGCGTCCGAGAGCATCGGGCCGATCCGCGGGGCGGTCCCTGTCTCGGGGCGCGAGCGGGTGCGGCGCACGGGCCGGGTGGGCGAATTGCCGCGGCCCTCGCGGAACACGATGTAGAGCCCCGAGGCGATGATGATCGCGGCGCCCAGCGCGGTGCCGCCGTCCACGGTCTCGTCGAAGAACAGCCAGCCGTAGAGCGCGGCCCACAGGATCTGGCTGTACTGCATGGGCGCGACCAGCACCGCGTCGGCGCGGCGGTAGGCCTCGATCATCAGCAGGCTCGCCCCGAAGGCGCAGGCGGCCATGACGGCCCAGAGGCCGAGGTCGCCCAGCGGCATGGGCCGGTACACGAAGGGCAGCACGACCCCCATCGCCGCCACGTTCGCCACCATCGGGTAGAGCAGCAGCACCGCGGTGCGCTCCTCGCGGCCGATCTTGCGCACGATCACCGAGGCCAGCGCCGAGGCGCAGGCCCCCGTGAGCGCCGCCGCGTGGCCCCAGCCCAGCTCCACCCCGCCGCCGGGGCGCAGCACCACCAGCACGCCCAGGAGACCGCAGACCACCGCGCCCCAGCGGTGGGGGCCCACGCGCTCGCCCAGCACCGGGATCGACAGCACCGTGATGATCAGCGGCATCGCGAAGATGATCGCGTAGACCTGCGCGAGGGGCAGCGTGGTGAAGGCGTAGAACACGCACATGCCCGTCACCACCGTGGAGGCGGTGCGCAGCGCGGTCCACCACGGGTGCCGCGGCCGCAGGTTGCCCTCCACGTCGTCGCGCAGCAGCATCATCACGACCAGCGGGAAGGTCAGCAGGACCGAGAAGAACACGATCTGGAACACGGCGTAGCCGCCCAGCATCTTGATCGCCACGTCGTGCACCGAGAACAGCGCGAAGGCCGCGAGGGCGCCGAGGATGCCGGGCAGCGGGGAGGTGGCGGCGGAGCCTTGGGGGGTGGTCATGGGACCGGAGCTTTCGGGTGGTGCGCCGCCCCCTCCCCGGGGCGGCGCCGGAGGGGTCTAGGCGGCGGCGTCGAGGGCGGCGAGCACGGCGTCGCCCATCCCGCTCGTGGAGACGGGGGTGCCGCCCTCGGGGCCCATGAGGTCGGCGGTGCGCACGCCGTCGGCGAGCACCTTCTGGACCGCGCCTTCCAGGAGGTCCGCGTTCGCGCCCTCGTCGAAGCTGTAGCGCAGCGCCATCGCGAACGAGAGGATGCAGGCGATGGGGTTCGCGAGGCCCTGCCCCGCGATGTCGGGCGCCGAGCCGTGCACGGGCTCGTAGAGCGCCTTGGGCCGGCCGTTCGCCATCGGCAGGCCGAGCGAGGCCGAGGGCAGCATCCCCAGCGAGCCGGTGAGCATGGCGGCCAGGTCCGACAGGAGGTCGCCGAACAGGTTGTCGGTGACGATCACGTCGAACTGCTTGGGCCAGCGCGTGAGCTGCATGGCGCCGGCGTCGGCGTACATGTGGCTGAGCTCCACCTCGGGGTACTCGGCGTCGTGGATCTCCTGCACCACGTCGCGCCACAGCACGCCCGATTCCATGACGTTGGCCTTCTCCATGGAGCAGACGCGGTTCCCGCGCCGCTTGGCCAGCTCGAAGGCGGAGCGCGCCACGCGGGCGATCTCGCTCTCGGTGTAGCGCTGGGTGTTGATGCCGACGCGCTCGTTGCCCTCGCGGTGGATGCCGCGGGGCTCGCCGAAGTAGACGCCCGAGGTCAGCTCGCGCACGATCATGATGTCGAGGCCGGCGACCACGTCGCGCTTGAGCGACGAGAAGTCCGCCAGCGCGTCGAAGCACTGCGCGGGGCGCAGGTTCGAGAACAGGTCCATCTCCTTGCGCAGGCGCAGGAGGCCGCGCTCGGGCTTCTCGGAGAAGTCCAACTGGTCGTACTTCGGCCCGCCCACGGCGCCCAGCAGCACCGCGTCCACCTCCTGCGCCTTGGCCATCGTCGCGTCCGTCAGAGGCGTGCCGTGGGCGTCGAAGGCGGCGCCGCCGACCAAGTCCTCGGACACCTCGAACTGCAGCGCGCGGTTCGCGCCGAACCAGTCGATCACGCGCCGCACCTCGGCCATGACCTCGGGGCCGATGCCGTCGCCCGGCAGGATCAGGAGGGTGTTGGCCATCGCGGCGGTCCTTCGCATCTGTTGGATCGCCGGCCGCGCTACTCCCGCCCCTCCGCGTGGTCAACCGGCAGGGCGAGGTCCACCCACACCGCGCGCCCCGTGCCGGCCGCGTCCACGGTTTTGCGTAGAGGGTCGCCCTCGGGCGGCCAGAGCACGCCCGCCGCCACGATCCGCAGGCCGCGCGCGGGCAGCACGTAGTCCACGCGCAGCGGCCCCGGCCCCTCCCACGCGGCGGTGTCGAGGCCCGGATCGCCTCGGTGTCCCGCGCCGCCGCCCCCCGCGCCGCGCGGCTCGGGGTCCCGGAGGCGCGGGTGCGCCAGCAGCGCCGCGAGGGCGTCCCGCCGCCCCTCGCCGTCGCGGGGATCGACGTTGGCGCGGCCCGCGAGCACCGGGAGGGCCTCGGCTTCGGCCAGCCGGAGCGCCAGCGCCAGCTCTGCGGCGTTGTGCAGGCCGTTGCGGTCCTCGGGGCCGTCGAACACGGGCGGGCCGGCGGCGAGGGTCACGAGGCTGAGGCCCGCCACGGGCACCACCCACTGCGCCACGGTGGCGACGGGCACCACGGCCCCCTCGGGCAGGAGGCCGCGGGGCGCGTCCCAGGGCACGCTCGAATGGTCCGCCACCGCGCCGAGGGGATGCCGCGACAGCACCGCCAGCCCCGAATCGCCCGTGAACCGCCCGTAGCCGAGCGCGTCGCGCGCCTCACCCAGCCGCCCGTCGCCGTCGAGGTCGAGCCCCGAGGGGCGGCCCGCGTTGGGGCGCAGGTGCACGGCGTGGGGATAGTCCAGCCCCCGCGCGCGCAAGCCGGCGCGGATGCCGTCCAGCCCCGCCCCGCCCGCGTCCCAGTCCACGTCGCCCAGCACCAGCACGTCGGCACCGACGTGGGCGATCACGTCGAGGGCGGCAGCGGCCTGCGCCTCGCCGCGCAGGACGTCGCGCAGCATGAGGCCGGGCCCGCGGCGGCCGAGGCCGGAGTGGAACGTGGCGACGCGCAGCGTGTCCGCGGCGACGGGAGCCGCCAGCAGCAGCAAGGCGGCGATCAGGCCGGCAGGAAGTCCGTGCCGACGGCGGCGTGGTCGACGGCCACGCGGCGGCGCTTGGCCTCGATCATCAGCGCCAGGCGGCGCATGGCGATGCCCCGGAGGAACAGGGACGCGGGAAGGAAGGCCCATAGCGCCACCGACCAGACCAGCACGAGATCGCTCTCGATCAGCGAGATGCCGTTCACGCCGCCGACGAAGCCGGCGACCGGCGGGGAGAGGTATGGCAGCACGATGCCTAACAGGATGTTAAAGCGCCCGTCCGAGCGCAGGCGGCGCACCACGTCGGCGCCCGCCGTCGGCTCGAAGGTGGGCAGGTTGATCCAGACGTTGAACGCGCCCGAGCGGCCGGGCCAGCGGTAGAGACGGATCAGGATCGCGAAGAGCGTGATGCCGACCAGCGCCACGAGATAGGCCAGCCCGGCCGCGGCGCGCACGATCTGCGCCTCGGCCATGGTGGTGCCTTCGGGCAGGAGCCAGAGGATCAGGCGGATCGGGCTCCAGGGGAAGTCCATGGCGTGGCCCAGCATCACGCCCACCGCGAAGACGAGGCGGCTGAGGGCCGAGGGCTCCTCGCGCCCGGCGCAGATCCCGGCGATCATCAGCACCGTGAGGGCGAGGATGGCGAATCGCGTGCGGTTGAAGGGCGGCGCGTCGCGGAACTCCACGAGGCCGGGATAGATCGCGCCGTACTCCAGCACCGTGAACACCGCCGCGCAGAAGGCGATCAGGATCACGGCGTCGGCCACCTCGGGCGCGTCCTGCGGGAGCAGGAGCGACGGGGTGACGATCATGGCCACCACCAGGAGTGCACGAAGTCCCGCGCCGGTGAGCTGCGAAATCACTGTCTGCCTCTTCCTGCCGTCCGGGTCGGTACGTGCCTTCCCGTGTCCGGCGGATATGGTGCCCGAAGGCACCGTGCCTCATTCTCGCCTAGAGGTTGCCCTGATTAACTTCATCCGGCAACTGCCTGATTTGGCCGGGAAAGAAACGTGGGGCGTTTGTGTCCCCCGCGCGACAGGACGCGGATAAGGAACGTGATTTCCGTTTCCGATCAGTGCCTTGCGAAGCGGACTTGATGTGCGCAAGCCCGCATCGCACGGCGGCGCCGCGGCGTCACACCCAGGGGCGGTCCTGCCCCATCCGCCCCTCGAAGGTCTCGATCGAGCCGGCTTTCTGCTCGGTCAGGCCGATGTCGTCGAGGCCCTCCAGCAGGCAGTGCTTCTTGAAGGGATCGACCTCGAAGGGAATCGCGCGCCCGTCCGTCAGGCGCACCTCCTGGGCCTCCAGGTCCACGGTGATGCGGGCGTTCTCGCCGCGCTGCGCGTCCTCCATCACAGCGTCCACCTCCTCCTGGGGCAGCGCGATCGGCAGGATGCCGTTCTTGAAGCAGTTGCCGTGGAAGATGTCGGCGAAGGAGGGGGCGATCACGACGCGGATGCCGAAGTCCAGAAGCGCCCAGGGCGCGTGCTCGCGGCTGGAGCCGCAACCGAAGTTGTCGCCCGCCACCAGGATCTGGGCACCCCGGTAGGCGGGCTGGTTAAGCACGAAGTCCGGGATCTCGCTGCCGTCGTCGCGGTAGCGCATCTCGTCGAAGAGGTTCACGCCGAGGCCCGAGCGCTTGATGGTCTTCAGGAACTGCTTGGGGATGATCATGTCGGTATCGACGTTGATCAGCGGCAGCGGCGCGGCGACGCCGGTGATGGTCTCGAACTTGTCCATGGGATGCCCTCCGGGGTGTGCGGGCGTGATTACGCCCCCGGCACCGCGAAGGTCAACGCGGCCCAGAGCGTCTCCCACATGGCGCCGTCCGCGGCCCCCTCCTCCACCGGCAGCAGCGTCACGGCATCCGCCAGGTACTCGTGCCCCGGCGCCACCGGCAGCATCGCCACGCCCGACGCGTCCGTGCGGTGGAGCGTGACCTCCACGGAACCGTCGGGCGCGCGCGCGAACAGCTCCACCTGGGCGTCCGCGCGCGGCTCGCCCTCGAGGAGCACCCGCACCGGCAGCCCGCCGGCGAGCGCGTCCGTGTAGGGGTTGGCGAGCGCCACGATCTCGGTGCGCAGGCCCGTCGCGCGGTCCTCGCCCATGCCTGAGCCCACGGCCACCAGCGCCTTGGCGTAGCGGCGGTAGCGCTCGGTGATGCCCTCCTGCGGCAGCCCCCGCGCGAGGTGCTCGGCCTCCGCGTCCGGGAAGTCCTTGTGCTCGGCGAAGCCCAGGAACCGCTCCCAGCCCGAGCGCCCGTCCTTCTCGCGGTAGGTGACCAGGGCGTCCGAGGTCTCGTGCACGATCGTCAGCAGCCCGTCGGGCAGGCCCTCGACCCGGAAGGCCGGGTTGTCGCCGATGCGCACCGGCACGGGGTAGGTCTCGCCGCCCACGATCATGTCGTAGCGCGCCGCGCGCGCGGGCACGTAGCTCAGCGACGAGCCCTCCAGCTCCTCGCCGTTGCGGAACGCGGCGACCACGCCCTCGCCCTCGCTCACTTGGTAGCGCTCGGGCGCGATCCAGAACTCGTGCGCTTGCCCCGGCAGGGCGAAGGTGCACATTGCGGCGAGGATTGCGAAAGGACGGTGCATGGGTACGAGGCTCCTGGGGTTGGGCACGAGGTTGTTGCTGGCGGCGGTGCTGTCAATGCCGGGGGCGCTCGCCACCGCTCACGAGATCGAGCCCACGGTGGCCGACGTCGCCGTGGGCGCCGACGCGGTCGAGGTGCGGCTGCGCACCGCCGCCGAGGCGCTGATCGCCGGCATCGACCTGGGCGCCGTCGCGGACACCGACGAGGCCCCCGAGGCCGAGCGCCACGACGCCCTGCGCCGCCTGGAGCCGGCCGCGCTGGAGGCGGCCCTTCGCGAGAGCTGGCCCGCGATCCGCGAGGACTTCGTGCTGCTGGCGGGCGACGCCGCGCTGGAGCCGGAGCTGGAGGCGGTCGAGATCCCCGAGGTGGGCGACCCCGAGCTGCGCCGCGACAGCGTGCTGGTGCTGCGCGCGCCCCTGCCCGCCGACGGCTCGGGCGTGCGGATGGGCCTCGCCCCCGACCGCGGCGCGCTGATCGTGCGCCAGGGCGACGGCGAGGCCTCCTACGAGGCGTTCCTGTCGGGCGGCGACCTCACCGACCCGATGCCGCGCGATGCGGTCGCCGCGCAGAACGCGGCGCAGGTGTTCGGGCAGTATCTCTGGCAGGGCGTGCTGCACATCGTGCCCATGGGCCTCGACCACATCCTGTTCGTGCTCGGCCTCTTCTTCTACGCGCTCGCCTGGCGGCCCCTGCTCTGGCAGGTGACGTCGTTCACGGCGGCGCACACGGTCACGCTGGCGCTGGCCACGGTGGGGATCGTGCGCATCCCCGGCACCTCCATGTGGATCGTCGAGTCCATCATCGCCGCCTCGATCGTCTACGTGGCGGTCGAGAACCTCGTGGCGATCCGGCGCGCGCGCCGGGTGCCCGCCGCGGCCGCCGCGGGCGGCCCCGTCACCGAGGGCGGTGTCGAGACGCCGCGCATCGGCTGGGACCGCATCGCCGTGGTGTTCGCCTTCGGCCTCCTGCACGGCCTCGGCTTCGCCAGCGTGTTCTCGGAACTGGACGTGTCGGGCAACCTCGCGGTGAAGCTGATCGGCTTCAACGTCGGCGTGGAGCTGGGCCAGCTCCTCGTGATCGCGGTGGCCTTCGCGTTCATCCTGGCCGCGTTCCGGGTGATGGGCCGTCGCCTGTCGCCGGTGGCCGAAGGCTTCCACGCGGTGGCGGTGGTGGGCTCGCTCCTGATCGCCGCGCAGGGCGTCTGGTGGGTGATCGAGCGCACGATCCTCGGCTGAGGCGCAGGCCGGGGGGCCTCAGAGCAGCCCCTCGGCGCGGAAGCTCGTCTCGCGGCCGCGCCCCACCACGATGTGGTCGTGCAGCACCATGCCCAGCGCCTCGACCACCTCGCGGATGGCGTGGGTCATGGTGACGTCGGCCTCGGAGGGGGTGGGATCGCCCGAGGGGTGGTTGTGCACGAGGATCAGCGCCGAGGCGTCCAGCTCCAGCGCGCGCTTCACCACCTCGCGCGGATAGACCGGCACGTGGTCCACGGTGCCGCGCCCCGCCACCTCGTCGGCCACGAGCACGTTCTTGCGGTCGAGGTAGAGCACGCGGAAGCACTCCGTGGTGCGGTGGGCCATCGCGGTGTGCAGGTAGCGCAGCAGCGCGTCCCAGGACGACAGCACGGGGCGGTCGATCACGGTGGCCCGCGCCATTCGGTGCGCTGCCGCCTCCACGATCTTCAGCTGCTCCACGACCGCCGCCCCCACGCCCTGCACCTCCGCCAAGCGGGCGGGCGGCGCGGCCATGACGCGGTTCAGGTCGCCGAAGATGCGCAGGAGGCGCTTGGCCACGGGCTTCACGTCGCCCCGCGGCACGGCGCGGCAGAGGATCAGCTCCAGGAGCTCGTAGTCGGGCATGGCGTCCGCGCCGCCCTGCATGAAGCGCTCGCGCAGGCGCGCGCGGTGGCGCAGGCGGTGGTCGGGCTCGGCGGCACGGGCCGCCTCGGCGGCGGGCACCGTGACGGCCCGGGCGAACAGGTCGGCCGCGTTCGCGGCCTCGGCCATGGATCGTCTCGTCATGCGCCCATCTGGGCGCGCAGGTGTAAACGGGGGGTTAAGCCTGCGCCGTCGCCGCCCAGGTCGGGTGGAACAGCCCGGCGGGCGAGGGCGTGAAGATCTCGGCCCCCGTGGCCGTCACGCCCACCGAGTGCTCGAACTGGGCCGACAGCGACTTGTCGCGGGTCACCGCGGTCCAGTCGTCGGCCAGCACCTTGGTCTCGGGGCGCCCGAGGTTCACCATGGGCTCGATCGTGAAGAACATGCCCTCCTCCAGCACCGGCCCCGTCCCCGGGCGCCCGTAGTGGAGCACGTTGGGCGGCGCGTGGAACACGGTGCCCAGCCCGTGGCCGCAGAAGTCGCGCACCACTGACATGCGCTCGGCTTCCACGAAGCTCTGGATCGCGTGGCCGATGTCGCCGAAGGTGTTGCCGGGGCGCACGGCCTCGATGCCGCGCATCAGCGCGTCGTGGGTCACCTGGATCAGGCGCTCGGCCTTCCGGCTGAGGTTGCCTGCCACGTACATGCGGCTCGTGTCGCCGAACCAGCCGTCGACGATCACGGTCACGTCCACGTTGACGATGTCGCCGTCCTTCAGGCGCTTGTCGCCCGGAATCCCGTGGCAGACCACGTGGTTCACGGAGATGCACGAGGCGTGGCGGTAGCCCTTGTAGCCGATCGTGGCCGAGGCCGCGCCGGCCTCCTCGATCCAGCGGGTGATGGCGGCGTCGATCTCGCCCGTGGTGACGCCCACCTGCACCAGCGGCGCCACGCGGTCGAGGATCTCGGCGGCGAGGCGGCCCGCCGCATGCATGCCCGCGAAGTCCGCGTCCTCGTGGATGCGGATGCCGTCGCGCGTCAGTCGGCCGCGGTGTTCGTCCAAGGCGTGTCTCCCGTCGTGAGGGCGCAACATAGGGGACGCGGGGCGCGAGTTGAAGACGGGGAGCGGGCGGCCTTCGGTCGCCGGGGGCGCTCCGCTGCGCAATGGTGCGCTACCGGCGGCCAGAGGCCCCGGATCAAGTCCGGGGCGTGGCGGTCCCGGTTTCCTGCCGTCCCGCCCCGGCCCTGCGCGAGCGCTTCGCTCCGGAGCGGGGGCGCCAGCGGCAGCCAGAGGCCCCGGCTCGAGGCCGGGGCGGGGCGGGGCGGGACGCCCTTACTCCACCGGCATCCGCTCCCCCAGCCACACCCCCTCGCGGGTGATGCGCGTCCCATACGCCAGCGTCTCCACCCCCGCCTCGCGGGCCCGCGCGAAGGCCGCGCCGTAGACCGGGTCCAGATCGGCGGCGATCCGCAGCCGCGCGCAGTCGGGGCGCTGCACGAGGTAGAGCGTCACCGCCCGCCCCCCGGCGCGCACCACCGCGGCCATCTCGTCGAGGTGCCGGGCACCCCGCGCCGTGCGGCTGTCGGGGAACTCGGCCCAGTCGCCGTCGCGGCGGAAGTGGACGTTCTTCACCTCGACGTGGGTGTCGCCCACCATGAAGTCGATGCGCGAGCGCTCGCCGTAGCGCACCTCGGCGCGCACCGCGCCCTCCAGCCCCGGCACGAGGCCCGCCCGCAGCGCCTCGCCCACCACGCGGTTCGGCACGCCGGTGTCCACCCCCGCGAGCCGCCCGCACGGCATCTCCACCAGCCGCCAGCCCCAGCCGAGCTTGCGGCGGGGGTCGTCGTTCGGCTCTAGCCAGACGCGCATGCCCGGCTCGGCCAGCCCGGTCATGGCGCCGGGGTTGGGGCAGTGCGCGGTCACCTCGCGTCCGTCCTCCAGCGCCACGTCGGCCAGGAACCGCTTGTAGCGGCGGACGAGGCGGGCGGGCACGAGGGGCGTGGCGAAGCGCATGGGCGCGCCCTATACCGTGCACGAGCCACGGAGAGCCAGATGCCCAACCCCACCGCCGCGATGCTCGTGATCGGCGACGAGATCCTCTCGGGCCGAACCCGCGACGGCAACACCCACCACCTCGCGGGCCGCCTCGGCGATAGCGGCATCGACCTGCGCGAGGCCCGCACGGTGCCCGACGAGCAGCCGCGCATCGTGGAGGCGTTGAACGCCCTGCGCGGCGCCTACGA